>DGSB01000052.1 GCA_002390045.1 Fibrobacter sp. UBA4373
TGGTACGAAATGTGGCCGAAGAGTCAGGGTACGGATCCGACGAAGAGCGCAACCTTCAAGGATTGCGAAGCCCGTTTGGATTATATCCGGGACCTCGGATTCGATACGGTCTATCTCGTTCCGATCCATCCGATTGGCGTCACGAACCGTAAAGGCGCAAACAATGCGCTGCATGCAAAAGTCGACAAGAACGGCAAACCGCTCGAACCGGGATGCCCGTATGCCGTCGGCAACAAGTTCGGTGGCCACTTTGACGTGGACCCGGAACTCGGCACGATGAAGGACTTTGAACACTTCGCCAAGACGGCACGTTCCAAAGGACTTCGCCTTGCTCTCGACATCGCTCTCAACTGCTCCCCGGACCATCCGTATGCTAAAAAGCATCCGGAATGGTTCTACCATGAGCCGGACGGAACGATCAAGTTTGCGGAAAATCCGCCGAAGAAGTACGAAGACATTTACCCGTTCGACTACTACAACAAAAACTACAAGGCCCTTTGGAAGGAAATCCGCGACATTATCCTTTTCTGGGCAGACAAGGGCATTGAAATCTTCCGTATTGACAATCCGCATACAAAACCGTTCCCGTTCTGGGAATGGCTCGTGCGCGAAGTCAAGGAACAGCGCCCGGAACTCGTGTTCCTCGCCGAAGCCTTTACGCGCCCCAAGATGATGCATCGCCTGGCAAAGTCCGGCTTTGATATGAGCTACACGTATTTTGCTTGGCGCGAGCAGAAGTGGGAATTTGAAGAATACTTCAAGGAACTCACCCAGAGCAATGCGAAGCAGTACATGCGCGGCATCCTCTTCCCGACGACTCCGGATATTTTCCCGAAGTATTTGGCGGGCCAGGGCCCTGCCCCGTTCAAACAGCGCTACTTCCTCGCGGGAACGCTTTCGAGCCTGACCGGGATGTACAACGGTTATGAACTTTGTGAAAATGTCGCTTCTCCGGTAAAGGAAGAACTCTGGGACAGCGAAAAGTACCAGTACAAGGTTCATCACTGGGATTCTCCGGTGAATATTCAGGATTTCGTCCGTCGCGTGAACAATGCAAAGCTGAATCATCCGGCTCTTCAGGAATACGATAATTTGGAATTCCACTATGCGGAAAATCCGAATTTGATGGTTTATTCCAAGAAGAAGGATGACGACACGATCCTTTGCGTGGCGAACATGGACATGCACAATACGCAGGAAGGCATGATCGCTTTGAATATGTCGAAGCTCGGACTTGCCGAAGATGCGTTCTTCTTCGTGAAGGATCTGATTACGGATGAATCTTATGTTTGGCACGGATCGCAGAATTTTGTGCGACTCGATCCGAACAAGGCTCCGGGTCACCTCTTCGTGGTGAAGAAACTTTAATTCCGATGCAACCGGTCGCGTTCTAAAGCATCTAACCTATTAGACAGGTCAAAGGTAGCCATGAACGATCCGATTCTTTCGATTCAACATCTCCGTCGCGATTTTAAAATGGGCGACGAAACGGTTCACGCTCTTCGGGGCGTGAGCTTTGATGTGCGATCGGGTGAATTTTTGACGATCATGGGAACGAGCGGCTCGGGAAAAAGTACCATGCTGAACATTTTGGGCTGCATGGATAAGCCGACTTCCGGCGAGTATATTCTCGACGGTCATCATATCGAAAAACTCAAATCCGATGCTTTGGCAAATATTCGAAGCCGTAAGCTCGGATTTGTTTTTCAGAGCTACAATCTTCTCGCCCGCACCACGGCTATCGAAAACGTGGAACTTCCGCTTCTTTACAATTCCAAGATTTCTGCGGCGGAACGTCACGATCGGGCGATTGAAGCCTTGAAAAGGGTGGGTCTTGAAACGCGCATGAACCATTTGCCGAATCAGCTTTCGGGTGGTCAGCAACAGCGTGTCGCCATCGCTCGCGCCTTGGTGAACGATCCGGTGATTATCCTGGCCGATGAAGCGACGGGAAACCTGGATACGCGCACCAGTTATGAAATCATGGAAATTTTCCAGGAGTTGAATTCCCGCGGAAAGACGATCGTCTTTGTGACGCACGAACCGGATATTGCGACTTTCAGCAGTCGCACCATCGTTTTGCGCGATGGACAAATCAAACGTGACACGTTGAATTCGAATATCCAAAATGCGCACGAAGCGTTTTTGGCGCTTCCTCCTCCCGAAACATTTGATGACGAGGAGGTTGCATGAGTCCGTTTGTTTTAATCAAAATTGCGTTCCGAGCTTTGCTCCGCAATCGCATGCGTACGTTCCTTTCGGTGCTCGGCATTGTGATTGGCGTAGCCGCGGTCATTACGATGGTCGCGATGGGCGAAGGTTCCAAACAGTCGATCAAGGCGAAGATTACTGCCATGGGAACGAATGCGATTACGATCATGCCGAATACTTCTCGCCGTGGTGGTGTGCAGCTCGATGCCAGTTCTTCCACGGTGACTCTCGAAGAAGCGGATGTTGTTGCCATTCGAAATCAAGCGCATTACATCAATGGGGTTTCGCCTGTCGTCACGGCCAACGGTCAAGCGATTGTTGGCAATAAAAACGAAGCGGTTTCGCTAACGGGTATCAGCTCCGATTATTTGAAAATTCGAAACTACGAAATCGATCAGGGAGTCATGTTTGATGACACTTCGGACCGTATGGCAAAGGTTTGCGTCATCGGTCAGACGGTTGTATCGACGCTTTTCCCGGATATGGACCCGATTGGCAAAACGATTCGCTATAAGAATATTCCTCTCAAAGTAATCGGAACGTTAAAGGCAAAAGGTTCGAGTGATTTTGGACAGGACCAGGATGAAGTCATCTTTACGCCGTATCAAACGGTGATGCGCCGTTTTAATGCAACGACGGATATCCGCACCATCTATGCGAATTCGATCGGGGAAGGCTATGCAAGCCTTGCGAGTGAAGAAATCCTGAACATTCTCAAGGAACGTCGGTCTTGGAAAGGAACATCGGATCCTTTCCGCGTGCGTACGCAAGAAGAAATGATCGAAATGATTACGAGCACTTCCGACCTGCTTTCTCTGGTGCTCACGGCAATTGCAGGCATTAGCCTTTTGGTGGGCGGCATCGGCATTATGAACATCATGTATGTTTCGGTGACGGAACGCACCCGCGAAATCGGGCTTCGCATGGCGATCGGTGCCCGCGGTCGCGATATCCTTTTGCAGTTCCTTTTTGAATCGGTGATGATCAGCCTTTTGGGCGGTCTTGTGGGAATTTTGCTCGGAGTCTTGGCGACGACCGTGGTGAAGCTATTCTTGAACTGGCCCATGAGCATTACCGCTTCGAGTGTTATCGTGAGCTTTGGCGTGTGCTTTGCAACGGGCGTTTTCTT
>DGSB01000024.1 GCA_002390045.1 Fibrobacter sp. UBA4373
GCCAAGGCTTTTGAAGAATCCGGTCGTAACCGTACCGAACTCACGGAACGTTTGAAGATTGCGGAAGAACGCGTGAACTATTACAAGCAAATTGAAAAGACGATCCAGGACGCGGCCGTGACCATGCAGAAGACGCTCGACGAAGTCAAGCGCAATGCGGAAAAGGAAGGCGAACTGATCGTGGCCGAAGCCAAGAACCGCGCCCAGCATGAAGTCGAAAATACAAAGCGCGAAGCCGAAGATCTCCGTTCCGAAATCGAACAATTAAAACAGCTCCGCACGAACTATTTTATCCGTATCCGCGCCATGATCAAGAGCCAGTCTGACCTGCTTACCGCCATGGAAAAGGAACAGGCTCCGGAATTCTCGGAATGAAGATCCAGATTAAAGTCCATGCCCGGAGCAAACGCGAGGGCGTTGTCCCGCAGCCCGACGGTTCTTACAAAGTCGATGTCAAAGCGCCGCCTGTAGAAGGCAAGGCGAACGAAGCTGTCTGCGAAGTCATTGCGGAATATTTTAAAAAGCCCAAAAGCGCAGTCCGCGTTGCGATGGGCTCCACCAATAGTCGAAAAGTCGTCGAAATCGACGACTGATTTTTTCTGTTTTATTTTAATTCGCAGGGGAATTCTTTCAACGCGAAAGACAGCGTGTCCCCGAAGAATTGTGCATACGGATTGCGCTTCATTTTGACGAGGGAATTGGTAAAGAGAATCCCGTTGTCTTCAACGCTGGTGTTGAGAATTAAAGCGCATTTCCCGTTCGAAACAAGACGTGGGCTTGTGGGGTTTGCCGCATTCTTTTCGAGAAAAACTTCGCTTGCGTTTTTGTAGGTGATGCTCTCGATAAAGTTCAGGAAAAGCGTTCCCGGAATTTTATTCAGCGTGCGGCAGAACATGCGGTTCTTGGCAGGAATGCAGTAGAGCGCGGCGGAGTCTTTTGTTTCACGGAAGAATTCGTCGGCAGAAAGCGAAATGAACGGCTGCTTGACGGCAGGTAGCGAATCGGTTTTTGCCTGGAGAGTGTCGTCGTAGTATTCGATTTCGCGAACAAGACGCTCCATGTCGTAGGATTCTGCGGTGCCGTCGGTCCCTTCGTAAATAAAGGAGCCGTGGGTTTCGATAATCACAGCGTTTCCATGGGAATCATAAACGGAATGCGACTCCAGTTCCCCGTGCCTGTACACGAAAAGTTCCGAAACGTCTGCACTGTCCTTGTAAACGTAAAGAAGCGTGTCGTTTTTGGGCGAAAGCGCTTTGGAATGCTTGGTGATGACATGGGTCAAGCGGCCTTTGGCATCATAGGCGTATGTTTCTGTATAATTCAACAGGTCGGGGTAAAAAAGATGCTCGTCGAAACGGAATTCCACTTTTTGAAGACGGTTATCCTTGAATTCCCTTTCGATGGAACCGATCTTTTTCCCGTTTGGGTTCAAAGCTGAAATGCGGATCAGGGAATCGTTTTCGTCATATTCGTAAAGATGGCGGAATTGAACGCTTGGGGTTGTGCCCGATGCGGCAATAATCTGGTGCTTGGCGTTTTCTTCCCAGGAGAGATGGCCGTCTGCGGAATTCCAGGACTTGTCGACCGGGCTTTGGCGGTAAAAGGGAGTTCCCGATTCTTCGATGATGCGGTTGTCGTTTGCGAGGAAGTATACAAAGTCGCGGTTGGCGTCAAACGTGTGAACGTAGATCTCGCGACGGTTTGCCTTGTGGATTACCTGAGCGAGGGTGGTTAAACTTCCGGTGCTATCGTAACTGGAAAAATCCGCGAGCTCGCCGTTCGGCAAATGGTGAATTTCTACTGTCCCTGCAAAATGCGGTTCCAAGAACCGTCCTTCTTCGTCTTTGGCGACGACATAATTCTTTTGCGAAATATGCTTGACCGCGCCGTGAATGTTCTCGTACTTCTTGGCTTCCAGGTTTCCTAAGAGGACTTCGTATGTTGACTTGATGTTTGGCGGTGTTGTGTAGCTGAACTGTAAACGTTCGGCCCCGCGGGTGTCAAATTCTACGCCGCAGGAGCATAACGCGGCGACGGATGTAAGGGATACGAGAAGTCTGCGGAGGGGAGTCATGCCCCTAATATATATTAAAAAAGCTATTTTCTTTGACGATGAAAAAAATAGAACTTCCGTTGCCTGATGATTTCCATGTGCACCTTCGCCAAGGTGCTCCGCTTGAAAACTATGCAAAGACGGTTGCAAGTGAATTTGGCCGTATTCTTGTGATGCCGAATACGGTTCCGCCGATTGCGAGTGCTTCCCAAATTCAGGAATATCGCGCACAAATTCAAAAGGCGGCGCCTGGGCTTGACCTTTTGATGACATTCAAGCTGAATGCGAAATTTACACCGGAGGATCTGAAACAGATGAAAGAAGCGGGCGCTGTCGCTGCAAAATATTACCCGGCAGGCGTCACCACGAACAGTGAAGACGGCGTGTCGGATTTTGAATCCATTCTTCCGGTCATTTCCGAAATGGAAAAGCTTGATCTGGTGCTTTGCATCCATGGCGAAGAACCGACGGCATTCTGTCTGGACCGCGAAAAGGAATTTATCCGCCGGGTGGAATATCTGGCGGAACATTTCCCCAAACTGCGCATCGTTTTTGAACATCTTTCGACGAAGGCTTCCGTGGAAGCGGTCCTTCGCATGCCCAAAAATGTCGCAGCGACGATTACTGTGCACCATTTGCTGCATACCTTGGACGATATCATCGGTGGATCACTCCAACCGCATCATTTTTGCAAGCCGACTCCCAAACGTCCGGAAGATCGTGCGGCTCTCCGTGAAGCGGCCTTTAGCGGAAATCCGAAGTTCTTTTTTGGCTCGGATTCGGCTCCGCATGCCCAAAGTAAAAAGGAATGCTGCTGCGGTGCCGCAGGCGTTTACACGGCTCCGGTCGCAATCCCCGCTTTGCTTCAGATCTTTGAAGATGCCGGTCATTTAGATAAGCTTCCGGACTTTATCGGAGGCTTTGGGGCCGATTTCTACCGAATTCCGCGCCCGGCGAAAAAAGTCGTCTATGAAGAAGCTTCGTGGACCGTTCCCGAAAACGTGGACGGTGCGGTGCCCCTTTTTGCCGGAAAAACACTTCGTTGGAAACGCTCGGAGTCTTAGTCTCGGATTGCAAAAGTTTTTGCAATTAACAAAAGTTTACATTCAAACGGTTTCGCTGTAAGGAATCTAGATTTAGGCTAACTTAATATATTGAGGTTGGTCTATGAAAAATTTAATTCCGTTGATGGCTGCAACGGCTCTTGCCGCTCAGGCGTGGGCTCTTCCGAATGCGGCTACCATCCAGCAGAGTATGGGCTTTGGTATTAACATCGGTAACACGATGGAAGTGCCTATTACAAGCTCTTGCGCAGATATGACTTGCTGGGGAAACCCGTTCCCGACTGAACAGTACATTCAGGATATTGCACAAGCTGGCTTCAAGTCGGTTCGTATTCCGACGGCTTGGTATACCCATGCCGATCCGACGACGGGTACCATTAACGAAGGCTGGCTCGACTCTGTTTACACCGTCGTGAAGATGGTTGTCGACAACGGCATGTATGCCTTCCTCAATAGCCACTGGGATACCGGTTGGCTCGAAGACAATGTTTTTGCGGGTTCCCATGCTACGGGTGAATCGACTACCGCAACGACGGACTCTGCTTTGGTGAACAAGCTCCAGGGCCAGTTCTGGACGCAGATTGCAAACAAGTTCAAAAATTTTGACGAACATGTGCTTTTCGGCAGTGCAAACGAACCGGGCGTGAATGACGCTTGGCTCAAGAGCGGTCAGGTCGCATTCACCCAGGAACGCATGAATCTGCTGAAGCGCTATCATGAAACGATGATTAACGCGGTCCGTGCAACGGGCGGAAACAACGCAACCCGTACGATTGTCGTGCAGGCTCCGCGTACCGATGAAGCTTTGATGCTTTCCCTTCTTGCTGGTAACATGCCGAGCGATCCGGCGGGTGCAGGATACCTGATGGCGGAATTCCACTTCTATCCGTATCAGTTCTCTTTGATGACAGCCGATGACAGCTGGGGCAACTGCTTCTATTACTGGGGCGAAGAAAACTATTCCACGACGGATATCGCTCACAATGCAAACCGTCAAAAGGTGATCTCTGGAAGCGATACGACTTATGTGCTGAACGAAAAACAGTATGCAGGTCCGGCTTACACGGACTCTGTCTTTGCTGCGATCAAGAGCGCTTTTGTCGACAAGGGTTATCCGGTCGTTATCGGTGAATATGCAGCGATCAAGCGTCCGCAGCTTACCGGTGATAATCTCCGCAAACATTTGCTTTCCCGCGTTTCTTGGTACAAGCGTGTGAACGAACTTTCGAACCAGTATGGCTTTGTTCCGTTTGCATGGGATACCGGTGCCGAAGGCGATGCAGACAACTCGATCATTCTGCGTCAGAAGGGTCACAGCGGCATTTACGATTACAACGTTTTGAATGCGATGCGTTCTGCTTACGGTCTCGACACGCTTGCCGGTGATATTATCGATTCCCTTGTGACGGCAAGTCTCGACGTTACCAATCGTGCTGTTCAATTGTCTTATACCGGTGTGCGTACAGACTCGAGCGAAACGGGTACGTTCCGTTTGAACTTGAACGGTAAGAATTGGAGCAACTATATTGGCCTTTCCATTCTGGCCAAGATTGATTTGGACAATGCTCCGTTGGACGGTGTTTCTTATGGCTGGGTTACGGTAAGCCCGTTTGCGATGACCGGCACGACATGGACCTGGAGCGATTACAACATCACTTCGGATGATATCGTCGACGGTAGCTGGGCGAACTATGTGATTTCTCTGAATGAAGATGGTTTGGATCTTGCTTCGAAGAACAGCGTGATGGCTTTCGGTATCAATGTTTACGGTACGCAGTTGAGCGGCACCGTGACAATTGACAATATTTTGCTCATCAAGGCTGACGGCTCTGTCGATACGCTTGCGAACTTCAACAAGTCGGTGACGGGTGAATCGGAAGGCATCATCACGAATGCAGAACTGGTGACTCCGGTGATCCCGGCAACGGTTCCGACCGTCGGTAAGCTCGGCATCCGAAAGGCTTCCGTGGCTGTGGCTTCGAAGATGAACGTGAACGTTCAGCCGGGTCTTGTGACGGCGATGTTTACGGCAACTTCTGCGGCTCAGGGCAAGGCCATGCTTTTGAACGGTCTTGGACAGGTCGTTTCGCAGAAGAGCTTCGCGGGCAAGGCCGGCGTGAACAGTGTTCAGCTGAATGCAGGTTCTCGCGGTCCGGCATTCTTGATTGTCGAACAGGGCAATCAGAAGTACACTGCTCGCATCAACCTGAAGTAATTCAGAAAAAATTCAAAAAAGAAGTCCGGGTTTTCCCCGGACTTTTTTGCGTTATAGACCGTTTGGTAAAGACATTTATATATTGCAAATCGTAAAGAAAGGCGAGAAAGTCGCTTTCGAAGGAGATTAGAATGGCAAAAGTCAATAGCATTATCGAACTGATTGGAAACACCCCGCTTGTACGCGTAAACAAATTAAACGAAAGCGAAGCCGAAGTCTATGTAAAGCTCGAATCCTTCAATCCGCTTTCGAGCGCCAAGGACCGTGTCGCTTTGGCGATGATAGAAGCGGCGGAACGGGAAGGTAAACTTAAGAAAGGCTCTGTCATCATTGAACCGACAAGCGGTAACACGGGCATTGGACTTGCTTATGTCGCAGCGGTCAAAGGATACCGCGTGATTCTCACGATGCCGGAAACCATGAGCGTGGAACGTCGCAAACTGTTGGCCGCTCTCGGCGCAGAAATCATCTTGACCGATGGCGATGCCGGCATGACAGGTTCCATTGAAAAGGCGAATGAACTTGCCGCCCAAATTCCGGGATCCTTTATTCCGCAACAGTTTGAAAACCCGGCTAACCCAGATGCGCATTTCCGTACGACCGGTCCAGAAATATGGAAGGATACCGAAGGCAAGGTGGATATCTTTGTCGCTACCGCAGGCACGGCCGGCACTGTCATCGGCACGGGAAAATTTCTCAAGAGTAAAAATCCGAATGTGAAAGTGGTTGCCGTAGAACCGGATACTTCTGCGGTGCTTTCTGGAAAGCCGGCTGGACCGCATAAGATTCAGGGTATCGGCGCAGGCTTTATTCCCAAAATTTATGACCCAAGCGTTGTGGATGAGGTTTACCTGACAAATGATGTGAAGGCGGGGACTGTCGCCCGTCGCGCCGCCAAGGAAGAAGGCCTCTTTATGGGAATTTCTTCGGGTTCGGCGCTTGAAGCGGCGCTCACGATTGCAAAGCGTCCGGAAAACAAGGGAAAGACGATTGTCGCCCTTCTCCCGGATTCGGGTGACCGTTATCTTTCGACTTGGCTTTTTGACGAAAACTAAAGATATCGGGAAAAAAACTTCACAAGTTCGTCATTAACGCGGTCGCTTTCCGCTTCGTAGAGAAGAACCTGTTCTTCGTCTTGTTCGGAAGGCTCTCCGCAAATGTCGACGCCGAGAATTTTTTCCTTTTCAAAAATCTTCGAAAGAATTTTAAACAGATTTTCTAGGGTTAAACTGCCTCCGTCCCAATTCGTGTGCACGATTTTTTCGAGCAGAACGTCTTTGTCGATCGAAATGTAAATCGGGTATTTGAAGAATTCCTTGTCAAAAGAGAAAAGATGGGCAAAATCCGGATGAATGCACTGACTTTGCTTGAGAATGTCCATGCGCGGCAAATACTTCGGATCGATTTCGGAAACATGCTCGTCGCCGATTCCAATTAGAATCAATTTCATCAAATTCGGATTTTGATCGAGGACGGCTTTGATCCAGTCTCCGCAAGAAAGAATACCGTCAAAAAGCGGATTTTTCATGTCGGAGTGATGATCAAAAACAAGCAAGGTAAAGGGCTCCTGAATGCGGTCCGTCCAAAGCTTGCTCATGTAATGCGTATTGCCCGAATCAATAAAATGCAGCCCATGCAATGGAAAGGCAGAAATCTCTTTCCGCAATAGAATTTCTGTATCGGGGTCAAGATAGCAGTCGGTTCCCTGCATTTCTTCGCAGTGAATCCAGCGGAAGTCGGGGGCTTTGCAAAAGTTTTGATCTTCGTAAATTCGGGTGAAATTCATGATCAAAGTTTGCATGGCTCCTCCGTTTTAAAGTCGCTCCAGCTTGGCTGTAAACTGCAAATTTCGAGTGGTTTCAAGCTTGTCGAATTGAATGACGTAACTCGAATTGGCACCATCGATTTCGAGAATTGTTCCTTCGCCAAAAACCGCATGCCGTACGCGGTCTCCCGCAAACAAAAGGTTTTGTAAGAGCTCCAGCCGTTCTGTATCCTGCTGGATGTGCTGCAAAGCTTTTTTGCGCAAATCTTCTGGCAGGGGACGCACAAATTCCAAGTTGTGTTCTCCGGAATCAAAAATGAATCTAGACGGGAACTTGCTCAAGTTTGCGCTGCCGCCACCTTCATTTTCCGAAAGGAAAAGCCGTTCCTTGGCACGGGTAAATGCCACGTAGGCAATCCGGCGTTCTTCTTCCATCTCTTCCATGGTTTCGATTTGCGCGCTGGGGAATACGCCTTCTTCAAGACCGGTGACAAAAACAAAGCGAAATTCCAAGCCTTTAGCGGCATGAATACTCAAAAGCTTTACCGCATTTTTGCGTTCTTCCTTATCGAGGTTTCCGTACAAGGCCACGCGCGAAAGGAACGATTCCAGATTTTCGTCTGGATCTTTGGCCGCGGTTTCCACGTTCTGCTTGAATTCTGCGATGTTGTCTAAACGGTCTTGGTCTGCATCCATGCGGATGTATTCGGTATAACCGGAAAGGTCCAGAATCTCGTCAAGAATGTCGTCGAGCTTTTTATCGGCCAAGCCTTTTCGGGTGGTGTGGATTGCAGAAATATATTTTTGAATATTCGTTCCCTTGAAAATCGCATTGTCTTGATTTTCGAGCAGGGCGTTCCAAAGAGAAATGCGATTGGCGTTCGCATATTCTTTTAAAAAGGAGATTTTCTTTTTGCCGATTTTTCGGCCGGGAACGTTGATTGTCCGCAAAAAGGCAATGTCATCTTGGGAGGTGAGCATACGCAAGTAGGCGACGACATCTTTAATTTCACGGCGTTCGTAAAAGGAAATTCCCGAAAGGACTCGGTAGGGAATTTTCTTTTCCATCAAAATTTCTTCTACCCCGCGTGAAAGAAAGTGCGAGCGGTAAAGAACGGCGATATCGCTCAATCTTGCGCCTTGATGTAAAAGGGTCTGGATTGTACTCGCTATCCATTCCGCTTCGTCTTTGGGCGATTTGCTGTGGCAGTAGAGAGGCCTCGCTCCGTCGGCATGGACTGCGTAAAGTTCTTTCGGAAAACGCACAACGTTGTGCGAAATCAGTTCGTTCGACATCCGCAGAATCTGTGGTGTACTGCGATAGTTTTCCTTCAGAACAATTGTCTTTGCGTTAGGATATTTCTTATCGAAGTCAAGGAATAAGCGCACATGGGATCCGCGCCAGGAATAAATCGTTTGGTCGCTATCGCCGACAATAAAAAGGTTTTTATGCTTTCCCGAAAGGATGCGGGCGATTTTATACTGCTTTTCGCTTACATCCTGGAATTCATCGACCAAAACATATTCAATCCGCTTTTGCCATTTTTCGCGGACATCCGGAAAGTTCTCTAAGATGTATAGGGCAAAGTTGATCAGGTCGTTGAAATCAAGCCCGTAATTCTTTTTTTGCTCGTAAAGGTAACGCAAAAAGATTTCGCTGTTTTTGTCTTTTTCCTTTTCGATGCATTGCTGCAATTCTTCGGCAGAAATCTGGATGAATCCGGTGATATATCCCGGTGTAAATTTCTTCGCTTCAAGAACCTGGTCGATTGTCTTCTGCATGGTTGTGTCACGCAGAGTAATCTTCATGTCGGAAAAGATGCGCTGCAACATTTCCCGTTCATCTTCCGTATCGAGGATGATGAAATTTTTGGGATATCCCAGGTGATGAATTTCTTCTTTTAGAAAACGCGTGCAGAAGGCGTGAATGGTACTGATAAATCCCAAGTCCGCGTCGCCGAGAATCGAACGGACACGGGCTTTCATTTCGTTTGCGGCGCGGTTTGTGAATGTGACCGTGAGAATGTTTGCCGGAGAAATTCCGAGTTCCGACACCAGGTAGCAGTAGCGGGCGGTTAAGGCTTTGGTCTTTCCTGTGCCGGCGCCTGCCATAACTCGCACATAGCCTTCGGTTGTTTTGACGGCTGAAAGCTGCTCTATGTTGAGTGTCGAAAGCAGGTCGTTCAAAATGAATGCAAACTAGTTTCCGCGTTCCGCCATGGAATACAGGAACGTTTTCAAGGAATGGGTGTGCTCGGTCATCGGCAAGGAATCCGCAATTTCCATTGCGTCTGCAATGTGCTGCATTGCGGTTTCTTTGGCCTTTTCAAAAGCCTTGGCTTCTTCCAAACGCTTGCAGATTTCTTCTGGAACGCCCGGTTCTGCGGCACGCTTCAAAAGATCCTGAAGGGATGCTTTATCTTCGGCAGAGACGCTTTCAAAGAAGTAGATCAACGGAAGCGTTACAAGACCGTTCGAAATGTCGGTAAACTTTGCCTTGTCGAGGTTCGTCGCCCCGATACCGTAATCGAGAAGATCGTCGATAATCTGGAAGGCGAGCCCGAAATGCGCTCCGAGCTTCCCGCATGCTTCGACTCGATCTGCATCGAACCCGGCGATCACGGCTCCGATCTTTGCGCTGGCTTCAACGAGAGCTGCGGTTTTCCCTTCAATAATCGAATTGTACTTGACGAGCGAAAGGTTCATGTCGCCAGCATTGTCCAGTTCAAGGATTTCTCCGACGATCAAGCTGTTGGCTGCTGTCGAGAGCATCAGGGGAATGTCGCGGGATTTTTCATTGATGACGCAGCGCATGGCTTGCGAAAGAATGTAATCTCCGATGAGCACGGCGACCTTGTTGCCCCATTCGACGTGGGCTGTCCGCTCGCCACGACGCATGGTTGTTTCGTCGATAATGTCGTCGTGGACAAGGCTTGCCAAATGCAAAAGTTCAATGCCTGCGCAAGCGTGGGCAATGCGAGATTCGTCTGCCGGTTCGTTACCTGAAGTTGCAATCAAGGAAAGAATGGTCGAACGAATCTTCTTGCCTTTGCGGGCGATAAGCTTGGTCATGCGTTCCGAAACGCCTGCAGGAGCTGTGCGGGCGACTTCGGAAATCACTTCGTCGGATTTGTCAAGATAATTTTGAACTTGTCCCCGCACTGTCGACAGCACGGCTTGAAAAGACGGATGTTCTGCGGGATTCATGCTCACAATTAAATGTCCAAATCGTTAATGACCTTGTATGCGTTGTCTTCGATGAACTTGCGACGCGGTTCCACGTCTTCGCCCATCAGCATGCTGAAGATGTTGTCGGCGAGAACGCCATCGTTCACGTGGCACTTCTTCATAATGCGGGTTTCCGGATTCATGGTCGTTTCGGCCAACTGTTCCGGGTTCATTTCACCAAGACCTTTGTATCGCTGAATTTCGTAGTTCTTCTTTTCGTTGGCGTCGATGCTCGAAAGTTCTGCTTCGTCAAAGATGTAACGGATTGTTTTGCGACCTTGAGACAAGCGGAACAGAGGCGGCTGAGCGATAAAGACGTATCCACCGTCCACGAGAGGTTTCATGTAACGGAAGAAGAAGGTGAGAAGAAGCGTCTGAATGTGGGAGCCGTCCACATCCGCATCGGTCATGATAATCACTTTGTGGTAACGGAGTTTTTCCAGCTTGAATTCGCTGCCGATACCGCAACCGAGAGCGTTCACCAAGTCTTGAATCGTGTCTGCGTTCAGCACACGGTCAAGGCCGGCCTTTTCGACGTTCAAAATTTTACCGCGAAGAGGAAGGATCGCCTGGAATTCGCGACGACGACCTTGCTTTGCAGAACCGCCTGCAGAGTCACCTTCCACAATGAAAAGTTCGCACTTTGCCGGATCGCGTTCACTACAGTCTGCAAGCTTGCCCGGAAGTCCGCCGCTTTCAAGAACGTTCTTTCTGCGGGCGAGGTTTCGAGCCTTGTGGGCAGCTTCGCGGGCGATAGCCGCATTGTAAACCTTGTCGACGATCATCTTGACGATGTTCGGATTTTCGGCAAAGAATTCGTCCAGCTTGTTACCGAATGCGGTATTCACAAGACCGGCGACTTCGGAATTGCCAAGACGGCGCTTCGTCTGGCCTTCGAACTGCGGCTGCGGAATCTTGATCGAGATGACCGCTGTCAAACCTTCGCGAATATCGTCCGCGGCGATCGCGGTGTCTTTTTTGCCTTTCGGCAAAATTTCTTGTGCATACTTACCGATGATGCGGGTCATGGCGGTTTTAAAACCGGTGACGTGAGTACCACCGTCGTGCGTGTTTACGTTGTTCACAAAGCTGAAGAAGTTTTCCTGATATCCGTCGTTATACCAAAGGGCGATGTCGAGCGGATAATTGCCGGCTTCAGTCGAAATGTGAATCGGTTCTTCGAACAAAGGCTTTCGATGTTCGTCCACATACTTCACAAAGGCAGAGATGCCGCCCGGGAAGTGGAAAGAATCTTTTTTGCCGTCGGGAGTGCGTTCGTCGGTGAGCGTAATGCGAAGACCGCTCATGAGGAATGCATATTCACGGAAACGTTCGGCGAGAGTGTCGTAATTGTATTCCGTAGCCGAGAAAATCGTTTCGTCCGGGTAGAATTCAATCGTCGTGCCGGTAGAACCATCGGAGTAAGTTCCAATGTCTTTCTGCGGGCCAAGAGGATTGCCCTTCGAAAATTCCTGCTGCACAATGCGACCGTCGCGACGGACGGTGACGATGTGCTTCTTCGAAAGCGCGTTCACGCAGCTCACGCCCACGCCGTGCAAACCAGCGGAAACCTTATACGAATTGCTGTCGAATTTACCACCGGCGTGGAGCTTCGTCATCACGACCTGGATCGTTCCCACGTGTTCCTTCGGGTGAATATCGATAGGAATGCCGCGACCGTTATCGGTGACGCGAATGCCGTTGCCCGGAAGAATCGAAACTTCAATATGGTCGCAGAATCCTGCGAGAGCTTCATCGACAGAGTTGTCGACGACTTCCCAAACTAGGTGATGGAGGCCCACAGAGTCGGTAGAACCGATATACATTGCCGGACGTACTCGGACAGCTTCAAGCCCTTCGAGGACGGTAATGCTCGAACCACTATATTCTTCAGCCATGAAAACCTCAAATAAACAGTCTATGAAATAAACCGGATGCCCTTGACGCGGGGTGCCCCAAGGAGTCCGTTGCACCTATCAATAATAGCTTTTTTCTGGTACATCGCCTCGTTCTTCCATACGGAATTACTGGCTTTTATGAAGAGAATTCCGTCTTTCAAATCGGTAATTTTCAGGTGCTCGGCAAGGTGCTTCCCGAACAGCTTTTCAAAGTTTGAAAAGAGGGTAAAAAGGTCTTGTTTTTCCCCGACATTGCCGGCCGCAAGGATCTTGGATAGGATCACGCTTGCATGGGTCAGCTGGGGAGTGTTGTGAAGCTTGGGGCTGTTTTCTTCGGCACTCATACAAGCAATAATTTCGAAAGCGCAAAGCCGCCGATTAGGATACTTGTCATGCCGGCGACGACCGTCGCCTTTGTGCTTTTTCCGACGCCTTCCGCACCGCTATGCGTGTTGTATCCGAAATAGCAAGCGTAGCTTGCAATGAAGTATCCGTACAAAGCCGCTTTGATCAAGCCCACGGCAAAGTCCCAGTCTTCATAGAACATGCGGACGCCATAGAAAAATGTCGAGAATGAAACTTCCTTGTAAAGCGCGGCAGTTGTGTAGCCACCCACGATTCCGATAAAGATGCTGATAATCGTGAGGATCGGGAGCATCACAATCGTAGCGATCAAACGCGGAGCCAGTAGAAAACGGTAAGGATTAAGCCCTAGAACATTGTACGCGTCGAGCTGCTCTGTGACCGCCATCGTTCCGAGTTCTGAACACATCGAAGCGCCTACGCGCCCCGCAAGAACCATTGCCGTAAGGATCGGGCAAAGTTCCACCATCACGGATTTTCCGACGGCCATCCCGACGAATACGAGCGGAATCATGTCGCCGAATTGATAGGCGAGCTGCCACGCCATAATGGCTCCGGTCGCAAGGCTTGCCGCGAATACGACAGGAATGCTCGTCACGCCTGTCACGTACATTTGTTCAACGATCGTGTGAAAATTCCGGAAGGAACTCGGACAGTTTTTTCCGAGTTCCCACATGAAGGCAAAATATCCGCGGACAGAGTCGAAGAACTTGCGGATGTAATGTCCGAGGCTCGTTGCGGCAATGTCTAAAACGGAAAACATTTACTTCTTTTTCTTCTTATCGGATTTGGCCGGAGTCTTGGACGGAGCGCTGATGGTCTTTTTGTAAAGATCCATATCCGACAGATACTTGATTGCTTCTTTCACCTGGGCGTCGCTCTTGAGCGTGAATGCGGTGCTTGCGGAATCGCCTTTAACTGCGGTTAAAAGCTCGCGCTTGATTCCGTTCATAATGTATTCACGATTGTCGTCGAATTGCTTTTTGCGGTTGTCGTCCAAGGCTTTGCGGAGTGCGGAAACCTGAATGCTCAGAGTCGAATCCGAAAGCGTCTTGGAAGAGTCTCCCATAAAGTTCTGTTCGCGAATCAAATCCTTTTCGAGAATGTCGAGAGTCGCGATGGAATTGCTCTTGATCTTGGTAAAATTCGTGTCCTTCAAGCAGAAGTCCTTGAACTGCGTGAAGAGAGAATCCGGAACGACCCAATCACCGTCAATCTTGGCACCGCTCTTTTCGAGGCTCGGGCGCATCTTGACCGCGAACTTGAAGTACATCGCCATCCGTTCCTGCACCTGGACCACCCAAGGAATCGGATCGAGTTCCACGTCGACGTCCGGCGTAATACCGCCACCGCCGTACATCTTGCGGCCAGCGTTCGTGAAGAACGTATCGACCTTGGCCGTGTCGGCTTCTGCCTTGGCGGTCGTGTCGGCGGAAGCTTCTTCACCTTCTTCTTCGGCGAGAGCTTCTTCTTCGCGAATCTTCAAACCCTTGATCCCGTTTTCCGGCTTGTTGATGCAGCGTCCGAACGGAAGGTAATAGAAGGCGGTCGTGAGTTTTAATGCGTAGCCTTGGTTGTCCAGCGGGAAGATGGTCTGCACGGAACCCTTACCGAAAGAAGTCTTACCGATAATGAGGCCGCGGTCCCAGTCCTGGATGGCGCCGGAAACGATTTCTGCTGCACTGGCCGAACCTTGGTTCACAAGAACAACCAAAGGTACTTCCTTCGGAACGATACCGTCTTTACGGGCACGGCTTTCGGTCGCTTGAGTCCGTCCGCGGGTCGAAACAATCGTGTTGCCTTTTTTCAAAAAGA
>DGSB01000083.1 GCA_002390045.1 Fibrobacter sp. UBA4373
AATTCGAAAAGGTTGCCGCAACGGAAAAGGCTATCAGCGAGCAGGAATACTTCGATCGCGGCGTCCTCATGGTCGCTATGATCAAGGCTGGCGTGGAACTCGCATTCGAAACGATGTGCTCCGTGGGCATCAAGCCGATGAGCGCTTACTACGAATCCCTCCACGAAACACCGCTCATTGCCAACCTCATCGCTCGTAAGAAGCTGTTCGAAATGAACCGCGTCATCAGCGATACGGCTGAATACGGTTGCTACCTCTTTGCCAACAAGTGCGTGCCTCTCCTTGCTGACTTCATGAAGAATGAAGTGAAGAAGGACGACATCGGCGCTATCTACGGCGAAGGCAAGACCACCGCTGTGGATAACGAAGAACTCATCAAGGTGAACAAGAGCATTCGTCAGCATCCGGTGGAAGAAGTGGGAGCTTGGCTCCGCGCTCGCATGTCCGGCATGACCCGCGTTGTGTAATCTTCGCAATAAAAAAATTTCCGTTTACAAAAAGTCCTGGCGTAAGCTAGGACTTTTTGTTTTGCTAAATTTTGCCGCGAGAGGTTATATGATTGAAACACGTCCTGAACTCGAAAATCTTTCCGATTATGTTCCTGGAAAGTCCATTGAAGAAATTTGCGAACAGTATGGTCTGAAAAGTGCGGTCAAGCTCGCGTCGAACGAAAACCCGCTCGGACCTTCGAAAAAGGCTTGCGAAGCGTACACGAACATTGTGAATACGCTGCACCTGTATCCGCGTGGGAACGCTCCGCATTTGATTTCCGCACTGGCCAGCAAGTTCCATGTGAACAAAGAACAGATTGTCATTGGCAACGGTTCGGACGAAATCATCGATATGGTCGGCAAGGCTTATTTCCGCCCGGGTGACGAAGTCATCGGCATTCGTCCGACCTTCTCCGTGTACAAGGCGACTGCTCTTCTCTTCGGTGCAAAATTCATTTCGGTTGAAGAAACGGAAAACCGCCCGAGCCTCGACGCATACATTCAGGCGATTACGCCAAAGACCCGAGCAATTTTTGTTTGTAATCCGAACAATCCGACGGGCTATTATTACACGGAATCGGAGATTCTTGCCTTCCTCGCCAAAGTCCCGCAGAATATTCTCGTGTTCATCGATGAAGCCTATTCGGAATTTGCGACTGCGAAGGATTATCCGAATTTTATTCCGCTGCTCGGAAAATTCCCGAACTTGATGTTGAATCGTACCTTTAGCAAGATTTACGGCCTTGCCGGCGTTCGCGTCGGTTATGCGTTCTCGAGCCGCGAAGTGATCAAGGCTCTGTGGAAGGTGAAGCCGCCGTTCGATGTGAACCTGGCGGCCCAGGCTGCGGCAGAAGCGGCTCTTTCCGACGACGATCATATTCGAAAGACGCTCGATATGAACAATGCGGGCAACGTGCAACTCACGGAAGCCTTTACCAAGCTCGGATACAAGGTTCTTCCGACTCAGGCGAACTTCCTTTGCATTCGCATCGGTGAAAAGTGCGCAGAACTTGTGAAGTTTCTCGAACAGAACGGCATGATCATCCGTTATCTCAAGAGCTTTGGCATGCCGGAATGGGTTCGTGTTACAATCGGACAGCCTAAGGAAAATCAGTTGCTGATCGATCTTGTGACCAAGTGGACAAACGCTTAACGCCCGGGTTCAAAATGTCAGAAGTCAAAGAACTTTTGGAAATTGCAAAGCGTGCTGCATCGGCTGCACAGGTTGTGATTCTTTCGCATTACGAAAAGGGTCTTTCTGTGGAATGGAAGCCGGACAACACGCCCGTTACGATTGCAGACAAAGGTGCTGAAGAAAAGTTGCGCCAGGTGTTTGAAAAGGAAACTCCGGATTTTGGCGTTATCGGTGAAGAATTCGGCATCGAAAAACCGGATGCAGAATTCAAGTGGGTCTTCGATCCGATCGATGGAACCAAATCCTTTATTCGAGGCGTTCCTTTGTTCGGAACGTTGATCGGCCTTTATCACAAGGACGAACCTTTGGTGGGCATTGTCAATTTGCCGGCGCAGAATCACATGCTGTATGCGGGTAAAGGCTTGGGCGCTTTTGTGGATAACGTACAAGTTCACGTTTCACAGGTTGCCAAAATGAACCAGGGTCTTGCCCTTTCGGGAACGGTGAATACGTTTGAGACCGAAGGCTATGCGGAAAACTTTGATCGCTATCGCAAGGCGGCTTCCCTTTACCGCGGCTGGGGCGATTGCTACGGTTATTTCCTCGTTGCCACGGGCCGTGCCGAAGCGATGATCGACCCGACGGTTTCCCTGTGGGACGTTGCCGCTTTCCCGGCGATCTTTGCAGAAGCGGGCGGAAAGTTCTCCCTGTTGAACGGCGAAACCAAGCTTTTCAATGCGGACGGAACCCCCTCGCATGCCATTCACGAAGGTTATACGAGCGTTGCCACGAATGCTTTGGTGAACGAAGAAGTTCTTGGTTTCTTCAAGTAATTTTTGCGTTTTCAAAGCGCCGTTGTAATGCGGTAACCGCTTTCGTCAAATTTCACCTGGACCGTTCCCTTTTGGGACGTGTTCAGCAGGGGAATCTTCAAACTGTCGAGCCTTTCCACCACCTGCTTATGTGGGTGGTGGAATTTATTATGACGGCCGTTCGAAGCGATGGCGATATCCGGGGAAACCGCCTTTAAGAATTCCCGGGAACTGGATGTTTTGGAACCGTGGTGACCGAGCTTGAGAATGTCTGTCTTTAGCGAAATGTCCATGGTGAGAATTTCTTTTTCGCCTTCCTTCGTTAAATCTCCCGTGAGCAGCATGGAGCCTCCCACGCCAGAAACGCGGATCGTGATGCTTTCGGAATTGGTCTCTCCGCAGTGGTACGGGTCGGGGTGCAGAATGCGCATTTCCCAAAGGTTTAATTTGTTCAAATTTTGACGGGTCGTTTCGGAAAAGAGCATGCCTCGCCGCAAATCCTGAATGGGAATGTTCCGTTCACTGGCCGTTTTCAGAACTTCAAGCCATTCGGGCTTTTCTGCAATTCGGGAGCATTCTTGCACCCAGAGGTTTTCTACGGGAAATTCTTTCATCAGAACGCTCGCTCCCGAAAAATGGTCCAAGTCCGGGTGTGTAACAATGATTCCTTTTAATCGCCAAATTCCATTTTCTTGCAAAAAGGGAATGATCTTGTCGTTTGCCACGTTCCGCTTTCCGGAATTCACGCCGACATCCACAAGGTAAGCGTTCCCTCGGGGACTTTGTACAAAAATACAGTCGCCCTGCCCGATATCCAAAACGACAACTCTCCAGGAAGGATGCGTTTTTATATCGAGTTCCGTCCAAAGACAGAACGCTCCGAATGTCAGAGAAATGCTAAGAAAAATAATCTGCGCAAAACGGTTCTTTTTGTACGCTCCGATCGAAAGGATTAAGACTCCGAACAAGATAAGAATCCATGCCGGAAACGGTCCAACGGTCATCGAGGCTATTGAAATCGCCGAAATCCGGCTTACCAGATAGGCCGAAAGCCGAAACAGAAATCCTGCGGCTGCGCAAAAAATTTGGGCCACAGGTGGAATCGGAAGAAGCAATGCAAAAATTCCCGCCTGCATGCCAAGGCTCACTAACGGCACAACAAAAATGTTGCCCACAATGGAAACCGGAGAAAGGGAATGAAACGACCAAATGAGAAAGGGGGCTGTCGATGCCGTTGCGATAAGTGTAATCCAAATGGCGCTCCACACGTGGCTTTCTAAAAATTTCCAGATAGGATTTTTCGCTATTGCTTCATTTTTGAAAACAAGGGGAGATCGTTTCTCGTAGGCGATGATGCCTGCTGTCGCCGATGCGGAAAGTTGAAAACCGACGTTCCAAAGAATCTGCGGATTTATTTCCGTCAAAATCAAAAGGGCGACACCAAGCGAATTCAAACTATCCGCTTTGCGCTGAAAAAGGCTTCCTATTTGCACTACGGTGAACATAAAAACGGCTCGATAAACGGCGGGGGAACCTCCGGCAATCGGAGCGTATAAAAGCATCAATATAACCGAAAGGATCCGGGCTAATTTGTGCGGCATGCGGGTTGCTTTCAAAAGCAAAAGGACCATTCCCGAAAGCAGCACCACGTGAAATCCGCTGATCGCTAAAACATGAACGATCCCAGCGCGGCGAAATCCGCTTTGTAGCGAATCCGGAATGCTCGAACGGTCGCCGGCTAAAAGCCCAATCAAAAGTCCTGCTTCTGCAGGCGACAAAAATTGGGCAAAATAATTTTTGAGGGCATGTCGAATATGCAAAAAGGCTTCTTCCGGAATCCACTTGTGCTGCAGAACGTGAAAGTTTTCTAAACGCCCAAAACCTGCGAGATTCTGGCTTTGAAGCCATTTTGGGGTATTGAAACCGCCGGGAACGGTAGGAGGCTCTACTGGGAACCATTTTGCGGTAAAAGAAATGGAATCTCCGGGAGCGGGGAAGGGTGGCGCCTTTTTCGAAAGACGCACTTTCCCTTCGCGTGTTTGTAAAATGACGGCAACGCCTTCGGGCCTTTCCAAAACGGATTCCACAAATCCGGAATTCTGGGTAGAAAGCTTTACCGGTTGAAACACGTCTCCCGAAGATCCTCCTCCCAAAAGAATCCGCATGCCGAAAGTCATCAAAATGCAGAGACAGATCCGTCGAGAAAACGGGGGAAAAAATCCTAAAATCACGATCAGGACCGGAACAAAGGCGATGCCGTACAGGGGAAATTCCGATGCGGAAAGAAACAAAACGGAACAAAAGAAGGCGGCGAGAGCCGGCCGCTGGCTGAGCGGTTTTAAAAAATCCTGAATCGCTTCGGTTCGCATCCCAATCTCCTTGAAATTGATTAAATTGATGATGGTAGGATTCTTTTGGGTAAAACGCTCGAATGGTGCAAATGAAGAAAAATCTTTCATTTTTAGCCTTTTTAGGTTTGGCGGTAGTTTTTGGACTATCGGGCTGCGGAATTTTTGGCACGGAATCTTCGGAATCGGATTCCGCCTTAAAACCTTTAGATGCGACTTTTTCCATTTACGCGAACGATCCTGCTCCGAATGACTCCTTGAAAACGCATTTGAGCACAGGCGTTTTGATGCGGGTTTATCCGGGTGGCGAATATACCCTTTCTTTTGACGCCGATGCCGATCACGATGCGCCAAAACTTCTGCTTTACCGCTTGACTTCCCAGGATTTAGAAACCTTCACCATTGGAAGTCAAACCAAGAATTTAACGGCGACGGATTCTGCCGGGCGCTGGGTTTACCATTTTGATTGTGGTGAATCTTCGATGGCCTATTGGGGAACCGTCCTTGTCGAAGATGGAGAATATTATACAGGTTCGCTGAACAATCTCCGGTTTGAAGGTGTCGGAACGAACAGCCTTCATCTGAAATTGAATCTGATCGTGGTCGGCTCTTATGGGGGAACGAGCGATGACGTTTCCCTGGACAGTCTTTCCCGTTTAATGCTCGAGCATTTCCGCAGTGCCTTTTCCGCGGGCGGCATCGTTGTCGATACTCTTTATGTACATCGGGCTTCGGAGCGCACAGATCTTTCCACGGCTTATCCGGATAATGAGCCTTGGCTTGCCGGAAAATATTCGGACGATTTTTTTGTGACGGAAGTTGGCGGCTGGCCAAATTCAGAAGCGGAGCCGGACATCTATAACGCTTTGGATCTCGTGCTCGTTCACCGTATCGAAAAAACGGGAGTTCTTGGCTATTCGGCGCTTTTCAGCGGTAATTTGGGCGGAGGCTTGGGGAGCACGGTTGTCGTCGGAACGCATTATTTAGAAAATAACAGCAAGGAATCTTCCCAAAGCGCGCTTCAGATCGTTTTGACCGCAGTCCATGAATCGGGACATTTTTTCGGTCTGCGCCATACGACATCGACGACTTCCGAAATGATGAGTTCTTTGGACCAGTCCAATTATCACGACGGTCTTGACGACACTCCTTTTTGCGGAGCGCTCGTTCCTCTCATGGCGAATTCCGAAATATCGGCAGATCTGCTGGATATGCCTTCCGAAGTGATGCCTCGCATCTATCTTGAAAAAAAGGTCACGTCCTGCCCGGACGCCTTGAATCCAATGTTCCCGGTTTCTGCCGATAACCCGGAAGAAACGGAAGACTTTACCGAAGATCAACTTGCACTTGTTGCAAAGATGCTTCAACTTTATACGCATTAACTATGGCCGCACCACATCATTTTTCTGAACCAGCCGCTCTTCTCGCATTTGTCCTTGTCCCGGGGCCAGAATGGCCGAGCGATATTTTAAGCTCTCTTCAAAATTATTGGGGCCCGATTCGCCATTTGGGCAAGCTTTATCCGTTCGACAAGACCGAATATTACACTCCCGAAATGGGAAGCGGGCTTTACCGCGGAGTTCTTTCGTTTGAAAAAATGGTCGAGCCGCAAGAAATCGGCAAGGAAAAAAAACGCTCCAATGCTCTCGAACAGACTTTTGCGCTTTCGGCGGATCATCGGAAGGTGAACATCGACATCGGCTATATGGATCTTGATAAAGTCGTCCTGCCGTCATACAAACGCGGACCGTTTAAGCTTTATGCTGGCGGGGGACTTTGGCTTGACATGATTCTGCATTATGCAAAGGGACATTTTATTCCTACAGAATGGGCATTTGACGATTTTAAGCGTGACCCCTACGAACATGACCTTTTGCTAATCCGCGAAAAATTCAAAAAGTCGATGTAATCTAACATTCCGTGGTCAAATGTTCTATTAGGATCTTGACGCCGATTAAAATCAGCACGCCTCCGCCAATGGCTTCTGCAATCCGGGGCGAAAACTTTTCCCCGATATATTTTCCGGAATTGACGCCGAATTCCGCCGAAAGGAATGCGACGATTCCGATGACGGCCGATGTCCAGGGAATTTCGTGACCGATCAGGGCAAAGGAAAGTCCGACGGCAAGAGCATCCAGGCTTGTCGCGACCGCCAATGTGGCAAGAGTCCTATAGCCCAGACGCTGTGAAAAAGTTTGCTCCTCGCCACCGTGAATCGCTTCCCAGATCATGCGGGCGCCGATAAAGGCTAACAGGCCGAAGGCGATCCAATGGTCAAAAATTCCGATGATTTCTGCTAGGAAGGTCCCGCAAAAGGCGCCTGCTAATGTCATTCCGGTTTGGAACAAGCCGAAAAAAAGCCCAATTCTTAAAATTTCAAGCTGAGAAGTCTCTTTTCGGCAGAGTCCCACCGAAAGAGAAACCGCAAAGCAATCCATCGACAGAGCACATGCGACAAGTAAAACGCCAACAATGTCCATGAGTTGCGCATTCCATCAAAAAAAGTTAATTTCAAAAAAGGACGACGTTAAATATAGAAATTTGGGTGAAATATGAAACGTTACAAAGCACTGCTGATTACGGGAGCGAGCGCTGGCATCGGCAAGGAACTTGCCTATGCGTTAGCGCCACAGGTAGAAAATATTGTCTTGGTGGCTCGCCGGGCAAACAAGCTCGAAACGCTTGCGAAGGATTTATCGGTCCGCTTCGGGGTGAACGCTTATGCACTTCCCGCAGATCTGTCTGTTTCAGGAGCTGCTGCACAGGTTTTCGAAAAAACGATCGAACTGGTGGGCCGCCCGCCAGATATCCTGGTGAACGATGCGGGGGTCGGCTTTACCGGCGAAGCTTCTGAAATTCCGACGGAATCGGAAGTAAAAATGATCACATTGAACATTGAAAGCTTGATGGTGCTTTGCAAGCTTGCCTTGAAACCGATGTATGCACGTCGTACAGGGGTTATTTTGAACGTGGCAAGTATCGCCGGGTTCCAACCGGGGCCTTATATGGCCGCTTACTATGCGACGAAGGCTTTTGCACTTTCCTATAGCGAAGCGCTTGCCGAAGAAGCGCGTCCTTATGGTGTCCGCGTTTTAACGCTCTGTCCGGGAACGGTCGACACGGAATTCCATTTTATTGCCAACTCCAAAAGGGGATATCTGCGAAATCTCTTGAGCAGTTCGCCTCAAGGGGTTGCCTGGGAAGCGGCGCGAGCCATCCTTTTGGGATTTCCGGATCGCATAGTCCCGGGACCGATCAATAAGGCAATCGTTTTCATAGAACGTCTTTTGCCGCGTTTTGTCATTACGCATTTGGCGGGGAAGTTCTTGAATCCTAGGAAGTAGCATGTCTCGACGTTTCATCCTCTGGGGTGCCGTATTTCTGGGGGTAACGGCTCTTTTTGCTGCAGACCTATTTCAAATGCCCAAGCTTTCGCCCGATGTTCGAAAACAGGCGGCGGAACTTTACGATCAGGAATGTTACGCATGCCATCGCTGGAACCGAAAATTTGCAGGTCCGGCGATGCGGGCGAATGTAGAGCGCTATTTGGAAGATCCTCGGGCCCTATTTGACTATCTCAAAGATCCGAAGCCAATCCATCCCGATCAATACCGTCCGATGGAAATCAAAAAGCTCTCCGATCAGGAGGCTTCGATGATGGTTGCGTGGTTACTTTCCCTTGTCAAGGATTCTTCCGCGGTGGATCGGCCTCGCTAGTCTTATCTAACAATTGTTTAAAAATATGCGTCATTACGGGCTTCTTTTCGTCCGTTTTAGATGCATATTTGTCGTTTTTTTCACTTTTTTAACAAAAAAATGCCTTTTAAAGCATAAATTTCTTGTATATTAAAACCGACGCAAAAAAAGCGCTATTGAATTATCGGAGATTTTATGGCAGAAGATTTACAGACCCTGATTGATCGCATCCAGAAAGAAGCCGTGGACAAGGCGGAAGCCCAGTCCGCTGCTTTGATTGCCAAAGCGAAGGAAGAAGCCGCAAGCATCATCAAAAATGCAGAAGCGGAAGCTGCCGCAAAGCTTGAAAAGGCAGATAAGGATGCTCAAGTTTATACAGAACGCAGTGAACGAGCTCTTGCACAGGCTGCTCGTGACGTGCTTCTTTCTGTGGGTCGCCGTTTTGAAAAGATCGTGAGCGATATCATCGCTCTCCAGGTCGAAAAGAACCTTTCCGAAGCAACCGTCAAGGAAATGCTCCTTGCTCTCGCCAAGAATTACAATTCGGACCTTTCCGTGGTCTTCTCGGATGCAGACAAGGCGAAACTCACTTCTTTTGCAACGGGTGAATTTGCCAAGGAACTCGGCAAGGGTGTGAAAGTCGAAAGCGACTCCGGCATCAAGTTTGGCTTCCGAGTCAAGGTGGAAAACGGTAAAATCTCTCACGAATTTACGGCTCCGGAAATCGCCGCTGCGCTTTCCTCGTTGGTTCGTCCGCAGATTGCAAAGGTTGTGTCCGCAGCTGCTCAGGAAAAGTAATTCATGAGCAATGCCGTTTACATTTCCGCGTCGCTACCGTTTTTGCGGTTCGGAGATACGCCCCCGTTTTCGGTGGCGGATTTGCGTAATCGCTGCGTGAACGTGATGACCGAGCATGAGCTCGCCACGTTCGACGCTGCCGTTAACGGAGAGCCTAGCGACGATCCATTCGTCTCGGCATATCAGGCTCACGAGACTCAAATGAAAAATGTTTTAGGACATGCTCGTGCCGCATCCTGGGGTCCCGATGTGCGTTTTACGGAACGCTCTTTCCCCGGTTACGACGTGACTTATGCCAAAATGGTTTCGGACGCTTTTGCAAAGCCGGATCCGCTGGAACGCGAACAGGATTTGGACCGCGCCCGTTTTTGGCTTTTAGACCAGCTTGCTCCGCATGAAGAATCGATGGACTTCCTTTACGCTTTTGCCATCAAGCTTCAAATTTGCGAACGCTGGTCCCGTATCTCTCCGGAAGCGGGGAATGCGGCTGTCCTCAAAGTGATTAATGATAACGATCCTGCAAGCAAGCAGGGATGACCGGAGGTCTTACTTTCAATGGCTAGTATCGGTAAAATCGTTGGTGTGAACGGTAACTTGATCCGTGTCGCATTCAACGGCGCAGTCGCACAAAACGAAGTCGGTTTCGCCAAACTTTCTTCTGGTGTAGAACTGAAAAGTGAAGTCATCCGTATTCGCGGTGACTATGCAGAACTCCAGGTCTTCGAAGATACGACAGGCCTTAAGGCGGGCGACGAAGTCCGTTTTACAGGAGAACTTCTTTCCGTGGAACTTGGCCCGGGTCTTTTGACTCAGGTGTTCGATGGCTTGCAGAACCCGCTTCCGAAGCTTGCGGAAGAATGCGGATTCTTCCTGCAACGCGGTAAGTATCTCCCGGCTCTTCCGCGAGATCTCAAGTGGTCCTTCACCCCGACGGCAAAAGTCGGAGACAAGGTGACGGGCGGCGATACCTTGGGTACTGTTCCGGAAGGCATTTTCAAGCACCGCATCATGGTGCCGTTCCGTGTCCGTGGTCAGATGACGGTTGAATCCATTGTCCCGGCTGGTGAACATGTCGTCGAAGATGTGATTGCCGTTTTGACGGATGCAGAAGGCAAGAAGCTTGAAGTCAAAATGTACCAGACTTGGCCGGTGAAGGTTCCTATCAAGAACTATACGGAACGCCTTCGTCCGACAAAGCCTCTTACGATGCAGCAGCGCATCATCGATACGTTCTTCCCGGTGGCTCAGGGCGGTACGTTCTGCACGCCGGGTCCTTTCGGCGCTGGCAAGACCGTGCTTCAGCAGTTGATGAGCCGTTATGCGGACGTCGACGTCGTGATCCTCGCCGCTTGCGGTGAACGTGCTGGCGAAGTGGTGGAAACCCTCCGTGAATTCCCGGAACTTATCGACCCGCGTACCGGTAAGAGCTTGATGGCTCGTACGCTTATCATTTGTAATACGTCTTCCATGCCGGTGGCTGCTCGTGAAGCTTCCGTTTATACGGGCGTGACGATTGCCGAATACTACCGTCAGATGGGCTTGAACGTCCTTCTTCTCGCTGACTCGACTTCCCGTTGGGCACAGGCTCTCCGTGAAATGAGCGGCCGTTTGGAAGAAATCCCGGGAGAAGAAGCTTTCCCGGCCTACCTCGAATCCACAATCGCTTCTTTCTACGAACGCGGTGGCGTGGTGAAGCTCCGCGACGGTTCGACGGGTTCCGTGACGATTTGCGGTTCTGTTTCTCCGGCTGGCGGTAACTTCGAAGAACCGGTGACCCAGGCTACCTTGAAGGTGGTGGGTGCGTTCCTTGGCCTTTCGCGTGAACGTTCTGACCAGCGCCGTTTCCCGGCTATTCACCCGCTCGAATCCTGGTCCAAGTATGAAGGCATTATCGATTCTGCCAAGGTGGAAGAGGCTCGCCACATTCTTGCTGCCGGTAACGATGTGAACCAGATGATGAAGGTGGTCGGTGAAGAAGGTACTTCGATCGAAGACTTCATTACTTATTTGAAGTCCGAATATCTCGACGCCGTTTATCTGCAGCAGGACGCTTACCATGAAATCGATGCAGCATGCTCTGCCGATCGTCAGAAGTACGTCTTTGACCGCGTTTACAAGATTTTGAAGACTTCCATGGAATTCAAGGATAAGGATTCCGCTCGTGGATTCTTCTTGAAGCTTACACAGGCGACTAAGGACTGGAACCGAGTAGCGTTTGATTCTAGCGAATTCAAGTCTCTCGAAGAACAGATTTTCAACTCCGTCGCAGAGGTCACGAAGAATGTATAAGGTTTATCATCGTATTGAACGTATTGCTGGTAGCGTTATTACCGTCAAAGCGGAAGGCGTTGCCAATCAGGAACTCGCGCAGGTTACGAGTGCGCAAGGTACATCCCTTGCCCGCGTGATCCGTATCGACGGAGACATGGTTGACTTGCAGGTGTTCGCTGGTGCTCGTGGTATTTCTACGGATTCCCAGGTTCGTTTCCTCGGCAAGCCGATGGAAATCCCGTTCAGCGACGCTCTTCTCGGTCGCGTGTTTACCGGTGCGGGCACTCCGCGTGATAATGGCCCTGTGATTGAAGAAAATCCGGTCGCTATTGGCGGTCCGTCTGTGAACCCGGCAAAGCGTATCATTCCGAAGACGATGGTGCGTACCGGTATTCCGATGATCGACGTGTTCAACACTCTCGTCGTTTCTCAGAAGCTCCCGATTTTCTCTGTGGCTGGTGAACCGTATAACCAGCTCCTTGCGCGTATTGCCCTCCAGGCAGAAGTCGACGTGATCGTCCTCGGCGGTATGGGCCTGAAGCACGATGACTACCTCTATTTGAAGGATTATCTGGAACAGAACGGTGCACTTTCCCGTACCGTGATGTTTGTGCACACGGCTTCCGACCCGATCGTGGAATGCTTGCTCGTGCCGGATGCTTCCCTTGCTGTGGCGGAACAGTTTGCGACCCGTGGCAAGAACGTGCTCGTTCTTTTGACGGATATGACGAACTTTGCGGACGCGATGAAGGAAATCTCGATTACGATGGAACAGATTCCGTCGAACCGTGGTTATCCTGGCGACCTTTATTCCCAGCTAGCTAGCCGTTACGAAAAGGCAGTGGACTTCGAAGGATCGGGTTCTATCACGATTCTTGCCGTGACGACAATGCCTGGCGACGACGTGACCCACCCGGTTCCGGATAACACGGGTTACATTACCGAAGGTCAGTTCTATTTGAAGCATGGCCGTATTGAACCGTTCGGCTCCCTCTCTCGTTTGAAGCAGCAGGTGAACGGCAAGACCCGCAGCGACCATCGTACCATTATGAATACGATGATCCAGCTTTACGCTAGTTATAAGGAAACCCTCGAAAAACAGTCGATGGGCTTCCGCATGAGTAACTGGGATAACAAGCTCCTCAAATACGGTGAACGCTTTGAAAAGGAAATGATGGACCTTTCCGTCAATATTCCGCTTGAAAAGGCTTTGGACTTGGGCTGGGAAATCCTTGCCGACTGCTTCACTCCTGAAGAAACCGGTATTCCGTCTAAGATGATCAACCAGTATTGGCCCAAGAAGGGGTAATATGGCGAAGGTCAAACTCACAAAAAACGCTTTAAAGGCTGAACGCGATTCGCTCAAGCGCTACCAGCGCTATTTGCCGACGCTTTTGCTGAAGAAGCAGCAGCTCCAGATGGAGATGCGTACGCTTCAGGCGAAGGTCATGGCAAAAAGAGACGAAGAAGACGCGCTTCGCAAGTCGATTGCGGGGTGGATCGGCCTTTATGCGGAACCCATCGAATGGGACAAGTATATTTCCGTCAAGGAAATCCGCCAGGGCGAAGGCAATATCGCCGGTGTGGAAATTCCTCTCTTTGACGGGGTAGACTTCAATGTCACCATTCCAGATTTCTTTACGACGCCGGCGTGGCTCGATGAAGGTATCCGTTCTCTCCAAGGACTGATTTCGCTTCGTCTGGAACGCCGTGTGCTCGAAAAACAGTACGAACTTTTGTCCGATGAATTGCGCTCGACGAGCCAGAGAGTCAACCTGTTCGAAAAGGTGAAGATCCCGGAAGCGAAGGAAAATATTCGCACGATCAACATCTTCCTTTCCGACCAGCAAATCTCGGGTGTTGCGCGTTCCAAGCTGGCGAAGGGAAAGGCTAATGCCCGCGTCCTTGCCCAGGAAGGAGCTGCCGCATGATTACTCCGATGAAAAAAGTGACCGTCATCTGTCTCGACAGTGAACGAAAGGCTTCGCTTGAAACCCTTCGCAGCATGGGCATTTTGCACGTAACTCCGCTCAAGAATCCGACGGGCAATGCGCTGAATTCCGCACGCAACGATATGAACCGTGTGCAGAAAGCGCTTGAAACCCTCCCGGATGCAAAGAAAAAGGCTGTGGCCAGTTCTTTGAACGGGGAAGCGGTTGTCGAAGAAGTCCAAAAGCTTATCGAAGCTCGCAAGCATGCCGAAGATGAAGTTTCTGAAGCGGATAGCGCTATTTCGCGTTATGATGTCTTTGGAAATCTGGATCCGGACAGTGTCCGCGCTCTCGAATCGCGTGGAATTTTCGTTCGTCTTTATGCATCTGAAAGCAAAAAGCCTTTTGAAGTCGAAGACAAGGACGCTTTGGTTATCCCGTTTGGTGAAAGCGGGGAAGGACTTTGCCGCGCGGTAATCAACCGCGGGGACGCTCCTGCAAAGCTTTCGACTCCGGCTACGGCGATTCCGCTTCCGGTGCGTTCGATCTCTTACTATCGTATTCTCAAGGAAAATGCAGAAAAGAACCTTGCCGCTGTCGAAAACCGTCTTTCGGAACTCGCTGCGGACAAGAAAAAGGTTCAGGACTGCTTGAACGAAGCTTCCGACGCTTATACATTCGAAGAAACGTCGGCGGGCATGCTTTCGTCTTCTCTTCTCGCTGCGATCCAAGGCTTCTGCCCGGCTCCGCGTGTAAAGGAACTCGAAGCTGCTGCAAAGGCTTCCGGTTGGGCGCTTCGAGTGGAAGATCCGACGGACGAAGATAATGTCCCGACGCTTCTGACTTATAGCAAGCTCTCTCGGCCGATGCAGATGCTCTATGATATTATCGGTATCGCTCCGGGATATCATGAAGTGGATGTTTCGAGCGTCTTCCTCGTATTCTTCAGCATTTTCTTTGCGATGATTGTGGGCGATGTCGCTTATGGGCTTTTGTTCCTCGCGATTACCCTCTATGTTCGCAAGAAGAATCCGAATTCGAAATCCTCCGGCTTTAGCTTTATGTACTTGATGTGCGGAGCGACGATCGTCTGGGGTCTTTTCAATGGTAGTTTCCTCGGCTTGAAGCCTGAATGGGCTGGTTGGAGCTACTACCTTGATTTGACGAATTATGCATGGCTTCCGGAACCTGTCCGTCACGCAATGCAGTGGATTCGTACAAGCGCCCCGTCCGATCCGCAGATGTTCCAGTCTTATCATGCGTGGGTGTCTCAGCTCACGTTCTTCCCGGAATCTTTCGTTCCTGGAGAAGCTGGCGCATCTCAGATGACGCATGTTCAGTTCTTCTGCTTCTGCCTTGCAGTGGTGCATTTGACCATCGCTCACGTCTGGAACATCATTATCCGATTCAAGAGAAAGGATTCGACGTTCATGGCGCAGCTCGGTTGGCTTCTCTGCTGCTGGTTCATGTTTATGCTCGCGAACAACATGGTTCTTGGTATGGCTCTTCCGGGCTTTGCGGTTCCGCTGTTCGTTGCAGCTGCAGTGCTTCTGGTTCTCTTCAGCGTGCCTCCTAGCCGTTTGAAGCAGGACTGGATCTCGATTCCGATGCTCGCCTTGAACATCGTCAACAGCTTCACGGACGTGATTAGCTATATCCGTCTCTTTGCTGTGGGCATGTCCGGTGCGGCCATTGCGGAAGCTTTCAATGGAATGCTTTCTCCGCTGTTTGGCTCGTTTGTCGGCGTCTTCGGGGCTGCAGTCATTCTACTTTTCGTACATGCCTTGAACATCGCGCTTGCTTTGATGGGTGTCGCTGTGCATGCGGTACGTTTGAATACACTTGAATTTTCCAATGGCTTGGATTTGCAGTGGAGCGGTTATGCTTTCTCTCCATTCTCCAAGAACAAAAATTAACCAAGGGATAAATCCCGCTATCTAATAAGAGGAATAGAAAATGGATCCGAATACAACTTTGACTCTCGCGAAAATGGGTGCTGCAGCCGCTCTCGGCTTTGGCGCGATGGGCTCTGCCCTTGGTTGCGGTACGGCAGGTATGTCTGCAATCTCCGTGTGGAAGAAGGCCTATGCTCAGGGCAAGGGTGCTCTCTTTACACTTCTCGTCTTCGTCGGTGCTCCGATTTCCCAGACGATTTACGGCATGTTGCTCATGAACTTCATCTTGAACTATGTGGCTAGCGTTCCGGCTGGCGAAGTGGCTAACTGGGGCGGTTGCCTCGGTGCCGGTATCTTCGGTGGCTTAGGTCTCATGGCTTCTGCTTGGTTCCAGGGTAAGTCCGCCGCTGTCGCTTGCGACGCTCTCGGTGAAACCGGTAAGGGCATGGTGAACTACCTCATGGTGCTCGGTATCGTTGAAACGGTTGCCTTGTTCGTGCTCGTCTTCTCGATGATGGTTCTCTAATCCTTTTCCATAGAGCGTTTAACTTATGGATCAGGAAACAATGACCACATTAGCCAAGTTCGGTGCCGTAGCTGCGCTAGGGCTCTCCGCATTTGGCTCCGCACTCGGTTGCGGTACAGCCGGCATGGCCGCCGTTGGTGCATGGAAAAAAGCGTACCTGAAAGGGAAAAATGCGCTTTTTACATTGCTCATCTTTGTCGGCGCGCCGATTGCACAGACGATTTATGGCATGCTCCTGATGATGTACATCCTGGGTAAGATTGGTCCGGAAGGTTCCGATCCGACGGCCGCCCTTTGGCCGGCATACTTGGGCGTTGGCATCTTTGGAGGCCTTGGCATTGCTGTTTCCGCATGGTTCGTGGGCAAGTCCGCGGCGAATGGCTGCAATGCTCTCGGTGAAACGGGTAAGGGCCTTGTAAACTACCTCATGGTTCTTGGTGTCGGTGAAACGGTTGCCTTGTTCGTGATGGTGTTTTCGATGATGCTTGTATCCATGTAATCGAAATCGCAGAACTTTTTAAGAAGGCTCCTCGAAAGGGGAGTCCTTTTTTTAATTTGTTTGCGAAAAACTTTTTCTTTGGTAGGTTTGGTGATGAAGTCTTTGAATGTGGGATGCTTGATCGCTTTTGGCGTGTTGAGCCTTTTACTTGTGGCATGCGATTTTTCGACATCGGAAGAAATCGCGGAGAAGGAAGCGAGTGTCTCTTGCCCCAAGGCTCTCGCCTGTCCGGATACGCTGGAGCCGGGAACAATTTGTGATGCCCGAGACGGAAAGATTTACAGGACGGTGAAAATCGGGGCTCAGACATGGATGGCGGAAAATATGAACCACTGCGCAGACGATACCTGGTGTTACGCTGACAGCTCCTCGAACTGCGATATCTATGGAAGGCTTTATCAGTGGACTTCCGCGATGAAGGCTTGTCCGGAAGGTTTCCATTTGCCCTCGCGCGATGAATGGGATTCTCTTGCGGCTTATGCGATGGAACAGGCTGGGAACGAAAATAATTCTTTGCGCAGTACAGAATCTTGGAATTTGGATTTGGTAACGCCGGGGAACGACGTCTTTGGCTTTAATGCTTTGGCTTCGGGTCGGTATTATTTTAGAGCTTTTACGGATATGGGATTCAAAGCCTATTTTTGGACAAATGAATCGGAAAATTCAGAAACGGCGTATATTCGATCTTTAAGCGGAATGATCAATACGATGGGATTTGGAAATTCGTTCAAGGATAGCGGGCTTTCTGTGCGTTGCCTCAAGGATGAAAGCGAATAAATCTCTTGCCAAATCCATAAATCCCTACTATATTGATTCATATGAAAATGATTTTGAACCTAAACCTTCTAAACGATCGACTTCCGGGCCTTGCTTCCGGAGCGGTATCCGTTTTTGGATAGGTTTTTGGTTTAAACGCGAAACGTTAGGTTTAAAACAAAAAATGGCCCGCTCCTTCTTGGCGCGGGTCTTTTTGTTTTGCAGAAAAAACTAATTTTTACGTGCAAAAACAAAAGGCTTTGCGGCTTCGAAGGTTGCGGCAAGGAGAAATGAAAATGAGTGAATCGATGAATCAGAGAAAACCGTTTATTTATGACGTGACTCTGCGTGACGGAAATCAGGCTTTGCCGAATCCGTGGAACAATGCACAGAAAAAAGATGTTTATCTGCAACTTTTGAAACTCGGGGTTCAAGGCGCCGAAGTCGGTTTCCCGGCTTCTTCTGAAATGGACTTTGAATCGGTGAAGGAACTGGCTCAGCTGACCGCTAAAATGGCGGAAGAAGGCAATGTCGAAGCTCAGAACATTGTCGTTTCTGGCCTGGCCCGTTGCGTTCCGAGCGATATTCAGCGCTGCTGGGAAGCGGTCCGCTATGCACCGCATCCGCGTATTCATACGTTTATCGCTGGCAGTCCGCTGTCGATGGAACATGTTCTGCATATGACGCCGGAACAGGTGAAGGAACGTGCCGTCAGTTGCGTGAAGCTTGCCAAGTCTTTGGTCGGTGACAAGGGTGACGTGGAATTCAGCGTGGAACATTTTGGCGACTGCCTCGAAAACATGGATTTTGTCATCGATGAATTGAAGGCTGTGGTCGAAGCAGGCGCAACGACGATCAACCTGCCGAATACGGTGGAACGTTACCGTCCGGCTCTGTATGTGAATCAGATCAAGCAGGTTTATGAAGCTCTGCCGAAGAACGTCACGATTTCCGTCCATTGCCACAACGACCTCGGTATGGCGACGGCGGCGACGGTCGAAAGCTTCTATGTGGGGGCAACCCAGTTGGAAGTCGCTTTGAACGGCCTCGGTGAACGCTGCGGCAACACGAACTTCTATGAAGTGGTCGTGGCTCTTGCAAATTCCGGAACGCCTGTCGACATTCATCTCGACCGTATCTATGAAACCGCGATTCTCATTTCGCAGTGGTCGGGTGTGAACATTTACAGCCGTGCACCGCTGATCGGTGCCGAAGCCATTGTGCATCGTAGCGGTATTCATCAAGACGGTGCAAGCAAGACGAAGGACTTGAAGAAAGGTGCTTATCGTCCCATCGATTATTCGATGATTGGTCGTCACCAGAACGATTCCTTGGGCTTTACAAGCCAGAGTGGCCGTACTGCGGTTTACGAAATCGTGACCAAGTTCGGTTACAAGCTTTCTCTCGCCGAAGCCGCTGAATTGCAACCGATTCTCAAGGCGGCGAGTGAAAAGGAAGGCGAACTGTCCGCAGATCGCGTTCTCGACATTTTCCGTGAACACTTCATTAATGTGAACGGCCGTTTGATCTTCAACAACATTGAAGTGATTCCGGACGAAAACCGTTTTATCTTCCATTTCAAGAAGGACGGCGAATCCATGGTGAAGTCCGTGACGGCGGAAGGTCCTGTGGAAGCGGCTCTCATTTTGATGCGTGAAATCGGCATGCCGGTGGAACTCATCAAGTACCGTCAGCTCGTGGTGCCGGAAAAGGATAAACTTTGGGCGGGCCGCGGTTTGAGCCGTATTGTGTTGAAGGTGAACGATCGGGAAGTTGAAGGCCGTGGCGTTTCGAGCGATACGCTCAAGGCGAACATGCGCGCAATCTTCTGTGGCGTGAACCTGCTGTACAAAAACTGATTTTTTGAATTCGATTCAATCCGCATTCTGTAAGGAGTGCGGATTTTTCGTTTAGAAATGGTTTTGTCAGGAGCAAATGAGGCTGGAAGATGAATCAAAACGGATTGAATGTTTTAATTTCGAAAGAAGATTTGCAAAAACGCGTAGCGGAACTTGCAAATGAAATCTCTCAGCAAAAAATCGATATCGTTGTCGGGGCTTTGACGGGAGCGTTTATCTTTGTGGCGGATCTCGTGCGCGCGATGCCTTCCCAAAATTTGAAGGTTCAATTTGTGAAGGCGAGCAGTTATGGCAGCGGTACGGAGCGTTCTTCGTTTACGGTTTCGGGGCTGGAAAAGCTGGATATCGAAGGCAAGAACATTTTGCTGGTTGATGATATTTTTGACACCGGGCATACGCTTTGCAGCCTTTCGAAAGCGATGTTTGAACGCGGGGCGAAGACGGTCAGAACCTGTGCACTTCTCGATAAGCCCAGTCGTCGCGAAGTGGATTTTGATATCGATTACAGAGGATTCACAATTGAGAATCTTTTTGTTGTCGGGTATGGTCTGGATTATGCGGAAGAATATAGGACGCTTCCAGATGTGTGCTATTTTCCTGAGGCAAAGTAAATTTATTTAGAGGAGTGAAAAATGAAAAATCGAATTCCTGAAGCGATGATTTTGGCGGTTGCCGTCGTGATCTTTGGCGTTTTCCTTTACTGTGGCATAGGCAATGTGATTGATCGTGATCGTGTGGTGCATGTGCGGGGGCTTGCAGAAATGGAAGTCCCTGCCGATAAGGTTTTTTGGGGACTGAACTTTAACGAACTCGGCAATGACATCCCGACGATTTACAAAACGATTTCGGAAAAAAACGCGGTCGTAAAAGACTTCTTGAAAAAGTACGGTATTCAGGATTCGGAAATCACCGTGAATGCTCCGGATGTCACGGATAACGAAGAAATCGTTTATCGGGAAAATGCTCCGAAATTCCGTTATACAGTTTCGTCGTTCATTTCGATTGCTTCGACGAATATCGAAGCGATTCGAAAGCTTCAGGTGGCTATTGCGGAACTGGCTTCGCAGGGAATCGCCTTGCGTGCAAACTATGCGGACTTTCAGTTTACCGGCCTGAATTCAGTTAAACCGCAGATGATTGAAAATGCGACGCACAATGCTCGTGAAGTCGCCGAAAAGTTTGCCAAGGATTCTGAAAGCAAGCTCGGTAAGATCCGCACAGCGTCACAGGGAGTTTTCAGCATTGAGGACCGTGATCAGAATACTCCGTACATTAAAAAGGTGCGCGTTGTAACGACGATCGATTTCTCGCTGGAAGATTAAAGGCTTTGGAGCTTTTTTTCGACCGCTTGTAACTGCTGCAAAAGCGACTGTGCGATTTCGCTGGGCGTTCTTTGTGTGCCGTCTGGATTTTGGATGGGGAAGCTTTCGTCCGCATCGGTTTCGATACGAAGATTTTCTGGAGGAATCTCTTTTAAAATCGCTTTTGTCGAAGCCTTGCGGAAGGAATCCGGGTGAATGGAAAAAATCGCGTTCAGCGAGAGTCCGCGTTTGATGACTTCCTTGTCACCGCCAAAACGATGGAAAATGGGGAAGGCGCTGGAATCTGGAAACCCGAGGCTTTCGAGAATGCTTAATGCACGGCGGTAATCGCCGACCATATGAATCATCAGCGGTCGATGTAATTCCAGGGCGAACCTTGCCTGCGAAACGAAAAGTCTTTCTTGGACTTCTCCCGGAGCGTATCCAGGGAAACGTTTGTCGAGTCCGCATTCGCCGACAAAAGCTTCCGGGAATTTTTGAAGGAAATCTCGGAGTTCTTCCAGCTCTTGACTGAAAACTTGTTCTGCGATCATCGGGTGAATGCCGAAGCAGGGGAAAAATGTTTGAGGAAATGCCGAAAGCAGGGGAATGCAAGCTTTCCATTCCCAAGGCTCACAGGCGATCAGAACTCCTTTACCGCCTAATTTCTGAAGTTCCTTGCCGACGAGAAACGGCTCGGGAAGCCGTGCCAGATGAAAATGAAAATCGAGCATCAGAAAAAGTTGATGTTCAACCAGGCGGTCTTTCCGTCATCGCTTGTGGCGATCCCGCAGGCGACGGATTCTACCCGGGAATTTTTCATGTTCAGATAGTGACCGATATGCGAGTAAACGGTGTCGCCTGCGTCGGCAAGCAGTTTTTCTTTCCACATCATGTCGAGGAAGGTCTTAACGATATCGACTTCATCGCTGTAGAATGCGGTCGTGATGTTTGGACCCGAGTTTTGTGCGAATTCTCCGCAACTGCCGAAATGACCGTGGGCGGAGTTTTCGGAAAGATCGCTTGCGGCTTGGCTGTCGGTGCAGCTTTCTTTCGCAGTATTGCGGGTAATAGGGGAGGCGCTGACCGTTTCGCGGTAGGCATTGATGATCGAAACGCAGGAATCACGCCAGGCTTCTGCCGTAGACCTTTCCTCGCTAGAACTAGAAAGCGGTTCCTGATTGCTTGAACTCGAAACGGTTTCGTGATTGCTTGAGCTCGAAATGTTTTCGAGGCTGCTTGAACTTGGTTCCGTTTCTGCGGATGCTGTCGAGCTATCGGAGCAGCCTATAAAAAACGCCGCTAGGGTTGCTGCGAAAAAGATGCGTGGAGATTTTTTTTGCATGAGAGAGCTCATCTTCATTTGGAAGCTTCGAGGTTGTCTAAAAGTTCAGCAGCGATCGAGACTCGGTCGTTGCAGGTGAGTGTCTGGAGGGGACGAATTTCGGAGCAAAGGATTCCGTCGCACCGCTTGCGGAATTCCTGAATGAGTTCGTCTTTTTTATCGGGGCGGTACTGGATTGCTGCATACAAGGCGCCACAAAGGCCACCTTCCGCTCGTCCTCCGCCACAGGTTCTGAATTTTTCGACTTCGCCAGGATTACCTTGATGGGCGTCTAGCCAGGCAGCCGCTACGGCCATGGCGCAGTTTCCTAAATGTTTAGCGTGAAATTCTTTTGCGTATTCTTTCATAGCCTTAATATATCAAAATGTTGACTCAAATCACGAGTTTTTAAAATGGGCTATTTTGACGTCTAAATGGAGTTGATTTCCGTAAGCTTTTTTTCAGCTAAATTCATCATTTTGATGCGAATTTGTATAATTTATGGGAAGGGAAAGCGTTTTTACGCAAAAATTCCTCTTCTGGAGATGTCTATGGCAAAAAAGATGATCGCAGTTGATGGTAACGAAGCAACTGCTAGCGTTGCATTCCAAGTAAGCGAGGTAGCCGCAATCTACCCGATTACACCGTCCAGCCCGATGGCTGAACATGCGGATAACTGGAGTGCAGCAGGTAAAAAGAATATTTGGGGACAGGTCCCTCGAGTTTTTGAAATGCAGTCCGAAGGCGGTGCCGCTGGTACCGTGCACGGAGCTTTGCAGGCCGGCGCTTTGACGACGACCTTTACGGCTTCGCAGGGATTGCTTTTGATGATCCCGAACATGTACAAGATTGCAGGCGAATTGACCCCCACGGTCTTCCATGTCACCGCCCGAGCCCTTGCCATGCAGGGTCTTTCTATTTTCGGTGACCATTCCGATGTGATGGCTTGCCGCCAGACCGGCTTTGCCATGCTCGCTTCCTCTTGCGTGCAGGAATGTCAGGATCTTGCTCTCGTGGCTCATGCATCCACTCTCGAAAGCCGCGTTCCGTTCATGCACTTCTTCGATGGTTTCCGTACCTCTCACGAAGTGATGAAGATCGAAGCTCTCGAAGACGGCGTTATCCGTAACGTTATCGACGAAAAGTATGTGAAGGCTTGCCGTGAACGCTGCCTCACTCCGGACCGTCCGACCATGCGCGGTACCGCACAGAACCCGGACGTTTACTTCCAGGGCCGCGAAACGGTGAACCCGTTCTACGCCAAGGTTCCGGAAATTGTCCAGAAGTACATGGACAAGGTCGCAAGCTACACTGGCCGTCAGTACCACATCGTGGACTACGTCGGTGCACCCGACGCCGAACGCGTGATCATTTCCATGGGTTCTTCGACTTGCACCATCGGTGACACCGTCAAGTACCTCAACTCCAAGGGCGAAAAGGTCGGCCTCGTGAACATTCGCCTGTACCGCCCGTTCCCGATGGAAGCCGTGGTTGCAGCCCTCCCGAAGACAGTCAAGAAGATTGCCGTCCTCGACCGCTGCAAGGAACCGGGTTCCGCTGGCGAACCGCTCTTCCAGGACGCCCTGACCGCTATCTCCGAAGCCGTGATGGCCGGCAAGATGTCCATGCCGAAGATGATCGGCGGCCGCTACGGTCTCTCTTCCAAGGAATTCACCCCGGCTATGGTCAAGGCCATTTACGACGAACTCGCCAAGGCCGACCCGAAGGCACGTTTCACCGTCGGTATCAACGATGACGTCTGCCACACGAGCCTCACCATCGACCCGAACTTCAAGCTGGAAAGCGACTTCTTCCAGGCTATGTTCTTCGGTCTCGGTTCCGACGGTACTGTGGGTGCCAACAAGAACTCCATCAAGATTATCGGTAACGAAACCGACAACTACGCCCAGGGCTACTTCGTTTACGACTCCAAGAAGTCCGGCTCCATGACCACCTCTCACCTCCGCTTTGGTAAGAGCATCATCGACGCACCGTACCTCATTGGCGAAAACGAAGC
>DGSB01000062.1:0-5687 GCA_002390045.1 Fibrobacter sp. UBA4373
TGATTTCGACCTTGGACGTGCTCGTCCGTTACGGCGTGAACGGCGTGATTGTCGGCAACACGTTCCCGACAAAAAAAATCGGGGAACTGCCGATGTTTGCGAAGTACGAAGACTTGAAGGTTCTGCGTGCGGACGGAGACAAGGGCGGTATCAGTGGGCGTCCTCTGTACTTGAACACGTACTGGATGACTCAGCTTGTAAAGTCGAGATTCCCGCAGTTGAGCGTGATCGCTTGCGGTGGCATTGACCACGGGCTGAAGGTCTTTGACCTGATGCAGGCCGGTGCCGATGCTGTGCAATGCTACAGTGTTTGCGCCTTCCGCTGGATGCCGGCCCATTCGATGCGCCGGGAACTGGTCGAGGCTTTGAAGGAAGCGAACCTGAAAAACGTTTCTGAATTGCATACAAAATAAAGAGGCGGTCGGATGAATCGTCTTCTGTTCTTGCTTGCGATTTTTTTTGCAATCCCAGCCTATGCTGGGTATTTTTTGGAAAAGGATGCGGCAGAAGAAGAACAGAAGGCGATTGAAATCGATCGGGGCTTTTCGTTTGGCTTTGGGCCTTCGGCGACTTATTATTTGGGCGCGTTTGATTTAGGAATAGAAGGCCTTGGCGCTTACCGTTTTGAAAATGATTTTGGAGTGTCCTTGGATATTTCCTTAGGAATTTCTGAACCGGTTCACGAAGCGGCTTTTGCAGGGCGGTACTATTTTACGGAAGGGGATTTCGTCGATTTTGGCGTGAGTGGAGTTCTTTTAAAAAAGAATTCCGAGTGGAAAAAAGCCCCCCGCATTTTTGTAGATTACGGGCGGAACATGAAGCCTTGGCCTCATGCCCATTTTGCATTGCAGGCAAAGATTCGCCTTTCGTATTTGGTGGGCGAAACTTTAGGCCGCGAAGAGATGTATTCGACCAAAGAGGTGTACACGACGATTTCGGGGCAGATCGCTTTGGTCTTTTTTTAGGAAGTCCGGATGCGTTGGATTTTTTTTGTCGCTTTCATTTTTATTCTTAGCGGATTTTCGTTTGCAAATCCATGGTTAGGTCTTGCGTTTAAGCAGGAACCGTATAAAGATCAGATCGCGTTGAAGGTTGCAGGTGTTCATCCGAGTTCGGGAGCCTTGGAATCGAAAATTCAGAATGGCGATTTGATTGTGAAAATCAACGGAAAGAAAATCACGGGCTTGAATGTGGTAAAGTCTGAACTTTCGGCGGCAAAGACCGGCCAAAAGGTCGCGCTTGAAATTGTGCGGGAAGGAAAAACGAAAAAGGTGAATGTAAAGCTCACCGAACGCCCCGACGACATTTCGAGCCTGACAGGTTCTTCCATTGGAAGCAAGGCTCTTGCGTTCCAGCAGAACTTTTACCGCAACGGCGAAAAGAGAAAGTCCAAGCCGAAAGTGACGCTTTTAGACTTTTGGGCGACCTGGTGTGGACCTTGCCGCCAGACGCTCCCGATCGTGGGACGTTTGTATGAAAAACTCTCGAGTCAGGGCTTTGAAGTCATCGGAGTTTCTACGGAACAACTTTCCGTACTCGAACAGTTTTACAAGGAACATCCTTCGCCGTATCCGCTTTACCGCGATGCGACAGGAGAAATGAATCGCCATTATGGGATCTCTGCGATCCCGACGTTAATGTTGTTGGATGAAAACGGCTACATCCAAAAAGTTTGGCCGGGAGTTCCGAGCGAAAAGGCCTTGGAAAAGGCGATTCTCGACGCGATGAAGGAGTAGAGGCGTTTCACCACCAGAAAAACACTTGCAATTCGCTAATGACGAGACAGGCGATGTTTATAATGAAACCGTTTTGATTGAGCCTCTTTCCCTTGTTCTTTTTTTGGGATCCTTTTACGATTCCGATTGTAGACAGAAGTATCGTTGGAAAAGAAAGAATGAATTTTCCGACGATAAGAATCAAGGCTACAAATGCTATACCGATGGCATGTTCCCCGGTGCCATTCTGATTATCTTCAAAAGCGGTAACGATAAAAGAATTTAAAATCGTCTGGAAAATTAGAACAACGATGCAAACGATAGAAATCTTGAATGTGGAGCTTATTTTGTTTGTATCTTCGGATTCAGATGGTTGAAGATCTGTTGTAGGAATCGAATGGATTCTGCTCGAAATATCTTTCAGCAAAAAAACATAAGAAATCCAATAGAAAATATTTAGAATCAAATTGAAAGCCAGATGATGCATTTGGTAAAAGATCATATAAAGGAAATTGTAACACCAATTTTTAGAATAGAATAAAACGCGTATATACACGGGAATCCAGAAATTGTAGGCTATAAGTCCAAATAAAATGTCGGCTGAGAGGTAAACGATGAGGCCTGTTTTGATTCTTGACAATTTTTTTGAATTTTCAATTTTTGGAATCTTTTGGGAAATAAAGATCAGTGCCAGCAGTGAAATTAAATGAAGAAAAAGGAATGCGAAATTTCCGCAGTTTTCGCAATAGAGGATAAAATTGATGAAGGAGTATGTAGCATCAATGATAAGAATAATCAGGAACAAGAAGGAAGGCTTGACTCTTTCTTCCCCTGGCTTCTGCTGCATGTCATCCCCGCGTTTTTTCTTGTTCAACCTTCTTGAGAACGCGGCAGGGGTTGCCTACGGCAACGACACCTTGCGGAATGTCCCGTGTGACCACGCTCCCCGCCCCGATAACGCTTCCTGCACCGATTGTCACTCCGCCACAAATGGTCACGTTTCCTGCAATCCAGCAGTTATCTTCGATGGTAATCGGTTTTGCGTATTCCAGGTCGGTGAGGCTTCCGTCGGGCTTTTCGAACATGTTGCGTTCTTGCCAGCGAAGCGGGTGCATGGGCGTGAGTATTGAAACGTTTGGACCGATAAATACGTTGTTTCCGATGCTTACCGGGGCGCAATCCAGAACGGTAAAGTTGAAGTTTGCGTAACTTTTTTCGCCAATGCGGGTGTTGCACCCGTAATCAAAAAAGATGGGCCCTTGCAGGTAAACGCCCTTGGCGGGGGAAGCCCCTAGAATCTGAGCAAGGGTGTTTTCGCGGTTCTTGTCCGTTTCCAGTAAGCTGTTGTATTGTTGGCATAGGGCGTGGCATGCACTTCTTCTGGATGCAAGCTCCTTGTCGCTGGGGTCGTATAGCTCGCCTGCAAGCATTTTTTCTTTTTCGGTCATAGCAACAATATATAAAATGGTTGAACCCGATTTTCTAGGGCTTGATGGTTATCGGAGTTCCGTCCTTGACGGCGTTGTAGATTTTTTCGATTTCGTCGTTGGTGACCGCGATGCAGCCGGCGGTCCAGTCCTTAAAACGATGCCAAAAGTTAAATAGGAAAGCGGGATAACGATTCGGTGTGCCGTGAATCATGATGTCGCCGCCGGGATTGTAGTTGCCCTTTTGCGCGGCTTGAATTTGCGCTTTATTCGGGTATGAAATTCGGAGTGATAGATGAAATTTGCTTTTGGGATTGTGGCGTTCGATGGTGTAGTCACCTTCGGGTGTTTTGTTGTCGCCGGACTTGACCTTTGCACCAACCGGATTTTTGCCCAAGGAAATCCTGTAGGTTTTGACAATTGTTTCGCCGTGGCGCAGGTGCATTTGCCGCTTCGCCTTTTCGACGAGAATGTTGTCTATGGGGGTTGGGAACATGGCTTGAAATGTAGTTTTTTAGGTACATTTCCTGCATCCCCGAACGCATCTCGTCTAAGGAAAGGCGAGGTGCGTTTTTTTTATTTGGGCTTTCCTGCCCTTTGCGAAAGAACCCCTCTAGAAATCAACCGGTCGCAAATGCGACCACATCAATGGAGGCTGTATGAAGTCTAAAGAAATCTTCTCGACAGTTTTTGCCAAGGCTAAAGATCTGGCAAATGAAATCCATCTTTCTTACCATTGGGTGGCGTGTTGGATTGAAACAATTGAAGGAATTGAATTGGAGGTCACTTATGTTGGAAGCCGTGAAAATGCGCCTTACAAGTAAGGATGTGAGTGGAACGATGTTTACGTTTGAGGGAACGAACATTCCTGAACACCTTCTGCTTTATATCAGGTCTGCATTCCCGAATGTGGAAGATATCGTGAATGGAGACGAAGAGTATGTTGAGTGGGGTGAGACGGACCTTTCAAAACAAATCAAAGCGGAAACTACGCCTGCTGAGAGTTTGAAGTTGCTTCGCACGACTTTTGGCTACACTCAGCAGCAGCTTGCGGATAAGGTTGGTATAACAAAACAGCAGATATCTGCCATGGAGCGGGGTAGGGAACCGATTGGTCGCAAGATGGCCCACAGGCTCGCGAACGCTCTTGGAACAAGTTATAAGAACTTGTTTTGGTAGAAACTAGCCGCAAATCTCAAGGCCGAGTTGGTGTAGGGTGGGGTTGCGTGCTAAAGTTCATTGCTCGTAAAGAGCGACTATAAGACCTATTTCTGAATATACCTTTATTTATGCGGATTCGCAAGTAGCTTTTATGTTGTCACGAATTTAATCAGTTCCGTGTAATCTCCTGAATCAGCGGCATGAAGCGCATCAATGTACTTCTTTCGTAAATCCGTAATGTCGGTCAGGCTAGCATCACCCCAGTAGAGCCGCGCTTCGCCAAGTTGCTGCATGAGCAGGTCCGCCATCAGTCGCGAAATTCTACCATTGCCGTTAGGGAACGGGTGGATTAAAACAAGCCTGTGGTGAAGCCGGACGGCTATTTCCAAGTTGGGGAATGTATGGTTCTCTATCCAGAATTTCACATCATCGAACAATGTCTTCAATTTGACGGGAATTTGGTATGGTGCGACCCCAATGTTTCTTTCCGTCGTTCGGTATTCACCGGCCCATTTCCACACTTGACCGAACATCCGTTTGTGCAATTTCATAAGGAATGTATCGTTCAGAACATCTCGTTGCTTGTGAGTTGCAAGCCACATTTCAGCATCCAAAATATTGCGCGTTTCGAACTCGTTGAGTTCGCGCCTAAGTGTTATCCACTTGGGCTTTAACCCTTCGCGTTCTTCTGGCGTAAGGGGCGTAGAATTGTCGTCTGATGTAAATATATCGGCCATACCCAAAATATAAATTATGGGCATGTCATAAAATGACAAAATGACGAATGGGAAAAATTTTTACTTATCCCAAATGCGCCTTATGTTCTTGGCTATCATCTCATCGGCCATGTCCGTCAGGATATGCGGATCGTCGACAAGTTGGTCTTCCAATGCCATGTTCGTGTTGACGCTCGACAGGATTGCTTCGGCTTTCTTACGGGCCTGTCGTTTAATCGTCTCCTGCAGGCTGCTCTTGGGGACAAAACCATAAACGAAATCGCAGTCAAGGCCTTCCGCGATTTTTTTCATGGTCGAAATCTTGAGGTTGTTTTCGTTGAGTTCCATTTTGGCGATACGTGGCTGAGAAAGCCCGACGCGTTCCGCAAGTTGTTTTGCGGTCATTCCGAGAGCCCGACGAACGGCGGAAATCCACCCCTGTTTGGGAGGTTGGGCGTCGCGAAGCTGGGCGAGGTTTCCCGTCTTATGGGCAAGAGCCCTGAGCAAAATCAACCTTTGGTTCATAAAATAACCTATTTATTATAATCTTCTTGATAAATATAATAAATATATTGTAGAAATTTAATAAAATATAACTTTTTTGCTATGAAACGAAAGATGGCTCTGAAAAAATACAATTTCCCGCAAAAAAACGCCCAGGCTTTGAA
>DGSB01000062.1:5830-19166 GCA_002390045.1 Fibrobacter sp. UBA4373
GTCTTGACAACTGTCTCGCCGTGGCGCAGGTGCATTTGCCGCTTCGCCTTTTCTACGAGAATGTTGTCTATGGGGGTGGGGAACATGGGGTAAAAAAATATAAAAAACGCCCGGTTTTACCCGAGCGTTTTTCAATGTTTTCAAGTCAGATGTGAAAGCTTACAGTCCGCAGAGTTCACGGGCTTTCGCTTCGACAGCCTTCGAAAGGGCTTCCTTGTCGCCAGCGTTCGCTTTGATCAGGCGCACAAAAACAGAACCCGCGATGACCGCATCCACGGAGCTTGCGATCGCCTTGGACTGTTCGCCATTCGAAATGCCGAAACCGCCGTACACCTTGGAACCGCCAGCGCCGACCTTCGAAAGAAAGTCGAGCGTCGCCTGGTCGATCACGGTCTGCGTTCCGGTAATGCCCACGCGGAGGGCCGCGTAGATGTACTTGAAGCCTGCGTGGGCGAGTTTCGAAAGGCGTTCTTCGCTCATGCTCGGGCTTGCAACAGGAATGTTTTCCATTCCGTATTTTTTGCAGGCGGCGGTCAAGCCTTCGTCGTGGTCAAAAGGCAGATCCGGAATGATCATGCCGGTAACGCCGACTTCGCTAGCGCGCTTGCAGAAGTTCTCGACGCCCGGCGTATAAATTAGGGAGCCGTAGCTCATCAGATAGATCGAAACTTCCGGGAACGCCTTGTGGACGCGTTCAATAAAAGCGAGTCCATCTTTCACTTTGTAATTGTGAGAAAGCACTTCGGTGCAAGCGTCTTGAATGGCCGGGCCGTCGGCAGACGGGTCGCTAAAAGCAAGCTGGATTTCGAGAATGCTGGCTCCACCGCGGACCATTGCCGAAGCGGCTTCAAAAGAAAGTTCTTCTGTCGGGAAACCGGCAACCAGATGGCTCATCAATTTGATTTTAGACATTACTTGCTTTCTCCCATGATCTTTGCGTTGTGAATATCCTTGTTTTCGTTCAGGCGTTCCAGTTCGCTTTCAAGGAACTTCTTCCATTCGTTCGGGCGGAATACCGGGCTCGAAATAAAGACGTCCTTGTCGCCACGGCCGCTCATGTTGATGATGATCGCCTTGTCCTTCGGGATTTCCTTCGCAATCTTCATGGCGGCAGCACCGGCGTGAGCGCTTTCGAGGGCAAAGAGAACGCCTTCGTTCTTGGCAAAGAAGTTCAGGGCGGCGAGAGCTTCCTTGTCGAGAATGCTCGTGAATTCAATACGTCCCTTCATGCCGAGGGCGGCGAGCTGCGGACCGATTCCCATGTAGTCAAGACCTGCGGAAATCGAACGCGTCGGCAGCGACTGTCCGTCGTCATCCAAAAGGAATCGACTTTTGTAACCTTGCACAATGCCTTCGCGGCTTGCGTTGCCGGTCATGCGGCTTGCATTTTCACCGATGTTGGGGCCGACTCCACCCGCTTCGGCACCGATCAAACGCGGAGAATCTTCGTCGATAAACGGGCTAAAGAATCCGATCGAGTTCGAACCGCCGCCGACACAGGCGACCATCGCGCCGATGTCGATGCCGCGTTCTGCGCATTGGCGCTTGACTTCGTCACCGATGACGGATTGGAAACGGTGTACAATGTCCGGGAACGGGGCAGGACCTAAAGCGGAACCGAGCACATAGTGCGTTGTATCCGGGTGGGCGGCCCAGTCGCGCATCGCTTCGTTCACGGCGTCTTTCAAGGTGCGGGCACCGCTTGTGACGGCGACAACTTTTGCTCCGTAAAGTTCCATCGAGGCGACGTTCGGCTGCTGACGGCGCACATCGACTTCTCCCATGTAAACCGTGCAATCCATGCCGAGCTTTGCACAGGCGGCCGCCGTGGCGACTCCATGCTGGCCCGCGCCTGTTTCGGCGATAATGCGCTTTTTACCCATATGCTTGGCAAGGAGAACCTGACCGATGGCGTTGTTGATCTTGTGGGCGCCGGTATTGGCGAGACCTTCGAGCTTGATGTAGATCTTTGCACCGCCGAGAAGTTCCGTTGCACGCGGGGCGTAAAGCAGCGGGGTTTCGCGACCGATGTAATCGCGCTGGATTTCGGCGAGTTCGGCGAGGAACTGCGGATCCTTCATATAATGGTGGAAAGCCGTTTCGAGTTCATCGAGCGGGCGACGGAGAACTTCTGCTACGTACTTGCCGCCGAAGTTGTCAAAGAAGCCGTTGTCACTGTACATGGTGTTTTCCTTTGGGATAAAAACAAAAAAACCTTCCGGATTTGTCCGGAAGGTTGTCTAAAACTCCTAATATTAGAAACGCAAAAAACCGGACTTTATGTCAAGCCCGACGCCACCAGCGATTGTTGTTCTTTACGTTTTTCATCGCCGTAAAAATAGACAAAGCTCTTTTCATTGGCAAGGGATTTTCTAAATTTGCGAGTCAAAAAGAAGGCTTTCTATGAGTGCAATCCAAGATTCATTTGACGTAGTGGTAATCGGCGGTGGCCATGCGGGTATTGAAGCTGCCCATGCGGCGTGGAAAATCGGCGTGAAAACGGCGATGATCACGATGGACTTGGACGCAATCGGTAGAATGTCGTGCAATCCGGCGGTGGGCGGAGTGAGCAAGGGCCAGATCGTTCGCGATATCGATGCGATGGGCGGCCTCATGGGACTTTTGACCGACAAGGCGGGAATCCAGTTCCGCATGTTGAATTTGAGCAAAGGTCCCGCAGTTTGGGGACCGCGTGCACAGTGCGATTTAAAGGCTTATAGCCGTGTCGCCCGCGAAGCGCTTGAAAATTGCAAGGGCTTGCACCTGATTCAAGGGGAACTTGCCGCTTTTGACCGCATGCCGAACGGCAAAATGGAACTTTCGCTGCTTTCTGGCGAACGTTTTGAAACCAAAACGCTTGTCATCACGAGCGGAACGTTCCTCGCTTCCAAAATGTTCACCGGTCTCGAAACGAGCATCGGTGGGCGTGTCGGCGAACCGAGCGCGGACGCTCTTTCTAAATCGATCCTTTCGAACGGGCTTCGTCTTCGCCGCTTAAAGACCGGTACGCCGAGCCGTCTTGACCCTTCGACGATTAACTTCGACATTTTGCAGGTGCAGCCGGGCGATGAAAATCCATGGCCGATGAGCGACCGCTCCACGGGTCCGATCGACAACGGCAACTGCTGCTGGATCACCCGCACGAATCTCAAGACTCACGACATTTTGCGCTCCGGATTTAAGGACAGCCCGATGTTTTCCGGCCGTATCAAGGGAAAAGGCCCGCGCTACTGCCCGAGCATTGAAGATAAAATCAACCGCTTTGGCGACAAGGACGGTCACCAGCTCTTTTTGGAGCCGGAAACGAAGGATGTGGAACGCGTTTACTTGAACGGCTTTAGTTCAAGCCTTCCGGCAGATATTCAGCTTGCGGCGCTGCATACGATTACTGGCCTTGAAAAGGTTCGCGTGATGCAGATCGGTTACGCGGTGGAATACGACAGCATCGATGCGACACAGCTTTACCCGACTTTTGAATGCAAGACGATTCCGGGCCTTTATTTTGCAGGCCAGGTCTGCGGAACGAGCGGCTATGAAGAAGCGGCCGGCCAGGGGCTTGTCGCAGGCATCAATGCCGCCCTCAAGACCCAGAATGCGGAACCGTTTATCCTCGGGCGTTCCGAAAGTTACATCGGCGTCATGGCGGATGACCTTTCGCACTTCTTGCTTGACGAGCCGTACCGCATGTTCACGAGCCGTGCCGAATACCGACTTTTTTTGCGTTCGGACAATGCGGATTCCCGCTTAAAGGACCGTGCCCGTAAAATCGGCATGATCGACGATGCCCAGTATGCGGATTGGGAAGCTCGCAAGGCGGAAATGGCCCGTGTACAAAAGTTCCTGGCCGAAACTCCGGTGACCGCCGCAGAAATCAATCCGTTCCTGGAAGCGACGGGGCAGGCTCCGACCCGCGAATCGATCCGTTTGAATACGGTTCTCCGCCGCCCGGGCATCGATCCCGAAGCGTTCTTCCAAAAATTCGTCCCGAATTCGAAACTCATCCGTCGAGATGTGTGGAATCTTTTTGCCGAAGAGGCTTATGCCGGATTCTTTGCCCGCCAGGCGAAGGAAATCGAGCATGAAAAGAAGATGGACCGCATTAAACTCGATCCGAATACCGATTTTAGCCAAATTTCGGCACTTTCGATCGAAAGCCGCCAGCGTTTGGCCGAAGCTCGCCCGTTGACGGTGGGGAGTGCTTCCCGCATTCCGGGAATTCGTCCGTCCGACATTATGGTTTTGACCCATTGGGTCGAAAATCATTAAAATTTTGTAAAAAAGGCAATTTTGGGGGGATTGTCTATAGACAACGGAGCAATTTCTTTTTTGTCTGAATTTCGCCTTTCGGATATATATTATCTATAAGGTCGAATGGGATATATGTGTAAAAATGCCAAAAGCATGTTTAAATCGTGTGTTATAGCATGGACGATGCTAGTCCTTTTTGCGCTTATCGCATGCTCGGACGGTAAGACCGCTTTAGGGAACAGTGCGGAATCGGGAAATCCCGAAATCGCAGGCGTCATTCGGTTTGAAGATGGCTCGCTGGCGGCTTATGCGCGGGTGGCCGTTGTCCCTGCGTCTTATTCGGCTTTAGCAGGGGAATCTCTGGATTCCGTCTTTATCGGTTCTACGGATTCCGTGGGGCGTTATTCTTTCGATTCGGTTCCGCAGGGAGGTTTTTCTTTAGAAGCTCTGGATTCCGCTACGGGACGTCAATTCTTGAAGCTTGGGCTCTTGCCGCCGTCGGATTCGAATGCTTTGGACGTAGACGGAATTCTCGAAGAGCTCGGCGGTGTCCGCTTGGGCGCTCATGGCTTTGACGATGGCACGACGGGATTTGTCTATGTTCCGGGAACGACGATTCTTCGGCCGGTGACTGTGGAACTGGGGAACATTTTTGTGGATTCTCTCCCGGCGGATTCCCTTTATCCGTTTGTGTTTGTTTCGGACGATGGTTATGCGCTTTCCTTAGAAAAAGGGGTCGAAGTGATTGCCGATTCGACCGTTTCGGTGGATGCGGAAAAGGTATCGATTCGCTTTAAGGTCCCTCTGAATACGGCGGAAATCGGGCTTTCGGAAGACTTGATGCAGTTCCCGCTTACATTCTACCTGGATTCTGCGGATTTCGATTTTACCGGCATGGAACGTTTTTTGGGAAATTGGACCGCGGTTCTTTGCGGGGATACGATTCCGTTGGACGTTTCGTATTCGGATGTGGCGAAGGGAAAATTTACCTTCTGGACACGGATTCCAAAACTTCGGGCGGATTCCCATGACACGCTTTTCCTTTCGTTTGTGGAAGGGGAAAATCTCTCTTCTGCTGATGCGAAAAGCTCTGTGTTTTCGGACGGTTTTGTCGCCGTTTGGCATTTTGATGAAGGCGCGGATACGGTTACCGATGCGACTGGAAACCTGTACAACGGCGTTCCGGAGTCTTTGGCGGTTGCGGAAGAGGCGATTGCAGGCAGTGCTTTGCATTATGGCGGAACTTCTGGATCGGTCACGATCCCCGGATCGTCGAGTGGGGATTTTGATGTCGCTCTGAAGGATTCGATTACGTTCTCTGTTTGGGTCAAAATGGAAGGGAATGAACGTTCCCGCGTCATTTTTGGGAAAGGCGCATCCCAGTACCACTTGATGTATCTCGCAGGAACGGATTTAAAAGTTTGGCTGTATGAAGCCTATACGGATGAAATTTATGGCACGGATTCCACGACGCAATCGGCGCGTTACTGGTATATGGATTCTACCGTGGTTTCGGATGTCTGGACTTTTTTGACGGTGGTCCAGGATTCTTCCGGGGCAAAAATGTATGTGAATGATTCGCTGATTGCGGCGGCACCTGCGATTGGTACGAGTGGCGATAAACGCATCACGGATAGCTTGTTCATCATAGGAAAATTGACTTATCCGAGAGACTCGGAAACGAACAGTGTGACGCATTATTTTAACGGGATTATCGATGAATTGCATGTGAGCCGAGTTTCCCGTTCCGATGCGTGGATCCGAGCATCCTATGCAAACCAGAATCCGGCGGTGCGCTGGCCTGTTCCGCAGGCAGTTCGATAAAACTTACCGTAAACTTTCAGTAACCTTGTTTAAAAATATTCAACACCGTTGTCTGTAGACATCGGTTAATTTGTATGCTTTTTAGTGTAGATTAATGAAGGGGATATTTTTAGGATAAAGGAGAATTTGTATGCGGATGGATTGGTTGAAAAAGGCAGCCCTCGGAGTATGCGGAAGCGTACTTTTGGGTGGTTTAGTGGGTGAATCTTTTGCGGCAACGCCACAAATGGAAAGATTGGGACGTGGTCTTACTGTTGCAAACAACGGGACCGGTACTTTTGTTTCCTGGCGCTTGCTCGGTAGCGATGAGCCGACGGCGACGTTTACGCTTTTGCGCGATGGCGTCGAAATTGCAAAGATTTCGGGCAGCGATCCTACGTCTTACGTGGATGCTTCCGGCTCCGTTTCAAGCGTCTATACGTTAAAAGATGAAAAGGGAAAAGTCTCGTCGACTGTCATCACTCTCCCTGAATATTATAAGGATAATTATGGACATGCGGCCTGGAAACAGGTGCAGCTCGACCCGCCTGCGGATGGGGTGACTCCGGCGAATGAAAGCTATTCCTACACGCCGAACGATATGAGCGTGGGCGATTTGGACGGCGATGGCGAATATGAGCTCATTGTGAAATGGGATCCGTCCAATTCGAAGGATAATTCGGCGGCCAAAACCGGAAATTATACCGGTAACGTTTTTATTGACGCTTACAAGATCGACGGCACAAAACTCTGGCGTATCGATTTGGGCAGAAATATCCGTGCGGGAGCGCATTATACGCAGTATCTCGTTTACGATTTTGACGGCGATGGCATTGCCGAAATCGCGATGAAAACGAGCGATGCGACTGTCGACGGCACGGGAAAGGTAATAGGGGACGCGAATGCGGATTATCGTACCACGAGTGGCACAATCATGAGCGGTAATGAGTACCTCACCGTCTTTAACGGTAAAACAGGGGCGGCGATCACGACGATCGATTATCTTCCGGGCCGAGGCTTGATTTCGGGTGATTCCTACGGTAATCGTGATAACCGTATGCTCGCCGCTGTTGCGTATCTGGACGGCGTACATCCGAGCATGATCTTTTGCCGTGGCTATTACACGGAAGTCTATATTGCCGCTTTTGATTTCGACGGCAAAAATTTAAGCCTCCGTTGGTATAGCGAAAATACGACGGATAATGTGGGACTTTATGGCGAAGGAAATCACAATTTGACGATCGCGGATTTGGACGGCGACGGTTTTGATGAAATCGTCTACGGATCTGCCGCATTGAATCATGATGGGACGCTTCGCTATCGCACGGGCTTCGGTCATGGAGACGCAATGCATGTTTCCGATATGGATCCGGATCGTGCAGGCCTTGAGACTTATGATGTGCATGAAGAAGGCCTTGCTGCAACTTATACGGAAGAACTCCGCGATTTAAACGGTAAAGTCATTTGGGGAACGTTGCAGGCGACTTATGGCGACGGGAAGGGTGTTGATAATGGGCGTGGTCTTGCCGCAGACATCGATTCTACGAACCGTGGTTTTGAAATGTGGTCTGGAACAAGCGGTGGTATTCGAACGGTCAAGGGAGAACTCCTTTCGGAAACCAAGCCTTCGGTAAACTTCCGCGTGTATTTTAGCGGAGACTTGCAGGATGAACTTTTGGACGCTACGGGAGGTGGCGGAAGTGGCGGTAAGATCGAAAAGTGGAATTCGACGACCAAGAGCGTGGATCGCTTCTTGAACCTTTACGGCATCAACAATACCACGTTGAATAATTATACCAAGGCGAACCCATGCCTTTCTGCGGATATCTTTGGCGACTGGCGCGAAGAAATCATTACCCGCAGCAGCACGGATCCGAGCGTGGTGAACATTATCGTTTCGAATTACACGACTCCGTATCGCGTGTACACGCTGATGCACGATCGTCAATACCGTGAAAGTATCGCTTGGCAGAATGTGGGCTATAACCAGCCTCCTCATTTGAGCTATTACCTGCCGGATCATGTCGGTGAAAATTTGAAGAAACCGGATATTTCTTACGTGACGAATTTGGATGAAGCTCCGGCTTCCATCGAATTTGTGAAGGTCTTTGAAGCGTCGACTCCGGATTCGGCAAGTACGGGCTACGTCGAATCGGATCATGCCGGTTTCTTGGGCAGTGCTTATTGGAACTTTGAAAACGTCGCAGGCTCGTTTGCTTCGTATTATCTTACGTCTAAATCCGATACGACAGCGACTTTGGCCTTTGTTTATGCGAACGGGGGAACTTCTGACCGTAAAATGGTAGTGACCATGGGCGAAAACAGTTACACGGTCAGCTTCCCGTCGACGGGTTGGGATACTTGGGATACGGCTCTGGTAACGGTTGCGGTTCCGCAGGGCGATTTTACCCTGACGCTTTCTTCCGCGACAACGGATGGCGGCCCGAACATTTGCGTTTTTGCGTTTGACATTTCGACAATCGGAAAAATGGGTGAAGATTTGAATGGCTCGGAAGATACGACCGCCCTTCAGAAATCGGTTGTTTCCCGTTCGAACTTCTACAATCCGATTCTTGAAATCTTGAATACAAATGAAGCCGGCATGGCGCATCTTGAAATCTTCAATATGCAGGGCAAACGGATTCGTTCGATTTCGGCAAATGTCCATGTGGGCGAAAACGCGGTGTCTTTGCACAAGGAACTTTTGCCGGCGGGCGTTTACATGGTGAAGGCTTCGGTGAATTCTAGGCCGGTCGCCGTTAAAAAGTTCGCGGTCAATCCGTAAAAATGAAAAGCCTTGCAGGGGAGGTTCTGCAGGGCTTTTTTCAACTAAAAAATTTAGGATGGAGTTGGTTTTGAGTATGCTGAGTAAAATTTGGCAAGCGGTCGTGATTGCGACGATGGTCTTTTCCGTTGCGGTCTGGGCAAAGATCACCATTTACATGTGTGGGGATTCCACGATGCAGGACTGGAATTCCGGCTATTATCCGAAACGCGGAATCGGCCAGGATTTTAGCTATTTCTGGAATGCGGATTTTGTGAATGTCGTGAACATGGGCAAAGGCGGAACCTATGCGATGGGATATTACCAAAACTTTTGGCCTACGGTCAAGTCGAGTCTCAAGTCTGGCGACTTTGTGATTATCCAGTTCGGGATCAATGACCGCTCGTACAGTAATGAAGCGGATTTTGTGACCGCGACGACGGCGATGGCGCAAGAGGCGCTGAATGCAGGGGCGATACCGATTATCATCAATCCTGTGCGCCGTAGCGATTATCGCTGCTCGGTGACAACTGAAAAAAATGCGGTTTGCGATGGGAGCATGGTCCCGGATTCGATTTATGAATCTTACCACGGCTATCCGATCCGTGCCCGCGAAATTGCGGCATCTCTCGGCGTTCCGCTGATCGATATGGATACGCTTTCGCGCAACTATCTGCTTTCGGTGGGGCAGTATTATGCTTTGCATTATGTGAACATGTATTTGGATGCTGGTGAATATTCCACGTATGCGAATGGCAACAGCGATAATTTGCACTTGCAGCAGAACGGTGCGACTGTTTTTGGAAGAATTACCACGGAACAGATGCGCGTGCATTCCGATGCAAATGTCCGGGCGCTTTCCAAGTATCTCGCTCCGATGTACCAGTTGACGGTCAAAGTGACGCCGGAAGGTTCGGATTCCGCGACAACGATCAGCTCTTATTATCCGGCAGGAATGCCTGTAACGCTGAAGACGACTCCGAAAGCGGGCAAGACTTTTATCGGTTGGTATGACGGCAAGGGCAACAAGTGCGTGAATACGGAAAGTTCTGTCCAGTCGCCGTACATCTGCACGATGACTATGGGAAGTGCCTCGACGCAATACACGGCTGTTTACAGTGGAGGTTCTGCGGAACTTTATACGGGGGATGGTGCTGCACTCACCACGTTCCCGACGGGAACGCCGAAGGTTTTGGATGAAGCAAAACAGACGGATGTCGTAGCCGTCGATACCTCTGTGAAATATGACAAGGATATCAAAAGTTGGTTTGATGCTTACCTTCCAGATTCCGGAAATGGCTTTTCCGAAAATAATCATCTGGACTTTATTGGCGAAGGCTTTTTCAACTTTGATAATTCTTTGAATTCGGATGCTTACTACCAGATGCTTTTCCCGGCAGCAGGATATGTGACGATGGGCATTCGTTATTCCTTCTCCGGATCTACGGACCGTGAATTGAATGTTTACTTGGATCATGATTACTATGTGACTTTCAAATCAACGGGAAGCTTTGATGTTTGGGATACGGCTTGGGTGAATGTGGACTTGGCTGCGGGCGTAGAAACTCTGAAGATGGTTTCGACCACATTTGACGGAGGTCCGAATATCGATGCTTTCGGCTTTAGCTTGGCCGGTGTGCAACGCATTCTTGCTTCGGGCGATACCGTTTACGGAGCCGGTGAAGTTGATACTTCTTCGACCGATTCGACGGATTCGACAGGTGTCAACGATTCGACGGGAATTTCTATGGCACAAATGGCTACGGCCTTCCGTTTGAACGGTAACAAGGTGACTCTCGCTTCGGCAGCCAATGTGAACGTCAAAATTTTTGATATGAACGGTCGCATGGTGGCGAATAGGACTCTTTCCCTTTCGAAAGGAACGTCGGATTTGCCTCTGGATGCATGGGCCTCCCGTTCTGGCGTATACCGGATCGTGGTGAAGTGTGGAAATCAAACACGGATTGGAAACTGGGCGCTTGTTCGCTAAACATTGAGGACTTTCAAAATGAAAAAATTAGCGGCTTCTCTTTTATTTGTCGCAGCCATGTCTGCGATCTCGGTGAGTGACACGACGTCTTTTACCATTCACATTGTGGGCGATTCCACGGTTTGCAATTATAAGGCTTCGGCTTACCCGCAGACCGGTTGGGGGCAAGTCATCGGAAGCTTTTTTGACGGTTCCCGAGTAAAAATCAACAATGTGGCGATTGGCGGTCGCAGTTCCAAAACTTTCATTCAAGAAGGTCGCTTGGAAAGCTTAAAGGCGAGTATGCAGGCTGGCGATTTTATGTTTGTTCAGTTTGGCCATAACGACCGCTACTTTGGAACGAATTCTCGACAGGTCCCTTATGATTCCCTCGGCTATTGGCTGCAACAGTATGTTGACGTGGCGAAGGAAGCCGGTGTGACTCTCGTTTTTGTGACGCCGATGAATATGAACATGGGAACAAACGGGCGAAATATTTTTACCGAATACAATGTCGTCGGTAAAATGCTTGAACTTGCGAAGGCGAATGGCGTCCCATATGTGGATTTAAATACTAAGTCCTATACTGCTTACAGCAAAACGTGGAATGCGTCTTACGTTACCCGTTATCAGTTCAAATATTTCCTCGAAGGGGAATATCCGAACTATCCAGCGGGCGTGACGAACGACGGAACGACGCACTTCCAGGAATCGGGCTCGATTGCTCACAGCCAGTGGATTGTCGAAGAACTTGAAAATGCGCTGAATGAAACATACCTCTCCGCGGATTCTCGTACACAGCTGACAAAGCTTGTTTCGGCAATCAAACCGCGTTACAGTTTTACGGTCAAGGCGAATGTTTCAAATAGCAACGGTCTGATTACCCACAACCAGGAACTTCCGGGAGGCGCTCCGCTGACTTTGCACGTGAGCCCGGGAAGCTTCGGGAAAACCTTCCAAGGTTGGTATGATGACGACTGCAACCTGCTTTCGACAGATTCGAACTATTACGGAAACACGACCCTTTACCGTGCAGCCACTTATACCGCGGTTTTCGAAGGAGGCTCCACTTGCGCAACGACAGCCCATGGAGAAGAAGAGATCCCTTCTAGCAGCGAGGAAAGTTCCTCTAGCTCAAGCGTCGAAAGTTCAAGCAGCTCCATTCTCTGTTCCAAGCTGACCCCGACCGCGGATTGGAAATCTCCGATCGACATGGTCTTCCCGGAGGCAAATAGGGGAACGACCGATACGAATCATGTAGGCTATTCAGGACTTGGCTTTTACAACATCAGCAATGAACTTTCGAGCGTTGCCACGTTCAAGCTGCAATCGGATCAGTCAGCGTCGAATGCAAAACTTTTGATTCGTTATTCCAATGGGGGAACGGAATCCAGGCCGATGAAGGTCACTGTAGACTACGGCGAATATGAAGTCGATTTCCCGCCGACAGCCGACTGGGATACTTGGGATACCGCCTATGTGGAAAACGTTTGGCTTGATGCGGTGCCGTTTAACTTCACTATCGAATCCTTGACGGCAAACGGGGGCCCGAATATCGATATGATCGCTTTCGATATCAGCGGTGTCTACCGTGAAGGATGTACGCCGTGCGAAGATTTGACGTCTTCTTCTTCGGCGTCCGAATCGGCAGAATCCTCTTCTTCGAGCGAAACGGATGGCATTTTGACGGTTTCGAAGACGATGGGAGTTTCCCTCGACATGCAGAATCTGAAGATTTTCACTCCGGGCGGAATTCTGAAGGTTTCCGTCGTGGATGCCCTCGGTCACAGCGTCTTTTCGTCGGAAAAAAACGTTTCTGCCGGGGAAGTGGACCTGATTCCTGCGGGCAAGGCTCTTCCGAAGGGGCGTTACTTTGCCCAGGTTTCCCTGAACGGCAAAACGGTCGCTCTAGCCCCGTTTAATGTGAAATTGCGCTAAAAAACGGATGCTCTTAAAAAAACTCGGGGAATTTTCCCCGAGTTTTCTATATTTGCGCGTACAAATCCAAGGAGTAGCTAAATGCTCAAATCAACATTGCAACAGACCGATCCGGAAATTTATAACATCATCCAGAAAGAAGCGGAACGCCAGGAATATGGCATTGAACTCATCGCTTCTGAAAACTATACCTCGAAGGCTGTGATGGAAGCCATGGGCTCCGTCCTCACCAACAAGTATAGTGAAGGTTACGTTGGCAAGCGTTACTACGGTGGTAACGAAGTGATTGACGAGATGGAAACTCTCGCTATCGATCGTTGCAAAAAACTCTTTGGTTGCGATCACGTGAACATTCAGCCGCTTTCCGGTTCTCCGGCAAACGCTGCCGTGTACTTCGCAGTCCTCAAGCCGGGTGATAAGGTTCTTGGCTTAAAGCTCGACCACGGTGGACACCTTTCTCACGGCCATCCGGTGAACTTCTCCGGCATGCTCTACAACTTCGTGCAGTACGAAGTCGATAAGGAAACGGGCCGCATCGACATGGACAAGGTCCGCGAAATCGCTCTCCGCGAAAAGCCGAAGATGATCCTCGCCGGTTTCTCTGCCTACAGCCG
>DGSB01000044.1 GCA_002390045.1 Fibrobacter sp. UBA4373
ATCGGCTTTTCGGATTGCAGTCCGAGAATCGAATAGGGAAAACATGTTCCGTAATTTCTTTTTCCATACAAAGCCTTCCTCTTGAAACCGTCATGAAACCGTTTTACTTTTGATTACGCACAAAATAACTTTTAGTTCGATGCGGCAAGGCGCACGAAATGGTCGGTATAACGTAACCGCTTGCTGATAATCCGCGCCAGATTGCGCATTACAATAAAGCCCACATCGGGGTGCGCTTCCAAGTGCATCAGGAACGCGTGACTGTCAATTTTAATGACGCTCGCCGCAGTTTTAGCAATCACGCGCGCAGAGTGGACATCGTTTTCTAGGAGCGCCATTTCACCGACAACAGAGCCGACCTTTAAACGGCAGGCATCAATAAAATGATCTTCGCCGGGGACCGAGAAATAAACCTCGATATCCCCGCTTTCGACGACATAGAAGCTATGGCTTTCGGTTCCCTCTTCGAGCAAGATTTCATTTTTAGAAAGCGAAACCCGGGAAATGATATCGTCAATTTCCTCGATCTGCTCCAATTTGACATCTTGAAATATTTTCGAGGTCATCAAGTTTTTGACCAACTGTGAAACGTTGTCGCTCTGTTCCATACAAAACCTCTCTATGTTATTAATTTAATCTAAATTTGATATTATGAACAAGAATTCCTCGAACCCCGCTTTTTTGGAAATTCAGGCTTTGGACCATATTCAAGGGGAAATTCGCCTTCCCGGTTCGAAAAGCATTACCAACCGCGCCTACATTTTGGCGGCTCTTGCCCGTGGGGAAACACGACTCCACAACATATTGTGGAGCGACGACACGTTGGCAATGGCCGAATCTTTAGAAAAGCTCGGCGTTAAAGGGATCGAGGTTTCCGATGATTTTAAAGATGTCACGATTCCGGGCCAAAACGGCCGATTTCCGGCAGAAAAGGCCGACCTTTTCGTGGGAAATTCCGGAACCTCTATTCGGTTCCTGACGGCGGCCATCGCCTTAGGAAAGGGCGAATTTACCCTGACGGGCATTGAACGCATGAAGGAACGCCCGATCCGCGACCTGGTCGATGCCCTGTCCCAGATCGGCGCCAAAATCGATTATGCAGAAAATGCGGGATTCCCGCCGATCGTTCTACATGCCAACGGTTTGCACGGCGAAGTTCTCCACATCCGCGGGAACGTTTCGAGCCAGTATCTGACAGCTATTTTACTTGCAGCGCCCTGCATGCAAAAACCGCTAAAAATCGTCGTCGACGGAGAGCTTATTTCGAAGCCTTACGTGACCATGACTCTCCGCATGATGCGCGATTTTGGCGTAGATGTCAAAAATCTGGATTTTAAGGAATTCCACGTTCCCAATATCGGCTACACCTCTCCGGGCGATTATGACATTGAAGGAGACGCTTCGAGCGCGAGTTACGCTTTAGCGGCAGCGGCGATTTCGGACGGACCTGTCCGCCTGCTCGGTCTCGACGACAACAGCATGCAGGGAGACATTCACTTTGCAGATGTCCTTGCCGAAATGGGCGCAAAGGTTTCTTACGGGAAAGGTTTTGTGGAAAGCCGCCGCGGAGAATTTCCGCTCCGAGCAATCGACAAGGACCTGTCGGCCATTCCGGATGCAGCGATGACCGTTGCCGCCCTTTGCCTTTTTGCCAAAGGAACGAGCACCATCCGCGGAATCCATAGTTGGAAAGTCAAGGAAACCGACCGCATTCAGGCGATGGTCAACGAACTTTCCAAAACCGGTGCGGCCGTCAGCGCCACCGACGATTCCATTACGATTACGCCGCCAAAGGAATTCCTTTCGGCAGAATTTGAAACGTACAACGATCACCGCATGGCCATGTGCATGAGCCTTGCCGCCTTTGGAATTCAAAAACAAAATTCCATTCGCATCCTTGATCCGCTCTGCGTGAACAAAACATATCCGGCTTACTGGATGGATTTGAAAACCTTGACCGGCGCAAGCTTTGAAATTCCGAGAGTCAAATGAAACGATTCAGTTCCGCACTTTTGATCTTGGCCGCGGCACTCCAGGCGGCAACGGTAACGGCAAAAAAAGACTCCTTGCCGGATACCCTTGCCTTTAGCCCCAAGCCCTACATTTCGACAGCCGATTACCAGACGATTGTCGATTCCATGGCCCCAGGCTCTAAGTTCGGACTTTCCATTCGTTCGCTTCGCACAGGAAAGCAGATCGCCGCCGTCAATGCGGACTCGTTCTTTACGCCGGCAAGCACCATGAAAACCGTCACCACGGCGGCGGCTCTCGACTATTTACCGCTCGATTTTCAGGCCAAGACTTCCGTCCATATGGAAGGCAGTTTTACCGGTAAAACCTTTAGCGGGGTCATCCGTTTACGCGGGGAAGGCGACCCGAATATTTCGGCCAGATATTACACGGAACCGTTTTACGTTCTGGGCCATTTTGCGGACTCCATCCGGTCTAAAAATATCGACACTTTGCGGATTCGCGTGGAACTCGACACAAGCTATTTTTCGGGACCGCGAAAACCAGACCACTGGCGAGCCAACTATTTCGATTCTTGGTACGGCGCAGAAATCACCCCGCTAGAATTTAACGACAACTGTTCGCTTATCCGCATGACGCCGGGCAAAAAAATCGGCGACACGGCAAGCATCACGGTGGATCCAGACGTCGGATTTGTCAAAGTGGAAAACTCGCTGATTACCGGAAATGGCAACCGGCGAAAATGGAAATATTCCCTCGACAAAGATGCGCCTGTCATTCGCATTTCGGGAACGATCGGTTTAAACGTGACCGATGCCGCGATCGTGATTCCGGTACGCGACCCGAACCATTACTTTGAAGCCGCCTTTATCCAAGCGTTGAAAGATCGCGGCTTGACGGTCATTCAAGATTCTTCCGCCCAGAGCGGCCTTGACATTTATACGTTCCATTACGCGGGAACTCCCCTGTTAAGCTTTCTCGATGAAATCAACCAGCGGAGTCAAAACCTGCACGCCGAAACCCTTTTCCGCAACTTTGCAGCCGCCAAATTTGGCGTCGGGAACTTGGAAAACGGCAAGAAAGGCGTTCATGAATTCATTCAAAAATTAGGTCTTTCTCCAGACGACTTTATTTTGTTCGACGGTTGCGGACTTTCGCCCAAGAATAAGCTCAAGCCTTCTTCCGAAACCCAACTGCTCGCGCGAATGGCTCGGCATCCCCACGGAAAATACTACATCCAAAGTTTTGCAAGCCCGGGAGTCGGCAGCGGTCACAAGCGCATGCGGGATTTGGAATACAACTGGCGCATTCGCTTTAAGACAGGATTTATCAACGAAGCGCACGGCCTTGTCGGCTACATGCCGACCCTTGACGGAGATACGCTCGTCATCGCGAGCTATTTGAACCACACCGGTAAAACGCCCGACAACACTTGCCGCGGAGCGCTCGATTCTATCTGGTCGAGCATTTACCGCGCAACGAACAACGGATACGCTTCGCTGCTTTCTATGAAGGATATTTACATTCAAGGCGAATCGGTCAGCGGGCTCGAAAACCGGATTCGCTTTTTCTCGGAAAAGTTCCTCGGCAAGCCTTATTTGCTTGGGCCTACAGGCGAAGGCTATCTGGACACCATCGAACCCAAGCCGATGATCTATACGGATTCTTTAGATTGCGTCACTTATTTGGAACATGTAATCGCGCTTGCCAAAAGCCCTGACGAAGACAGCCTTTTTAATACGCTCCAAAAAATCCGCTATTTAAATGGAGACATCGCTTACAAAAACCGCAAACATTACTTTGTACTGGACTGGATCGGCGAAGGCACTTTTGCAAGGCAAATTCCTCAGCCGAACGACACGACTGTCGTACGGAAAATTCCAAAGAAGAAATTTTTCAATTCCAAAAAGATCGCCTATAATCAACCGGACCCTGAAATTTATTTAAGCTACCTGCCGCTTCACAAGGCGATTGAATTCGCCAGTTCCCCGTGGCAAGGCGAAAGCACGATCCGCGGCGTCGGATTCGTTAGCCGCTTAGGCGTCATAGACGTTTTCCACACAGGATTCCTTATTTTAGAAAAAGGGAAAAAGCCCGTTTTAAGGGACGCCTCTTTTAAATTCGGAAAAGTCCTGGACCACGAATTGCAGGAATATTTGGAATCCTGGGTCGGAACGGGCAAGCTTCCGGGAATTCTGTTCTTCCAATTTTTATAAGGTCAAAAGGCGAGAATGGCGGTCAGTTCAAACTTGTCCCCGCCATTTTTTTCGAACGCGGTAAAAGAATCCGGCTTCCAGCCGTATACATCCATCGTTAAAGAATTCGAAATAATGTTTTCGGCTTTTTCCACGTCTTGCCAGATCATTGCGTTCGGCGAACGGTAATAGCGGAGCATTCCCAAGGCCCGCGTACATTCCGGATAATTATCCACCAGCGCATAGGCGCACTTCATAAAGGAAGTCTCCACGATTTTGACCACTTTATAAAGCCGACGCGGCACCAAGAATTCCCGAAGGTCATGCAAGTCTGGAGCGATCTTCGAATCGCCATTAAAATAGGTCAGCAGCTCTTGGAAAACGACCGAATCCTTTTCCAAAAGGGGCGAGCATTGCGATATCAACTGTTCCATACTTGCCGGCATAAAGCTTACCTCGTAGAACGTACACTCTCAATATACCAAGAATTTCGTAGACTGTCGAGAACTTTCATGATTTCGAGGGTTTTAGCCCACGGCATTTCCGCACATTCCTTCCGTCCTTCTTCGATTGCCTTTTTGCAGGCAAGAACTTCGTACTCGTAAAAGTTCTCAATCTTTGAAGGAACAATGGATTCCGTTAAAGTTCCTGAATGATCGAAAATCTGGATTTCGACCATATCGTTCAGGTTCTGTACACGGATAAAGCCCTTGGTTCCATAAATAGTGCCTTCGTTATGAGTCGGCGCCACCATGGATGTTTTTAGATAAGCCTTTTGCCCGTGGCTGTAGGTCAAGTTGATCCAGTCCGTGGCATCGACGCCTGTCGGGAACGCAACGCTTTTTGTTTCCGTATTTTCCACCCGATTGTCTTTGCCTCCGATTTGCGGATCGGTAAGGAAAATATCGGCAAAGGTCAAGCTGTAAACGCCCAGGTCCAGAAGAGCGCCTCCCGCAAGTTTGGGATCGCGAAGACGTTCACGGTGCGAAAGCGGCATCGAAAAATCTGCCTCGACGGTTTCGACCTTTCCGATTGTTCCCTGCAAAATTTTTCCCCTGATCATTTGAACTGCCGGCAAAAAGCGCGTCCACATGGCTTCACAAAGGAAAGTCCCCTTTTCTTTGGCACGCGCGATTACGTGAGAAGCTTCGTCCGCATTTGTCGTGAACGCTTTTTCCACGAGCAGATTTTTGGTATGCTCTATGCAAAGCAAGGAATGGGCGGCATGTTCGGAATGCGGAGTAGCGATGTAAATGAGATCCACGTCCGGGTCTTGCGCAAGTTCTTCATAGCTGCCATAAGCCTTTTCAAATCCATTTTCCGCGGCAAAATTTTGAGCTTTTTCCAAGCTTCGGGAAGCGATTGCATAGGCTTCGACACCATAGCCCTGTTCTTGGAGAGCCTTTACAGCACAAGTCATTTTGCCCGCAATATGTCCACAGCCTAGAATTCCGAATTTCATATAAACCTGCTTGGAGAATTTTCTTCTTTAAAGTATATGTAAAATATTTGCCAACTTGCATAATTTCAAAAAACTATCGCATTGCTTTTTTCCTTTCGTTCCAGATTTGTCCATAACTTTTTATCCGAATCATACGAACTTGCGGGTATTTTTCTTGCATCCAAGGGAAGAAATGCCCACATACAATCAAACTATGTGGGTTCTTTCTTTGAATCAATTCGTCCAAACCAATAATGAAAAGTCGCGTACCTTCCTTTTCTGATACAATACCATTTGTCGTTATTGCAAGAGCAGAATTTGATGGCAACCCCTGCCAACACCATTCAAAACTATCCGGAGTACTCCAGCTCGCAGTTGGGATTACATTTATTCCGTTTTTTTGCCAATGATAGGCAATCACTCGATTGCGGTAACAGTTCCACTGTTGCCGTTCAAGCGAATAGTCCCTATACAAGCTGAAATCAGGTCCGATAACTCCTTCCAAATTCTTCAATGTAGGAATATACGCGTAGGGGCTATTCCAATATTTATTTTGGAGTTCATCTTTGACAAAGCAATGCCCCCAATGTCCTACACCCCCCGCTTTGATAGCAAGATTGATAGGTATGTAATTTTCCATATCTGGAACATCTTCAATAGGAGACAATGAAGGAACCATCAAAGGACCTGTAAACAAAGCTCCCTGCTGTATGAGCAAATGATCCAACGTTATTTGATCTGCCTTAATCATAAACATCTCTATTCAAACTCTATGCATATGCATTCAATTCCATAATCCGTCTTTTATTTCCTTTCTTGAACCAATATTCCACCTTATCGTTCGGTCTCAATATTCCTTTTCGAAGAGCAGCCTTATAGCCTTCCATCACAGCGTCAATAGCATTTTTACCTTCGGCGTCTGTCTTATGCCTAGAAAGCAGAATGATTTTGCTATTTTCCTTATTCGCATACCACCTGGATTCTGAAATTGTAGCTCGTATTTGCTTGACCGCCTTTGCTAAACTGCTAGTACAAATGGTATTGGAATTCGCTCCTTCAACCATCAAATCCGCCCTTT
>DGSB01000059.1:0-30276 GCA_002390045.1 Fibrobacter sp. UBA4373
ACGGCGAACCGACAGGAACCTGGATTGAATATTACCCGAGCCACGGAAACATCCGTCCCTCAGGGGAAAATAAAAACGTGAAAGAAGCGAACTCCTGCTTTCCGAATGTCAAAGAAGGCTCCCGTGAAACCTTTTCCGTTAATGGAAAAAAGGAACGCGAGGAAAATTGCAAATTCGGAGTTCTCGACGGAGCTGTCAAAACATACTATCCGGGCGGATCTTTAGAATCCATTTTGGAATACAAAAACGGAACTCTCGACGGCAAGGCTACCTATTTCCGAGCAAGGAACGGCTTTTATCAAGAATCCCGAGCGCCGGGCAAAAAGTTCCGCGAAGGTTTTTATAAAAACGGGATCCGGGATTCCATTTGGACCTATTTCGCCAAAGACGGATCCATCGAAAAAACAAGCGTTTTCAAAAACGGGAACGGCATCGCTTACGGAGAACTGGGTTCTGACGGTCTGGATGCAGAAACCACTTTTGTCGCAGGGCTCATCCAGGATTCCATCCGTTACAAACTTCCGGGGCATAAGCTCCAGTTCATTGAAGTCTGGGACAAGGGAGAAAAAAAGGTGCTTTTGTCGTATTATGAAGGCTCGGGAAAACTGGCAAGCGAAGGTCACTTTGAAAATGGAAAACGCAACGGTTTTTGGCGAAACTGGTACGAGAGCGGACTTTTAAAAGACAGTCTTTTTTACAAAGACGACGAACCGTTCGGCGAACAGCTCTATTACGATTCCACCGGGAAGCTCTACATGCGAAAAAATCAGCTCGGCAAGAATGGGCCGATGCAAGTGAATTTTCAATAATTAAAAATCGTATCGGGCGAAAAGTTCCGCACGATGTCCCGTTTCAAAACCAAAGAGAGTGCCTCGATTCATTTCATAACCGAAGCCATATCCAAACGGCAGGCTCTTGAAGAAGTACGCAATTTCACCGCGCATCCGGAATCCCCAATAGCGATCGTCCATTTCTTGATAGCGCGATTTTAAATTTTTGTTTTTGGATTCATGAATCCGATGGCGGAGCAGGAACACATACGACAACTGCAAGCCTCTTGGATTTTCAAGCTTGTAAAAAGGCTTCCATACAAAAGAAGCTTCCCCGCCAATTTCGTCACCAGGCAAAAAATGGTCCTTTTCTATAAACGTATAATAGCCCAGAGAAGCGCCTAAAAGCAAATACTCCGAAAAGGGATAGACCGCCATCGGCTCTACGGCAAGGCGCTGAAAGCGGTCGTTTTGGCTTCCTTCGCCCGGTTCAAAACGGAAGTTCGCATTTACGCCCCAAAAATCACTTGGGAAAATTTTAAATCCGAGATAAGATTCGTTAAAACCGTTGACGCGCAAATCCACAATTTCATGTTGCTGTTTAAAATTTGCCACTTCATATTGGTAAGATGCAAACCGGTACGAAACGTCGCTATAAACGCTAAAACATTTACAAAAAGCGAGTTCCGTAGAAACCCGCATGTCCCCGCTATAAACGTCATCACGAAGTTCCAGAATTCCACCGAGAGAAATCGACGTATGCGGAGCCGAGACAGGGCGTATCACTTCTGTTGCAAACGATGAAACGAACGCAAATAGAATCGCGCACCCAAAACTCATTCCTTTTGCAGACAACATTCTCATTTGACAAAAATATAACAAGCTTCACACAAATTTTTTAAATATTTCTAACTTCGGAGAATTCCATGTGCAGCTTACGGTACATTTTTCTCTTGGTCTTTAGCATTTTACTCATCCAATGCGTTTGGAACGAGCCCGCCGAAGATCCAAGCTATTTACCGCTCGACGATTCCGAATTCCCTTACGCCGATCTGCCGAGAATCGTAATCGAAACCGAAGGTTTTCGCGACATCCGGAACAAGGAAACCGAAGTTCCCGCACAATTACAAATCTATGGAGAGAACGCTCCCGAAAGCGAAATTCTACATTTGACCATTCGCGGGCGCGGAAATTCCTCGTATGAAATGGGAAAATACGGTTACCGCCTTGAATTCGAAAACAAAGAATCCTTTGACGGCATGCCTAAAAATCGAGACTGGGCATTGATCGCCGTCCATTGCGACAAGAGCTTTTTGCGCAATTACATTTCTTATCGCTTAGCCGAGCAACTCGGAGATGAATACGCCCCCCGGCTGCGCTTTGTGGAGCTCTATTTGAACCGCGAATATTTGGGACTATACCAACTGACGGAAACCGTTAAAGTCGGAAAATTCAGAGTGAATATTCCTAAAAATGATTCCAGCTTCCTTTTTGAACGCACAACGACGGAATCCGACAAGGCCTCTTTTTATTCATCCTTCCAGCACCTGTTCGAAATTCATTCTCCCCAAAACGCAAACGAAGCTTCCCTCTCTCTGCTGAAAGATCACATTTACGCTTTCGAAAATTTTATACAGACTAACGACGGATTGAATTTTGATTCCCTGCAAAAATGGATCGACGTCACAGACTTCGCCCGATTCCTTTTGATTCAGGAATTTGCCAAGAATCAAGACGGCAACCGCCGAAGCACCTACCTTACCTGGCAAAAAGATTCCGTTTTAAAAATGGGGCCTGTCTGGGATTTCGATTTGACTTATGGCGTTCATTTTCGCAAAGAAATTCCTCCAAGCGGATGGTACATTCGCAACTACGGTTGGAACAGATTCTTATTTAAGAACAAAATCTACCACAAGAAAGTCCGCGAATTCTGGGAAGAACATCATTCCACGTTCACAGCCGTCATCGATACGATCGACGCTCTTTATCCCAAGCTTCAAAAAGTGGCCATCAATGAATATAAACGTTGGCCCGTTTTAAAGGAACATTCCATTTGGCCCTTTTCAAAGGGTTATGACAGTTATACCGAATCCGTAGATTCCCTTAAAAGTTGGATTGTGCAGCGCATTGAATGGATGGATCAAAACCTGTAACCCAGGTTATTCATCCACTTTTTCTGTTTCTTTGGTTCGAAGTAGGGTTGAACTAACCCCTTCCGTATGCTTTAAATAGACGACATCCACTCCCAGCGGAGCCAAATCCTTTTCCGTCTGCAACCAGCGGTCATTACCCTTCCAATCGTCGCCAATGAAAATGGCATCAAAATGCAAATCGTTCCAAATGACCGTTTTTTCGAGAGTATCACAAATGCGCACATCATCCACACAGCGTAATTCCTTGATGATTTCCGCGCGATTTTTTTCAGAGACGACTGGAACTTTATGCTTGTACTGCAAAACCAATGAATCCGCATTCACTCCGACAATCAATTTTTCGCATTGTTCTTTTGCATGCCGCAAAAGATTCAAATGCCCGATATGAAACATATCGTACGTGCCTTGAGTATAGCCGAGTTTATACTTTTTCATCTGTTTTCACCAAGATATACAACCAAATCACCTATTTTAATTTTAATTATAAAAAATAACATCGAATCCAATTATTCCTTTTTCACGAAAAGTCTCTTTTCCCCCTTCCCCAAAAATCCAGACTGCAAAAAAAGCTATTTTATCGAAACCTTATTTCAGGATATCATCATATGAACGCTGGGAAACCAAGTCTATCAAAGACCATCATTCTTTACCCCTATGGGGCAAAGCATTTGGGTCTTTTTGATGACCTGAAAAACAATGCCCAGGTATACCTCCGCTATTCCGAACGCAAGGCACTTCGTTTTCCCGGTTTTTCGTTTCTGCGACGCCTTCATTTTAGTCCTAAACTAAACCGTTTATTGCCATTACCATACAAACATCTGTGGTACGGCTTTAGCGATATTTTTTCCCTGCTCAAGCAGACAAAGCATATCCTGATTATCGATACCGCTCTTCGAAGCCTCGACGAAGAGCTTCTGAGAAAGCTCAAGGCAAAAGGAGCGATTCTAGATCTTTACCTGATTAATTCCATGAATGCGGAATCTCCGCGTTTTTTGGAAATCAAGCCTAAACTTTCCCTGAATGTTTGGCATAAGATCTATACCTTTGACCCCGTAGACGCCAAAAAATACGGTTACTCTTTCCGGGGCTTTGATTATTACTCGAAACATCCCGTCAGCATTCCCGAAGCCCTTGAATTTGACGCCCATTTTGTCGGAGGCATCAAAGGGAACCGGGAAGACCTCGTCAATCACCTGTACCAAGCGATTTCCAAGCACGGTGGAAAATGCGATTTTCACGTCATGGTCTACAAAAACCAGAAATATACGGAAATCGAAGGGATCCACTACATCCAAGGAAATTGGCAGCCGTATTCGAATGTGCTAAACAACCTGGTCAAAAGCAACGCCATTATTGAAATTTTACAGGAAGGTCAAAGCGGAGCCAGCTTACGCTATTTTGAAGCGGTTTGCTACAACAAAAAACTGCTGACCAACAATCCGCACATCACCGACTTCCCGTTCTATGACGCTCGATACATGAAAATATTCCATGACGAAAACGATATCGACTACGACTGGCTCTGCAAGCGAGAACCGGTCGAGTACAATTATCAAGGAGAATTTTCCCCGCAGCGCTTGGTGGAATATCTATCCTCTGACGAAGCGTTAATCTAGAGCCTAAAATGGATTCTTCTCAAGAAAGAAAAAAAGTTTTCGCCGGTTTCTTTTGGAAATTTTCTGAAAGAATCTCCGGACAATTGATTTCCTTCGTCATTTCGGTCATTCTCGCCCGAATCCTGATGCCAGAAGACTATGGCGCAGTCGCCATGGTGCAGCTGTTCATCACCTTTGCAAACGTCTTCATCAACAGCGGACTTGCGACATCCCTCATTCAAAAAAAGGATGCGGATCAATTGGACTTTTCCACAATCCTTTACTGCAGCATCCTGTTTTCGGGAATCCTCTATACCATCACGTATTTCGCGGCCCCCCTGGTATCCGCATTCTTCCGAATAGAACAGCTCACGTCCATCATCCGAGTTTACGGACTGATTCTTTTCTTGAACGCATTCAATTCCATTCAGAGTGCCTACGCCTCTCGACACATGCTGTTCAAAAAGTTCTTCGTTTCGGCATTGGGCAGTTCTCTCTTGTCGGGCGGTATCGGCATTTTTATGGCATACCATAATTTTGGCGTTTGGGCGCTTGTATTCCAAGCCATGTCCGGGACGTTCTTCAACATGCTGATTTTGAACTACACGATCCAATGGCGTCCCAAGCTGATGTTCTCCTGGACTCGTGCGAAAGGGCTGTTGAACTTCGGATGGAAAATCCTGTGCGCAGACTTTATCGGAACCGTTTTCAATGAACTGCGCCAAATCATTATCGGACGTTTTTACACGCCTGCCGATTTGGCTTTTTACAACCGCGGAAAACATTTTGCCCAGCTGATCGCCCACAACGTGGATTCTACGATGAGCGCAGTTCTCTTCCCAGCGATGGCAAACCACAGCGACAGCCCCGAGCAAATCAAGTCCATGACCCGTCGAGCGATTTCGACGAGTTCCTACCTGCTCTATTTTTGCATGTGCACGCTCGCCATTATCGCAGAGCCTCTGATTAAAATTCTTTTGACCGAAAAATGGATTGAATCGGTATTCTACCTGCAAATGATCTGCCTTGCACACCTGTTTGGCAGCATTTCCATTACTAACATCCAGGCGCTCAAAGCCATCGGGCGAAGCGATGCCGTTCTAAAGCTTGAAATCATCAAAAAACCCGTTTACCTGCTTCTCGTTATCGCAGCGATTCCTCTGGGTGTCAAAGCGATTGTCGTCACGATGCCGATTTATTCCGTCTACGCACTTTTCGTCAATATGACGCCGAACAAAAAGATTTTGAATTACAGCCGACTCGAACAACTGAGGGATCTCGCACCTGCGACATTTCTATCAATTGGAATGTCTGCGGTTGTTTACCCGCTCGCATTCCTCATCGCCAATCCGTATATTCTTCTTTTGACCCAGTGTGTGACAGCCACCGTTTTCTATGTCGGTATGTCTCATCTGCTCAAAATTGAATCTTACAGCTACTGCAAAAATTTACTTCTGAATAAATTCCGGAAGCGCAAAGAAAGATAATGAAAAACCTTCTTCGTCAAATTTTCATCCGTCTATTCCGTTTTTTGCCTTTGCAAAACAAGGTAGTTTTTCGAAACTTCAACGGGAAAGGCTTGGGCGATGACCCCAAGTATATCGCTTTAGAACTCATACGAAATTTCCCGGATATCAAACTGGTCTGGCTCGCTTCCGACATCAACACGCCACATCCTTCCCAAATTCAAATCGTCAAGTTCCATTCCTTGCTCGCCTATTTTCATTTAGCGACCGCCAAGGTTTGGGTCAACAATATCAAGAATTCTTCGATGTACATTCCCAAACGCAAGGGACAGTTCTACATCCAAACTTGGCACGCTCCATTCGGATTAAAAAAGATCGAAGCGGACGCCAACATGACCAAAGAATATATCCAAAGATCCCAATTGGACGCGGCCCAAACCGATCTGATGTACGCCAACAGCGATTTTCGCCTTCAGATGTACAAAACAAAATTCTGGTATAACGGTCCTGTCATCAAAAGCGATTCGCCCCGAATTTCCATCCTTTTCCAGATGCCCGGTTCTAAAGTTGCCGCCATCCGTCAAGAATTAAACATTCCCGAAAACGAAGGGATTGTGCTGTACGCTCCCACGTTTCGTGAACACTATCCTTTTGATGTTCACGCATTTGATTTTCAAGAAATCACAAAGCATCTGGAAGCCAAATTTCAAAAGCATTTTACCCTGCTCTTGCGCCTTCACCCGCACGATGCTTCCAAGTTCAAAGGCGTTTCCCTGCCTTCAGGCATTGTAAACGCCTGCGATTACCCGGACATGCAAGAACTTTTATCCATCTCCGATGTTCTGATTACCGATTTTTCGTCGAGCATGTTCGACTTCGCCATGACTCAAAAACCGGTTTTCCTTTTCGCCAAGGATTTTGACGCCTATCTGTCAAACGAAAGAGATCTTTGCATTCCATTGCAAGATTTACCTTTCCCCATCACGAAAACGGAAATGGATTTACACCAAAGCATCTTGAATTTTGACGAAGCCCAATACAAAAGTAAAATAGGTGATTTTTGTGCAAAATATGGGATTCAGGATTCCGGACAGGGCGCCAAGAACCTGGCAACGATCATCCATCGGCAGATTACAAAGTCTTAACGACGGCGAGCCTGTAAACATCCCGTACGCAATACCTATATTTAATCTATATGGACTCTAAAACTCACGCATTTTTGATTCTCGCACACAACAACCCGGCTCACGTCGCAAGACTCATTAAAAGTCTGGTTTCTCCGAATCATTATTTCTTTATCCATGTCGATAAAAAATCCAAAGAAGATTTTTCGAGTCTCCAAGAAATTCCCAATTGCACCCTATTAAAAAAAAGAGTCAGCTGCAACTGGGGCGGTTTCAGCCTTGTGAAAGCAACGATGAACCTTTTGCAAGAAGCGGACAAGTCTTTTCACTTTGACTATTTCCATTTGCTTTCCGGAGCCGATTATTTCTGCTCCACCAATGAAAAGTTCGACAACTTTTTCAACAACACCACCCAAAGTTACCTCGGAATTTCGGACGGTACCCCTTTTGAATGGCGCTTGAAGATTTACACGTTCAATGACATCATCAATCGCCGCGGCAGATGGAAGAACATCCTTTGGCATACAGATGATATCCAAAAAAGACTTCTTCCCTACATCACAATCCGGAAGCCGTTAAAAGAAAAATTCTATTACGGTTCCCAATGGTTCTCTTTAAGCGCGGAAGTTGTCCATTACGTATTAAATTTTTGCAAGACCAACCGTAAATTCGTTCGCCGTTTTTACCTCACCTTCGTTCCAGATGAATCGTTCTTCCATATGATCATCATGAACAGTCCGCTTGCAAACCAAATCGTGCCCAACAATTTGCGTTTTATCGACTGGAAACGAAAAGTTCCTAAGGAACCTTTACCTCGTACTCTCAGCATCGACGATTACGAAGACATCATCCAAAGCGGATGCTTCTTCTGCAGAAAGATTTCGGTAACGAAGTCTGCGGAACTTCTCGATAAACTTGACGCATTGAGAAAGGAATAACGCCAATGGATCAGCCCTTGATTTCCATCATTGTTCCGATTTACAAGGTTGAGGCCTATCTGCACCGCTGTGTAGACAGCATTCTTCAACAATCCTACCGCAATTTGGAAATCATCCTTGTCGACGACGGTTCTCCGGACAAATGCCCGGAAATTTGTGATTCCTATCTTCCAAAAGATTCCCGAATTCAAGTTGTCCACAAGAAAAACGGGGGCCTTTCGGATGCGCGAAATGCGGGGCTTGACGTTGCCAAAGGCGACTACATCGCCTTTATTGATTCGGACGATTATATTCATCCCGAAATGATTTCGACTCTGTTTGCGCTTTTGCAAAGCAACGGGTCCGATATTTCGGTCTGCAATTTCACTCCGTTTACCGAAAAAGTATCCCTGTCGAACGAGGAACCTGTTGTATGCACCCTTTCCGGGGAAGCCGCTGCGGAACGCCTTTACCAAAGTCAATTTGCAACGCAAACCGTTGTCGCCTGGGATAAGCTGTACAAACGAAGCCTCTTTAAAAACCTTCGTTTTGAAGTCGGCAAGTTCAACGAAGACGAATTTTTTACCTATCAGGTTCTATTCCTCGCAAAGAAAGTCACGTTTACAACCCAAGAACTTTACTATTACTTTATCCGCAGCTCGGGAATTTCTCAGGCCATCACAAATCCGAAATCTTTGGATGGGCTTGACGCCAAGCAAAAAGCGATCCAGTTTTACAATTCCATCGGGGCTGTCAAAATTTTGCGCAAAGCCGTTCTAAGCTTTTTGAACTTTACAGCCAAGCGTTATCTTTTTGTCCATCGGCAAAAAGGTAATCACCAAGCGCTACTTGCGGAAATTAAAAAACGTAACGGCGAAGTTTATAACGCCCATTCTTCGGTTTTAAACCTGAGCGAAAAATGCAGGGCCAAGGCGTTCCTCCTTTTTCCATTATCTTTTTGGATCTTCTTTAAATACGACAAGGCAAAGCGAAAGCTTTTCAAGAATTAGGTGTAAAACATGATTATATTATCACTTTTCGCCTATATTCTTTTTTTCACGTTAGTCGCCTTCATTCTTAAAGGCACAAGGGATCAACAGCTCTTCGCTTTGATTCTCGTCAATATTCTCTTCTATATCAATGTCGCGCTGATTGCAAAGCCGGAGCTCACACCCTTCCAACTTTTGCCCTATCTGTTTTTTGCCAAGGAAATCTTTTTGAACTTTGGCGAATTCAAAAAAAGCTTTCTTCAATTCCCGGTTAAATTTGGACTGCTGACCATCTTCGCCGCCTATTTTTTAACAACCTACGCCAATGGCGGCGGCGGGCACGATTATTACGAAGTCTTCAGATATTGCTTTGACAAGTACCTTCCCATGGTTGCGGTATTTATTTGCGCCAAGGAAGTCGAAGAGCAGAAGATGCTCCGCACGCTCTTCCTTTTTATGCTGATTTATTCCGGCTTTGGCGTTTTTGAATATCTGCTCAATCACAATTATATTCGCGAAGCGATCGCGACGGCTTTCCCTTCGACAAAAGCGCTCGATATGTTTGGCCCTGCAGGGATCACACATGGTTTAGGAGCTTCGGGTTGGAGAACTCGAATTTCCATTACGACCAAACATCCTACAGCCCTTGGCACGCTTCTCAGCACCATGTTCCTGTTTACCCTAGCCTATTACAAAAACTCGAAAGATGATTTTCAGTTTCACCGTGTCAAATTTGTTTTAGGCAGCCTATTCCTTGTCATTCTTCTTTCCGGCTCGCGAACTGCGCTCGGTTGCGCCCTTCTCGGATGCCTCATTTTCTTTACAGACGCGCTTTCGTTCCGCAAAAAATTATTCGCCATTATTCTCTATGGAATACTCGCCATCACCATGTCTACTTATGCGATTCAATCTTTTGCGGCCAAAGAAGGCGGAAGTTCCTTGGAACTGCGCCAACAGCAGCTCCTATTCACCCTAGTTGAATTTTCCAATAAACCTTTGTTTGGGCATGGCCTATACTATACAAACCATTCCATTTTGGCCAATGCCGGCGACAAAGGCAATATGTACTACTCCAAAGAAGAAACAGAAGGGCTAGAATCGATTGTCTTCTATACACTCCTAGACATTGGTCTTTTCGGAGCCTTTGCCCTGATCGTTTTTTATGGAGAGACCTTTTTGGTTTTCTTCTTCCATCGCAAAGAGCATCCAAGGATTGCGATGCAAGGCATGCTGACAACATTTCTCCTAGCCGTCTTTTTAACTCTTTCTGGCGAAATCGGCAGAAATACAGAAATGAGCCTCTTGTTTATCGGAACATCTCTCGGATTTTTACACAAAAAAATCGAAGAGGCTCAAGCAGAATCTACGGAAGAAGATCCTTCTCTTCTCGAACAATCTGGAGATTTCGAAAACGAATAAAGGAATCCCAACGCGGTGCATACGACGGATCTCCTCCGCCGTGGAATGTGGAAAAATAGAACCGGTCAATCTTTTGTTCCGAAGCATTTCGCAAACGAAGCGTATCCACATCGATCACCTGTTCCCCATCCATCCAAGTTTGCAAAACCGCATCGTCACTCACCTCGGAGCCTTCGACACGATTTAATTTCACATGGGTCACAATGCGATGCCATTTTCCTGTTTCGACCTTCTTTCTTTCCTTTGTGCCATTTAAGTTCCAAACGAAATTATCCGCATATTGATGAGCCTGCTTAAAATGGTAAACATATTGAGTCAAGAAACCGTCTTTTTTCCACATAACCCGGTTACTCCAGCCGTCTGCGGACTTTGGCTTATCGCCCCCCGTATAGCATTTGCCTCCGCAAAAACCGGGCAGCTTGCCGCCCTTTCGAAAATCAAAGCCTTCTTCAAAAAAGACTTCGTAAGAGCTCCACAGCTCATCGGCCTGCAAATCATTTAACGGCAAGGAAAACTGGACAGCACACCCCGTTTTTCGCGAAGTTCCCACACAACCTTCGGGATACTTTAAGCGTAAAAAGGTCCCCGTTGAATCGCTGTCCCACTCCGCCAAAGAGGATTTTTCGATCAGGGCATCCACCTTTTGCAAAGCATCTGTCGGGACCGGCAAATTCGAAAGCAACAGCTGGGAATAAAGTAAAATCCAGAGCATGGAAATTAGCCTTTCAAAGCGACATCCTGCAAGAGCTTTTTCCACTGCGGAATGATTTTTTGAATTTCAAAACGATGCGCAGAAGCCAACGCATTTTTGGCCATAAGACATCTTTTTTCTTCATTCGCCATCAATTCAAGCAAACAATCCGAATACTGCCCTAAATTTCCATAAGGAATCAAAAAGCCGTTTTCCCCGTCCGTAATAATATCCGTTGCCGAAGCGTAACTGTTAAAGGCGAGCGGGACAATTCCAAACTGTTGCGATTCCGTGAGCGTCAAGCCCCAGCCTTCAAAGGAAGAAGTCATCATGGCAAGCGAAGCCTTTTCGTAATACGGTTGTGGATTTTGACGTCCTAAAAATTCCACCCGTTGCAAATTCATTTTTTTGGCGAGCTTCTGATACGCTTGCAGATCTTCCCCTTCACCAATGATTTTCAGGCGCCAATCCTCGGAACGTTTGTCCGACTCTACCCTCTTCCAAATTTTCAAGGCCAAGGAAATGCGTTTTTGCAAATCCTTCATACGAGAAACGATGAGAACCTCTTTTTCTTTATGTTGCAAAATATCAGGGTTTGCAATTTCAGGAAACGACAGAGGGTTGGGAATGGCACAAATCCGATCCGAAGGAATCCGGAGCAATTTTTGGAAATCCGGAGCGAATGTTTTCGATAGAAGAAGCACCCGAGAAACCCGAGGCAAAACTCCATTCCATCTAGAAAGAAAACGTTTAACTTCCTTCCGGTAAAAAAGAGGGAAAAGAGAAATTCGAAGAAGCCGTTTGATTTCGCCTACAGCCCCCTTAAAAGACGGAGTACAAGCTACCCGCCAAGATTTTTTCCACGTCGGCGGTGCCGTATGCCAAGCGACAACATAAGGGATTTTCAAATTCTCTTGAGACAGATAACGCGCAATAACTCCATCGTAGGCAAGCTGTTGCACGACGACATCAATCGCATGTTCTTCAAAAAACTTTTTCACATCGACAGGGAATCCATTTTCAAGCAATGCAGATCCCGTATCCTGCAAATAAAAGCATTCCCAGCCTTCTTCTGAAAGTCCACGCATCACCGAAACCGTGACGCGCTCAACGCCCCCAGCCAACGCATTCAGCGGATTGTTAAAAACGAACAGAACTTTCATTTTACGATTTCCCGAATGGCTTCAAAATTCCGTTCGCAGTTGTGAGCATCGTTGTACTTAAAGAAAGCATCGATCCGTTCCGCATATCGATTTTCCAACTCGCAATTCCGCTCTAAATAGCTAGCCACTAAATCTACGGTCTGCTCCACCGTCAAACCAACCGGGCCAAAACCATCGAGGTCCGGATCAAAATAACCGACGCCCTGGTGTCCCGAATGATACTCTTCTCGATCAAACTGGAAAAGGACTATCGGCTTTTTCATATACGAAAAATCAAACTGCACGCTCGAATAGTCTGTAATCATCAGATCGCAATCGATCATGAGTTTTTGCACGTCAAAATTTTGGAACGAGGCAAAAACGGTCTGCTCATTTTGTCCATCAAAATCCGCCAGGAATTTTTGCAATTCAAAATGAGGATAAAAAATCAGCTGGTAACCGTATTCTTTGAGAATCGCCTGCAGACGTTCATTCCGGATCAAGCCACAAATATTCTGGTAGTATTTAGACTTCTTAAATTCCTCTGCGGAAATTCCCGAAAGAAAATGACGCCACGTCGGCATCAATAAAATCTTTTTTGAAGCCGTATGTTGCAAAGGCAAAGCATCATAACGAGCAAAGCCAACCGTTTTCACCACTTCCGGCGCATGCCCAAAACAGTCAATAATGTATTTCGTTTCGCGATCCGAAACCGTTATAAAAAGATCGAAGTGAACCTTGTCTTCGTGCAGCCAAGGGCCATCTGCCTGCGTAACCCCGTGCTGCAAAAAAATGTATTTGCCCGTCACAAAAATCTTTTTCAAGATTTTCACTTTGGCCATGCGCAAAAAAAGATTGTGCTCGGGAGCCCCTCCAAAAATATGAGCACTCACTTTCGCTTCGGCGGCCAAGTAAAGCAGATAATGTTTCCAAGATCCAAAATCCACCAGGCGTTCTTCTGACGCAAAATTTTTACGGTCCGGAGAATCTTTAGAAATGATGTAATACGCATTGATCTGCGGGCAGTTCTTTTGCACATAACGGAACAAATGCAAAGCATTATCGCGTGCATCAACGCCCCGTTCCGCAAAGACCCAAATCGGGGAATTCTTTTTTTTCAAAAAAAGAAGTGCTATTTTGGCGAGGCAGCATTTCAAAAAAATGCAGAGCCATTTTAAATACTTTCCGATCCCATTCTTTTTAAGCGATTCTTTAATCATAAAGAGATAGCCATTCCGCCTTGTGCGAATTCCACGACTTTGTCTGCATGTAGGAATACAACCGATTTCCCTTTTCCGAAAGGGATTCCGCGGTTTCTTCTTTCAATTTTTCCAACGCTTCGCACAATTTATCCGCATGTTCTGTTGCCGATCCGTAGCGGTAAACAAATGCATTTTCTTCGATTGGAGTTTCGCCCTGGACGCATCCAATTTCCGGAAGGACCATCGTCCTTTTATAAGAGAACGCCATCCACATGGTTCCGGAATTCAAAGAACTCGAAATGTCATAGGGAGCGATCAGCAAATCGGACTGCGACAAAAAATCTCCCATCTCGGAATTTTCGACAAAACGGAAGTCCGCATAAACGCTTGGGGAGGCATTTACCTTAGCCTGCACCTTCCTTCTGTAATCCGCATCTTTGCAGGCGCCGCAGATGAGCAGCGCATAATCCGATTCCGCCAAACGGGAGCGGTTGAAGCAATCGATCAACAGCTCCAAATTTTTATACGGCCCGATCTTGCCCGTAAAAAAGATGATTTTCTTTTGAAGATCGATTCCATATTTTTTTCGAATGTCCAAATTTCCGCAACCAAAATTTTCGAAATAATCCCCGTGCGGAATGCAGATGACCTTTGAACTGAATTTTTGAAGTTCCGGAATTTCATCCAAAGTCGCCTGGCATAAAATATGGATTTTATCGCTCCAAGCCATTAACAGCTTCATCAGAACTTGCGAATATTTGCGCCCCCGCTTCTGATCGTGAGCGACTTTATTGTGGACAGTCCAAACGATCTTTTTTCGGAACAGCTTCAGGAAAATCAAAAAAGCCAGACGCACAAAGAAATTGGCAAGGCACTTGAATTCATTTGCTCCCCGAACATTTTCAAGCCAGTTCAGATGGCAAACCGGAGCGGCAAAGAATTTTTTCCACTGCCCGTGAAAAAGCTGATTCACCCCGACCGCTTCATAATCCGAAGAAATGGTCCGGGATAAATTTCCCAAATAGAAATTTTCCTGAGTGCGCGCCTGAGGAAAAAACAATACGGTTTTCAAAAGATCCCCCAACCCACCCGTTAAGGAGTTTCGATATCTTGACGCACAGCTTCGATCAAAGACGTAGAGGCAACGGAACCAATGTGGCAAAGCGGTTTCAAATCGCGCTTCAGGAGCAAATCCTTCAGTTCTTCTGCATTCTCTACCACATAAAGGTAACCCAGTTCCTTCAACTTGTCCGCCGTCGCAATCTGGTGGTTACTCCGATGTTCCTTCAATTCTCTGCGGCGAGGGAACACGATAATCGGTTTGTCTTGGTTGAGCGCCGAAATGATCGTTCCCATGCCTGCATGGGCAACAATCAGGCGAGCTTTGGCAAACAGGCTATTAAATTCTTTAGGAGTCAAGAATTCAACAACCTTCACATGCTGAGGGGCATACGAGCCTTTCAACGTCTGGACGATGATTTCTTCCTGAAGAGCCGGAGCCACTTCATCGATCATCTTAACGAAACGATCAAACGGAGCCTGGGTTCCTATCGTGCAAAAAATCATCCTTCGTCTCCTAACTTGCCAAGAACGTTTCCTGCATACTTCACTTTGCCGACAGCCAAGTGCTCCCACTGGCTATAGACGTGATCAATTCCCAGCTTTACAGCATACCTACCACAGGCGCTCATTTTGGCCACATTCGCAATGGAATCCACCCAGATCGTCTTCTTGCGGAAAACATATTTGGCCAGAAGAAGAACCAAAAGACCCGGAGCAGCCCCCGTAGACAATACGACAGAAGGTTTTTCCTTCAGCAAAATCATCAACACGTACGGCACACAGAAAAACATTTTCCACGCATCCCATCTGGAAAATTCGCAAATCGCATAGAATTTTCCTTTGACAAGATCTGCCCATTTCGGGTTCGAGCTGACATAGCTAATATCATAGTCGGCCGCAAGGCCCGCCGTGATACGCAGCAGCTGAATCCAGTGGCCTCCAATCGAGGCAACCGCTAAAATTTTTTTCTTGTTTTTAGGTATATCAGCCATTACTTGAGTTTCTCAGTTATCAAGCCCATTCCTTCGAAATTCAGTCCGCCTTACCCTTACCCACATTGGCTACATCAAAACCGATTTCGCGCAAAGCGGCAGCATCCAAGATGTTTCGTCCGTCATAGACGAAAGCAGGCTTGGCCATTCCCTTGTAAATGCGCTTCCAATCGAGTTCCGCAAAGCACTTCCATTCCGTACAAACGACAACCGCATGAGCGCCTTCTGCCGCCTTATAAGGATCTTCTTCAAATTCAACCTGGTCAATCACGTCTGCCAAGTCCCGCTTCGCATCATGAATCGCCTTCGGGTCCGTGACCACCGGATGCGCATGTTCAGCGAGCAAGTCGCGGACGACAAGGTTTGCCGGGCTTTCGCGCGTATCGCCTGTATTCGCCTTAAAGGCAAAACCGAACACTGCAATCTTTTTACCGGCAATCGTGTTGAACATATGTTCGAGCATACGGCTCATCACACGGTGGGTCTGCCATTCGTTAATCTTGACGACACTTTCCCAGTAAGCCGCCACTTCCGGAAGTCCGTAATAGCCGCAAAGATACACCAGGTTCAAAATGTCCTTCTTAAAGCAAGAGCCGCCAAAACCGATTGAAGCCTTGAGGAACTTCGAACCAATGCGGTGGTCCTTGCCCATCACAAAGGCGACTTCATCGACATCGGCACCGGTTTTTTCGCAAAGAGCGCTAATCGAGTTAATCGAGCTGATTCGCTGGGCAAGGAAAGCGTTCGCCGTCAGCTTTGTCAGTTCGGAACTCCACAAGTTCGTCGTCAAAATGCGATCCCGCGGAACCCAATGGGCATAGATGTCCACCACTTTCTGCAAAGCGGCAAGGCCAGACTTCGTCTGATGGCTTCCGATTAAAACGCGATCCGGTTCAAAGAGGTCCTGGATTGCCGTTCCTTCGGCCAAGAATTCAGGATTCGAAAGGACTTCGAAATGAAGACCCTTGTCGTTCGAATTCAAGATCCGTTCCATCGCTGCGGCCGTGCGGACCGGAAGCGTCGATTTTTCAACGATAATCTTGTCATTGGTAGCGACTTCGAGAATTTCGCGCGCGGTCTTTTCCCAATACTGCAAGTCGCTCGCCTTTCCTGCACCACGACCAAAAGTCTTCGTCGGGGTATTCACGCTCACAAAGATAATGTCCGCTTCACGGACTGCATTCGGGATATCCGTGCTAAAGAAGAGGTTGCGGCCACGGGCTCGCTTCACCACATCATCGAGTCCCGGTTCAAAAATCGGAAGGTTTTCGCTGTTCCAAGCGTCAATGCGCGCCTGGTTAATATCCACAACCGTTACTTTCACATCCGGACATTTGTCCGCTATTACCGTCATCGTCGGGCCGCCAACATAGCCAGCTCCGATGCACAAAATTTTCGTATTATATTCCATAGCGTCAAAATTAGATTTTTTTATTATTCAAGACCCGAAAAAAGTTTTAAATCCACAATAAGCATGGTTTTAAAACAATCGTGACAAATCTCGCATTTTCTGTTTTCTGGGGCATGATTGACGGATTAAAAGACCTTTTTGTAGGTAAAATCCCAGCTTACACCGGCAATTCCCCATAGATCAGTCCCATTTTCGCCCAAAACATGGTCCAAATTCTTATACCGACGGATTCCACCGCCGATTTTCGCCGAAAATCCTTTCCAAAGGGCAATCGCATAAGTCAAATCGGCCACATATTGGCGTTCTACAACCCCCGAAAGGGTTTCTTCACTCGCAAGAGCTACGTCATAATCCACAGAAAGCTCTTTATCGCCCTGCCTAAGCCATGCAAGTTCCAGCGCAAGCGCATGTCGGTGATATTTCCAATTCACCGTGAACCAAAGATCCTTCGCATCCGGGCCACGACGATATCCCAGCGGATAATCCACAAAGAACATATCGGCAAAATCCGCATCCGACTGGTCGCGGTAATTAGAACGGTACATGCGACGACTCGTATACTTGAGCAAAGGCAAACGTTCATTACCCGCCGCCGGGTCCGTCAAAACGGCATCCAGGCGAAAGTCGAAATCGCCATAAGATTTTGTCTTTAACTTTTGGTTGTACCCCACCATGTGGCTCGTAATTCCGCGATTGGAATCCTTTCCCGTTTCACCGACTGGACTTTTCACTTCGTCAATAGCCATCTGGTAATAGAAATTTGCCAAGCGGTTCGGGCGAAGTCCCAGTTCCAAAGTCACATTCGACTTGGTATAGCCTGTCGCATAATTATTATGCCAGAACATAAACGGATTCATCGTGCGGAATTCCACTTGCTTTCCGCCGATCACCGATTGCTCGATTACATAGAACCATCCATGCTTGAAGTCCACGCCCAAACGGTGATATACCAACGTTTTATACGGCTCCGTATACTGGCGCTTGCGTTGGTTGTCGATTTGCAGGTTCGCCTGTTTCCAAACTTCCGTCGTCGAATCGACTTCGCCGCCGACCGTTTCCGGCGTGCCATACAAAAAGGCGTTTAGCGAACTGAGCATAAAATCATACTTCAAAAAGCCGGGGGCAAATTCCCAAAGGAGCGCGTCATGATAAGGAGCTCCGCCCACGGCTAGCGTATTCGGGCTTGGACCAAGATCCGGCTTAAAACGGCCCGCCTGCACAAAGCCAACGCCGTAGTCCCATTTCGCATAAGCGTTCGTCGGGACATTGATATCCAGATTGTCCGCAGAAACCGTCGTATTGGTAGAAAGATCGTCTTCATACCAAGCTTCAATGTCTTTGCGCAAAGGGAAATCGAGATAAACGGAAAAGTCCTTATAGCTTCCCCCGACAAAAATACTCAAGAAAGGGTCTATCGACTGTTCGTACTGGCGTCCCGTTTCTAGCGGAACCTGAAGAGCGCGCCAATTCGTGCCAAAGCGGTCCACCGTATCCGTTGCAAAAACGCTCGCTTTGGGCGCACCGTAAAAGCCCGCCGAAAGATTCATTCCTGCAAATGCAGAAGTTTCCGAAGCCATGGACAGATTTCCCCAAAAGGCAAGGCCGCCCCCGCACAAAAGCATGATTTGCCGCACAAAACTTTTCATACACTCAAATATAGTACACCGGCTTCCATTCATTTTTATTAAAATCCCTAATATTTCGTGCGGATTAATATTATTTTGATTGTAATTTGAGTTCGAGGTCGAGCATGGATTTACACAGCGAAATGATTCTAGACGAATACAGAGAAAAAAAGAAATTCTTCGAAATCATTTCGAAGATTGTCGTCGAAAAATTGAACGCATTCATTCAGCAAAGCGGACTTCTCGTAAACTCCATTTCCGCACGCATTAAAACCAGCCAAAGCCTGGCCGGGAAGCTCGAACGCAAAGGATCCAAATACCGTTCCCTTCTTGACATCACAGATATTCTCGGGGCAAGAGTCGTCACTTACTTCAATGACGAAGTCGATGTCGTCGCCGATCTTGTCACCAAGAATTTCGAAATCGACTGGGAAAATTCCGTCGACAAAAGAAAGCTTTTAGACCCGGATCGATTCGGCTACCTTTCATTGCACTATATCTGCAAAATTCCGGAATCCATGTACAAAGATCCGGAGCGCCCGGAAATCAACCAATACCGTTTCGAAATCCAATTGCGCAGCGCCTTGCAAGACGTTTGGGCAACCATCTTCCACGATACCGGATACAAAAGCGATTTCGATGTCCCCCGTGACTATGTCCGCAGCATGAACCGTCTTGCGGGCCTTCTCGAAGTCGCCGACAATGAATTCAAGAATATCCGCGACGGGCTAAAATCTTACCGCGAAAAAATCCACAAGGCCATCTTCGAAAAGCGCTATTCCGAAGTACAGCTCGACGCCGATTCCTTCAAGTGCTACCTGGAAACAAAGCCATTCGACGTTCTCAACCAGAGAATCGCAAAAACGTACCATTTGGAAATTCAAGAGGCCAGTTCGACTTCGTACCTGTTTATATTCACCAAAATGGGCTTCAAGACCATCGCCGATATCGAGCAGCTCATCCAAAGTTGCAGCGAAGACGCTTTTGCCCTTGCCGCATCGCAATTCGCCGGGAAAGACCTCGACATTATGTCTTCCACTGTCGCACTTCGAAACCTTTGCTACGTCCATATTTTACACCAGGGAAAAGGCTTAGAAGGACTCATTTGGTTGCAAGACATCGTTTATGGGCAACGGCCTTCGAATAAAGATACGGCTCTCCGCATTTTCAACAAGGCGAAATCCATCGGCATTGGCAAAACCATATCGTAAAAAGTTTCCCTTTTCCGAAAAACCGATATAGATTAATAAATATCGATTTTCATTTTTTCGCAGGAGGGAAGCAATGCCTTACGAATTTAAGCCAATTCGATTGGAAGATTGGGATCTCTTTGGCGGTGGAGCTACAGCAGAAAGCTTTTATCACAAAACAGATGAACACCTGATGCTCAAACTTTTTAACGAGGGCGTTGACAGTACCTCGTCAGAAAGGGAATACACCGCCGCCAAGTCCATCAGCGCCATGGGCATTCGCGTTCCTCGAGCCATAAGCCTTGTCCAATGCGGGAATCGTCTGGGCATTATTTATGAACGTGTCGTCGGGAAAAAATCCTTTTCCCGTCTTTGCGCCGATAACCCAGAAAACATCCCCACCTACGCAAGAATGTTCGCCCAAGAAGCGAAAAAGCTCCATTCAACAGAATGCGACACAAAAGTTTTCGAACCGCGCAAAAAGGTCCTCGAAGGATTTCTTTCCGAAATCCATTTAAGCCAGTCCATCCGCGAAAAAATTCGGCGGATTCTCGACACCATGGAGCCTAGGACTACATGCGTGCACGGCGACCTTCAAATGGGGAACATGATCTATGCCGATGGCAAATGCTATTGGATCGATCTTGCCGACTTCGCCTACGGAACTCCACTGATCGATTTAGGGGTTCTTTACTTCAACAGCCAAGTCGTGAACAATTCTTCTAAAATTTTTGAATTGCTCCATATGACAGGCCCTCAGCTCGACACGTTCTGGAAAGCATTCCTGCCCGAATATCTGGGGACAGATTCTCCACAAGAGCTGAAAGCCTTCGAAAAGAAAGTGCGCCCTTACGCCGCACTCTTTGTCGTCATGGCGATTCACACTCTTGGAGAAGACACGCTCCTTCCCGAGCTGAACGAAAAAATCCTGAACCAAATTTTACAGGATTTCGAATAAATTAATGTCCGTGCTTTGCACGGCATTCTGCAGCGGACGAAGAATACCATCGACTATTGTCATCGAGGCATGACGTTTTCACTTCCTCGTTTTCGCGGAATTTAATCGTCATGTAATGGGTTCCCTCGTAATAATACCCCCAATTCTTAACCTGCATTTGACCGCGGCAATAGCCGACGGCCGTATGACGCGGGTCGCTTCCGACAAGGGTCACCTTGGTCTTGGATTTTTGATTGGCGCAAGAAAACTGCGGATCGAGCGGTGGATGGTAAGTCGAACATGCTGTCAAAGCCATCGCCGCTAACGCCCCAAACAGAATTTTTTTCATTTTATTCCTCATCGAAAAGTTTCATTCGTATTGCTTTTAAGTTTAGTTTTTTAGGAATTCCCCGACAAGCGCATGGAGCGTAACTTTTTTTTCTAATTTTGGATACATGATTTTGCGGCATCTTTTACAAATTCTTTATTTCAGCGGAATTTTTTTGGCGATTTCCTCCTTCGCGATTTCATCTGCGAACGCAGCTTCGCCCATTATTTCGAGCGAAAGGACGCGCAATTTAAAACAGCTCGAAACAACCCCGCTCCTTTTTGAATTACACCGCCAAACCACAACCGACGCCGAACAGATCTTCTACTATCCACGACGCGACACGAACTGGCGAAAAAATTTTGACGCAAACGAAGGGAAAGCTCTGCTCGGATATAAGGACGAACGTCAGGCGATTGCCGCAAGCCTTGTCGGCGGAATCGATTACCGTGGCGGAGAAACCTTGGGCGATACGATTTGGCCAGGCCTCGACGGCGGACTTTATTTACGCGGTTATCGAGATTCCATTGAATTCATGCTCGACGCCCGCATTTACGTCGAAAGCCATACTGCAAACTATCCCAAATCTTTTGACAAGGAATTTGTCGAGTTTCAAAAAGAAGAGAACAACAGCGGCGTCGAATATGCCAGTTACGCCCGATACCGCGGAATGATTGCCGCAAATTTGGGCTTTGGCCGTTTGATGCTCGCCCGAGACGTTTTTCACTTTGGACCGGGCTATTACAACAACCTGACGCTGAATCAATTCGCGCTTCCGTACAACACGCTTTCCTTCGAATTTCATGTGGGACCGCTTTCCGTCATCAGTCTCTACGGCGACCTGCGCATTTACCCGAACAGCATGAGCAACAAGAATACAAACGACCGCAACCTTTATGCGCACCGTTACGAATTGAATTTGGGAAATCTCGTGCTGGGAATGAGCGAAACGCAAATCCTCTACAACGAAAATAAAGTGTGGCTTTTTGTTCCCATCGTGCCTCTTTTTATGGAGAAGGGAAACTTTTCGGAGAACAATAACAACGGGGCCCTCGCCTTCGATGCCAATTATCGTCTTTTTAACCTAGCACGAATTTACTCCGAGTTTTATATCGACGATTTCGAAAGCCCCATCAGCCTGATTCGAAACGACAATATCGAAGCCAAATGGGCTTGGATGGCCGGTACACAGATCGGCAAGGACATCGACATCCACGGTCATAAACTCGAAGCCGGCGTCATCGCCGAATACGCCAGGGTCGAGCCTTATGTATACAGCCACTTCCATCCGAATACGGCGCAAGCAGCAAACCTTGGCGAACCCCTCGGGAGTCCGAACGGTCCAAACAGCCAAGCGATAGACTTCGCCCTTTACGGCCGTTTTGCCAAACGCATTAACGTGAATCTTCGGAACACCTGGCTTTGGAAAGGAACGGATTACGGTAGCGCTGTCAACGACACGACTCCAACGTCCGGCCATTACAAAACAGCCAAAAAATTTTTAGACGGAGCCAAAATGAAGTATTCCCTGTCGCCCGCAATCAGCTACGACGGAGACTACTTCTTTTACATGCTCGAAATAACTCTCTTTAACGATGAAAAAATTTATACGCGGTTAGGTTTCAAATGGTAAGTTCTTATTCTCCCGAACTTCTTGCCCCCGCAGGCGATCTCAATCGTCTGGAATACGCGCTCGCATATGGTGCCGATGCAGTTTACGCCGGGCAGCCGGCATTTTCGCTCCGCGCTCGCGAAAATGGATTCCGATCCTTGGATGATTTGGCAAAGGGCATTGAAATTTGTCACGCGAAGGGAAAGCGTTTTCACCTGACGAGCAATGTCATTTCGAGAAATTCCAAAGTCGCCCCATTCCAAAAGGCACTTCTCGAAGCCTGCAAACTCGGGCCGGACGCTCTGATCGTCGCCGATCCGGGCATCATCCAATTCATTCACAAGGAATGCCCGGAAATTCCCATTCATCTGTCCGTCCAAGCGAATACGACGAACTACTTGACCGCCCAATTCTGGCAGTCGATGGGCGTATCCCGCATTATTCTTTCCCGCGAACTCCGCCTAAACGAAATTCTTGAAATTCAAGAAAAATGCCCCGGTCTTGAACTCGAAGTATTTGTCCACGGAAACGTCTGCATGGCCATGTCCGGGCGCTGCATGCTCAGCAACTGGACAACCCACCGCGACGCCAACCAAGGCATGTGCAACAATTCCTGTCGCATGCCGTACCGCCTTTATGCGAACCCCGAAGTGCAGTCCGACGATTACAAAGCGCATGAAGGAGAATTTTTCCTAGAACGATCCAACGCGCCCGAAGACAAACCGGCAGAGCTCATCGGTCTCGATGAAGATCAATGGGGAACCTATTTCATGAGCAGCCGAGACCTTTGCGCTCTCGATGCGATTCCGGACCTAGTAAACGCAAGGCTTTCCAGCTTTAAGATCGAAGGTCGCACCCGCAGTGTCTATTACTTGTCTTCTGTCGTGCACGCCTACCGCAAGGCAATCGATGCCGTCATGAAAGGCGAACCGATTCCTCCGGTTTCCCGTGAACTGATTTCCGATACGGATAGTCGCGGAAGAATGCCCGGATTCTTTAAAGGTCCCCTGCCGCAGAATTACGAAATGACCCAGGAACCGTCCAAGACAGGCGCCGTCGCAGCCCAGGTAGACCACATCGAAGCGGACGGATCCGTTTTCGTCCAAATCAAGAATCGAATCGATCGGAATTCAAGACTCTACTGGCTCGATCCGGAAATTCATAAAGAAGTTTCCATTTCCGAACTGAAAAATGCAAAAAATGCCCCTGTAGAAGCCCTTCATCCTGGAACAAACGGCTTGATTAAGCTGAATTCCGACGTGACGCTTCGCACAAAATTCGAAAAATTTGCATTTTTAGTTTTGAAAAAGGACTAATTCACCGCATTTATTATAATAGATTAATCACTATGGAAGATTCTAGCGACTACGAATACAAGCAAAGCAAGATTTTTCGCGACTTTGACAAAGCGTACGCAGAAGGCAAGCTGGATTATTTAAAACAGCTCTTTCTTCCGTATATCCTGGACAACATCGCCGATCTGTATGCATTCAAGCAAGAAAAGATGAAGCAATTCCTCGAAGCGCTGAACATGCATCAGCTGATGAAGCTCTATCTCTATTACAAGCAAATGCCGCTCGACATGCGCCGTTATATGGAAGGCCAAAGCCAATCCATCAAGGAAGCGATTGCCGATACGACCAAAGAGCGCCAAGTCGCCGTTTCCGATTGGATCAAACAGCATGCCGCCCGCCATCGCGACGTGACGATCAAGACCCAATGCCTGTTTTTTGAAAAAATCGCAGACCAGGTGATTCCGCCAATCGAAAAAGCTCTCGCCGAATACGAAGCGTCCCTCAAATCGTAATTTTCAATCATTTGGCAAACCGTTTTTGACGTGTTCTCGAAAGAGTTTCAAGAACCTTTTTTGTTGGCGATGGCTAATTTTTGCTAGCTTTGCTTCGCTATGAGTGAAGAAATCAAACCGGTCAATCCGTTTTTAAATCCAATTCACATTGTGGAACCCGAAAATAAACTTCCGGATTACACATTCAACGATTTACCAGCCGACCTGAAGGCTACCCTCGAAAGCCATGGTTGGACAGACCTGATGCCTGTACAGCGCAAGACCATGCCGTACATGCTCGCCGCTCGCGATATGCTCGTCCAATCCAAAACCGGTTCGGGCAAAACCGGAGCGTTCGTTCTTCCGCTCATCCAGGTGATTGTCCGCGAGCATAAATTTCCGCAAGCCCTGATCCTTGTCCCGACCCGCGAACTCGCTCAGCAGGTTGAAGAAGAAATCGAAAAGCTCGCCGCAGGCACTGGCATTAAATCCGTCGCTATTTTCGGTGGCGTCGGCTACGAACCGCAGCTTCGCGCACTCCGCGAAGGCGTTCACATCATCGTCGCGACCCCGGGTCGCCTTCTCGACCATGCTCAGCGCGGAAACGTCGATTTTCTCTCGATCCGCGACCTCATCATGGACGAAGCCGACGAAATGCTTTCCATGGGCTTCTACCCCGACATGCAGCGCATCCGCCGCTACCTGCCGAAGGATATCGCCTGCACCATGTTCAGTGCAACGATTCCGCAAACGGTGAAGAGCCTCGCTCGTGAATTCCAGCGCAAAAACGCAGGGTTCCTTTCTTTGAGCTACGACAAGGTCATCGCGAACAATCTGGAACATCGCTACTACATGTGCGACGTGATGGATAAGGACAAGATGACGATCAAGGTTCTCGAATGGGAAAATCCGGACAGCTGCATGATCTTCTGCAACATGAAGCGCGACGTGAGCTACCTCGAACAGGTTCTTTCGAACTACGGATTCCGGGTCGGAGCCCTTTCCGGCGACATTTCCCAGAAACAGCGTGAAGAAACCCTCGCCGCTTTCCGCAACAAGAAATTGAGCATCTTGATTTGCACCGACGTTGCGGCACGAGGCATCGACGTTACCCACGTCACCCACGTGATTATTTACGATCATCCCGACGATCATGAAGTTTACGTGCACCGCAGCGGACGTACCGCCCGTGCCGGTCGCAGTGGCGTCGCCATTTCGCTCATCACGCCTGTGGAAGAAATCGAAATTCAAAAGACCGCAGTCGATTTCGGCATCCAGTTCATCAAAATGCCTGCGATTACGGAAGAGGATCTGGCAAACCGAATCCGCCAGCGCACGGCAGCAGAACTCGACCGCGAAAAGCGCGTACTCGGTCAAATGAAAAAAGAACGTCTTCGCCGATTCCTGCCGCTTGTAGACGAACTTTCGTCCAATCCAGAAGACAAGGAAGTTCTCGCCTATCTTCTCGACAAATTCTATTGGAAGGAATACGAAAAGAACGAAGCACAGCGAGAACACGAAGGAACTAAGTAATGTCCAAGATTAAAATCAAAACAAAAAAAGAAATTGAACTGATCCGTTCCGCAGGCGCCCTCGCCGCAGAAACTCTTGTCCGCGCAGGTGAAATGTGCAAGCCGGGCGTGAGCACTTTGGAAGTCGACGAATTTATCGCTGATTTTACAAACAAGCACGGCGGAATTTCCGCAGACTTCGGTTATTACGGCTATCCGCGTTATTCTTGCATCAGCATTAACGAAGTGGTCTGCCACGGCATTCCGAGCAAGGATACGATCCTCAAGGACGGCGATATCGTGAACATCGATATCACCACAATCCTCTCCGGCTACCACGGCGACTGCTCCGCCATGTTCTGCGTCGGCAACGTCAGCGAACAAGCCAAGGATCTCGTCAAGGTGACCAAAGAATGCATGGAAGAAGGCATCCGTGCAGCCGCCATGCCGAAGGCCCGTTTTTCCGATATCGGCTGCGCCATTCAGCCTTATGCCGAAGATCACGGCTACACGGTCGTCCGCGATTACTGCGGTCATGGCATTGGCCGCGGCTTCCATGAAGAACCGAACGTTCTCCACTACGCCAACCGCGAAATCAACAACATGATCGAAATCGGCAACGTGTTCACCATCGAACCGATGATCAACTTCGGCAAAGCCGACATCAAAACTCTGAAAGACGGTTGGACCGTTGTGACCGCAGACGGAAGCCTTTCCGCGCAGTGGGAACACACCATGGTCAAGACCAAAGACGGCATCGACATTCTGACGCTCCCGAGGTAATTGTGCTCGGCGGCGCAAGAGACACCGTTATCAAAAAAGTTCTACAGGATCATCCCGTAGTCAAAAGGCTCGGGACGATCCATGAACTTTCTTTAAATACAAATGAACATATCTGCGAGCTCAATATCGGGCTTGTGGGGGAACCCTATCCGATCCGTTTTTCCGCAGAATATGAAATCACAAAGACCTCCGACGGAGCCGATTTTCGCATTTCCAAAATTCATTGCGAAAAGCCGTGGATCGAAGAAATCCTGAAAATGATCTTTGAAGCGAAGGGAAATTCGATTCACTTCCCCATTACCGGTCTTGCCGCAAAGCTCGTTTTGACATTCTTATAACAGGCGAGAAGAATCCATCCAGGCAAACTTTTTATAGTTTAAAACATAGCCTATGAATTTTCACATCAAGCTGCAAGACTATTTTTCGGAAGTCCCGAACTCGGAGCTTTCCCCGCTCGACAACCCGGACGAAAAGATCAAGCGTCTGACCGAAGCCGCCGCCCTCAAAGCCGCTGTCGTCAGCGCGACCCTTTCTGCGCCCGGCGGAATCGTGGGGATCATCTCTTCCCTGCCGGATCTCGCGGCCATTTGGCGAATTCAGGCGCAGCTCGTCGCCGATATCGCAGCCGTCTACGGAAAGCTCGGCTATTTGACCAAGCAGTCCCTCGTCTGGTGCCTTTGCAAGCAATCCGGATTTCAAATCGCGAGGGATGTCGCTGTCCGCGCCGGAACTCACATGCTGCTCAAAAAAGCTCCTCTTAAAACATTGAGCCGTGCACTGCCTGTCCTCGGAGCCGTCAGCAGCGGAGCCTATGCCGCATTCGATACCTACGGAGTTTCCAAAATCGCCAAGGCGTATTTCGGGAGCATCCAAAGCGGAGAAAATTCGCAAATTTCAACAGATTTACCTCAATAAGGGTTCGTTTCAAGCTCCCTTTTAAATAAAGCCTTGAGCCAAGTCCAAAATTTTTCTATTTTGGGCGCCAGTTTTATCAAACTTTTCACGGAAACAACAATGAAAGATATCCAATACCATAGAAACATCGGTATCTCTGCCCACATTGACTCGGGTAAGACTACCCTCACCGAACGTATCCTCTATTTCACAAAGCGTATTCACGCGATCCACGAAGTTCGTGGTAAAGACGGCGTCGGCGCTACGATGGACTCCATGGAACTCGAACGCGAACGCGGCATCACGATTCAGTCTGCTGCTACCTTCGCAAACTGGACTCATTCCATTACCGGTGAAAAGGACACCATCAACATTATCGATACACCGGGGCACGTGGACTTCACGATTGAAGTGGAACGCTCCCTCCGCGTGTTGGACGGTGCAATCCTCGTTTTGACCGGCGTGGAAGGCGTTCAGTCCCAGTCTATTACTGTTGACCGTCAGATGAAGCGCTACCATGTTCCGCGCATCGTGTTCGTCAACAAGTGCGACCGTTCCGGTGCAAACCCGCTCCGCGTCGCTGTGATGCTCAAGGAAAAGCTCAATCACAAGCCGATCGTCATGCAGATTCCTATCGGCCTCGAAGACCAACTGAAGGGTGTGGTCGACCTCGTCGAAATGAAGGCTTACTACTTCGAAGGCGCAAACGGTGACAACGTCCGTATCACCGACATCCCGGAAGAACTCAAGGATCAGGCTCAGGAATACCGCGAAAAGCTCGTTGACTGCTGCGCTGACTACAACGACCAGATCATGGAACTTGCTATGGAAGGCAAGTACGGTGTTGATGAAATCGACAAGGATCTCATCAAAAAGACCATTCGCGAACAGACGATCTCCCTCGAACTCACCCCGGTCTTCATGGGCTCCGCTCACAAGAACATCGGTGTTCAGAAGCTCCTCGACGGCGTTATCGACTACCTCCCGAATCCGACCGAAGTCGAAAACAAGGCTCTCGATATCGACAACAACGAACAGGAAGTTGTCCTCAAGAGCGAAGACAACGCTCCGCTCGTTTGCTACGCGTTCAAGCTCGTCAACGACCGCTATGGCCAGTTGACCTACATCCGCGTTTATCAGGGTACAATCAAGAAGGGCGATTCCATTGTCAACATGGCAACCGGCAAGAAGGTTGGCGTTGGCCGTCTCGTCCGTATGCACGCTGACGAAATGGTGGACATTACCGAAGCCGGCGCAGGCGACATCGTCGCTCTGTTCGGTATCGATTGCGCATCCGGTACGACCTTTACCGATGGCAAGAACAAGTACAACATGACTTCTATGCACGTCCCGAATCCGGTGATCGAACTCGTGATCGAAGCGAAGAACCGTGACGAACTCGACAACATGTCCAAGGCTCTCAACCGCTTCACGAAAGAAGACCCGACGTTCCAGGTCGAAGTCGACAAGGAATCCGGTCAGACGATCATCAAGGGTATGGGTGAACTTCACCTCGACGTTTACATCGAACGCATGCGTCGTGAATACCACGTTGACGTCCAGACGGGTGCTCCGCAGGTGGCTTACCGTGAAACCATCACTCGCCCTGCTAAGTTCGAATACACGCACAAGAAGCAGACCGGTGGTTCGGGTCAGTTCGCTAAGATCGTCGGTGAAATGCGTCCGATGGAAGTCGAAGGCGATGCAGAAAATACGTACAAGTTTGTGAACTCCGTCGTGGGTGGCCGTATTCCTAAGGAATACATCCCGTCCTGCGACAAGGGTTTCCAGAGCTGCATGGAAGCCGGTTCCCTCATCGGATTCCCGGTTGTCGGCATCGAAATGGAAGTCACGGATGGTGCATACCACGAAGTCGACTCCTCTGATATGGCGTTCCAGATCTGCGCCCGTATGGCATTCCGTCAGGCTTTCGAAAAGGCTGGCGCTCAGATCCTCGAACCGATCATGAAGGTCGAAATCACGACCCCGACCGAATTCCAGGGTAACGTTGTGGGTAACATCTCCCAGCGTCGCGGTAACATCGCCGGCACCTCGGAAGAACGTGGCGAAACCACGATCGAAGCAGAAGTCCCGCTTTCCGAAATGTTCGGTTACGCAACGGACCTCCGCTCCATGACCCAGGGTAAGGCTGAATTCACCATGGAATTCAAGAAGTACGCTCCGGTTCCGCGCAACATCCAGGACGAACTCATCAAGAAGTACGGCGACAAGGCTAAGGCCGGTCAGCGCTAATCTTCTCGACGTTCAAGAGAATTCAAAAAGGCGAGCTCGCAAGAGCCCGCCTTTTGAATTTTTACAAGAGAGAAATCCGGAATTCATCCTTATCCAAAAAGGTAGCGCAGGACGTTCGCCCTGCGCTTAGGAGGATGATCAATGAAATAGTCGGGTACGCGACCCGAGTGCCCTACCCTGCGGTTTGCTCCAGCATCCCTTCGCTAAACCAAGGCAATCGGGTCGCGCCCCTTTATTCATAAAACTACAGCTTTCTTTTTTTCAAGTCAAGAAAAATCCGAGTGAGCAGTAGACCAACTCGGAACATACACATTTGGAATTTCATTTTTTCAAAAAAAAGAGCCCTTCTTTTGAAGGACTCTTTTTATACTCACGGCGGGAATCGAACCCACGACCCACTGCTTAGAAGGCAGTTGCTCTATCC
>DGSB01000059.1:30321-34014 GCA_002390045.1 Fibrobacter sp. UBA4373
CTCTATCCAACTGAGCTACGCGAGCTTTTGCAGAAGCCAAATATAGCAAAATTTCGCAGTAACTTCAATGCAAGAGCTTTTCTCTAGCGGATCATAAAGCGATAAAGAGTCTTTCCGCTCTTGAACAGGTACTGCCCATTCGGCAAATCCAGCTGCAGGGAGGTTTCCCCGTTCTGCGCCACAGCCTGTTTCAAGAGCTTGCCCGTAATCGAGAAGATCTGGACATGAGCCCCTGCCTGCGCGCTAAAGGTGATCCGGTTTCCGGCGACATAGAAATTCACCTTCGAAGATTCCTTCTTCACCAGGGCAGTCTCATCGTCCGAGTCATTTCCCCGATCCCCGAAAGCGGCTTCTTCACTCGAAGAAGAGAGAATGCTTTCGCTCGAAGAACTTGTTTCAGAGCTCGAAGAAACTTCTTCCGCCGCAGAGCTCGAAGAAACGACCGGCGTAATCACAGTACCGTTTTCATAATCGCTGATGTCGATTTTTCCAACGCCCGAATAAGCCGTCACCAAAGCTTTTACATCGCCAACGGCATCCGCCTTGTACGTGTAATAAGCCGACGGATTAAAGGAGCCCTTCGCGATTTCAGCATCATATGTCACCCAGACGGTATCGCTCGAAGAAAGCGCGGTTCCCGGATTTACAGAGATCTTCATTTTCTTCGAATTGCATCCGCTTTCCATCATGTTCGCACAGCCTTCATAGTAATTATCCACAATCGTTGCGACGCCATCATCGCCCGCAAAGATCGCCTTGCTAAGGCCCGCATAATGGTTCTTTTCAAAATAGAGGTCGCTTCCCTTGCGCACGTTCGGGCCATTGCCCGCCCCCTGCCCTTCCAAGTAGTTATTGTACAGATGGCTATTGTTGTAGCGCATCATCGGGGTACGCGCATCGATATCCTTGTAATAATTATGATGGAAAGTAATCTCGTGGCGATACGCATCGCTATTGCCATTCCCAATCAGACTGCCCTTGTGATGATCATGGAAATAATTCCAGCTTACCGTCGTATTGTAGATGTTATTCTTTGCATCCAGAAGTCCGTCATAACGGTCCTTGTTGTCCGTGTAAGCGTTGTAAAATTCGCAGTGGTCAATCCAAATGTTATAGCTCGCCTGATTCGCCTTATCTACGTCTCCCGAATCCGCCTGGATGCTGATGCAATCCGGGTCGTTTAAAATCACTTCCGCACCGTTTCGGAAGGCGACAACCTTATTTTCGTCGGTCTTGCTGATAGGCACATCACTCATGGTGAACTTTAGGTTCCGGATAATGATGTTGTGTTTTTTCTGAATGTTCAAGCCGACACGATTCAAAAAACCGTTAGAACCTTTGCCAACGATCGTCTTATTGTTCCCCACCAAAACGATTTCGCCATAAGTGGTTTCCGTTCCCGACGAGGCGACAGCTCCATCGCTATCGATATAGGTTTTGATCCCGGTGTTGATTTCACCGTTCACGATGATGACATACGGAGTTTCCAGGTCTTCGGCATATTGCTTGAATTCAGCGAAGGTCGAAACTTCGACAATTTCTCCGCCCGCTCCGCCAGTCGTTCCCCCGCCTAAAGTCGCAAAACCCACTTGGCTAAAATCCGGAGTCGCGGCCACAGCGGACGCGCCGGCAAATACACCCGTCACGAGGAGCGTGCCAAACTTCATTCTTTTGACGAATTTATTTTTTGAGAACATTCTGTTTCTCCATTTTGTGAAAATTCCGCTTTATTTGTCAATAATTTAAACTTTTTATTTCAAAAACGTTCATTATTTTTAAGAACATTTTTGAGAACACAAAACGGGAACCCCACCGAAAAAAGACAAAGAAAAGACAAATTTTCATTTTTCTTTATGTATATTGAACGTACGACGGCGTATCAACCAACGCCCACAAGATTTTTCACTCATTAAAGGATTACTATGCTCTCGTACCAAGAAGCCTACAAGATTGCCGCCGAAGTCCACAAAGGACAGAAAGACAAGGCAGGAGGCCCTTACATCGATTTTTTACAGAACGTTGCGGATTACCTTAAAAACAAGGGTGAATCGGAAGAAGTCCAGATTCTCGCCATTTTGCAAGATGCCCTGATCGAATCGACAGGAAAGACTCCGGAAGATTTGATCCGCATGGGAGTTCCTAGCGAAACCGTCGAACTGATCCAGAAGATGACTTACCACAAGGATCAAAGCTGGATCGACGAATACAGCTGCAAGCTGATGGCCCAAGGCGTCCCTGCCGAAGAAGCGACTTACGAAGCCCGCGAAAAGGAATTCGTCAATTTCGTTTCCAAGCTCAAAGACAACCCTGTTGCCGCCAAAGCCAAAAGCGCCATTTTAAACGTGCTGATGGAAGACAAATACATTCACCGGCACGAACGTCGCGAACTCAAGACGAAGTTCCGCCTCAAAAAATACCAGGCGGCAATCGAAGCCCTCGGCGTATAAGTTTCATTTCACACCAAGCCCTGCCTACCGCAGGGCTTTTCTTTTCTTCATAGCCTAAGTAGCCGTTTAATTCGCAATTTGTTATCTTTTTCGCGTATTATATCGGCGTTAAATAACCTTTGGCGCAAAAACTACAAGGAACACAAACCATGGCAAATAAAGTCTACAACTTCAGCGCAGGACCGTCGGTCTTGCCGGAACAGGCACTCAAGGAAGCATCGGCTGCATGCATCGACTTCGAAAACAGCGGCATCAGCATTCTCTCCATGAGTCACCGTTCAAAGCCGATCGAGAATATGTTCGCAGAAACCGAACAGTTCCTCCGCGACTTGATGGGCATTCCTGAAAACTACGACATCGTGTTCCTCGGCGGTGGCTGTTCCCTTCTCTTCTGCATGCTCCCGATGAACTTCCTCCCCCAGAACGCAACGGCTGACTACGCTCTCACCGGTGTCTGGGCAAATAAGGCTTATAAGGAAGCCAAGCAGTTCGGTAATGTGAACGTCGCTTGCGATACCAAGGCAGACGTTTACAACCACATCGACAAGAATTTGAAGCTTTCCGACAACGCTACGTATCTCCACGTAACGGCAAACAACACCATTTACGGTACGGAATGGCAGAAGTTCCCGACTCCGAAGTCCGGCTTCCTGATGGCTGACGTGAGTTCCGACTTCCTCGCCCGCAAAATCAACGTTTCTGATTTCGGCGTCATTTATGGCGGCGCTCAGAAGAACATCAGCTGCGCAGGCGTGACCGTGACGATCATCCGCAAGGACCTTCTCGGTAAAGTGGATCGCAACATCCCGACCATGCTCAACTTCCAGACCCACATCGATGCAAAGAACATGTTTAACACGCCTCCGGTATTCGCCGTGTACGTGATGAACCGTACGCTCAAGTGGCTCAAGGAATTCGGCGGTGTCGAAGCCATCGAAAAGGTGAACCGTTCCAAGGCTGCTCTCCTTTACAGCGCCCTCGATGCTTCCAAGGTGTTCGTCGGTACAGCTGCGAAGGAAGACCGTTCCATCATGAACGTTCCGTTCGTGTTCAACAAGGACGTGGTTGCCGCAGACAAGGCTGACGATCTCGCCAAGGAATTCCTCGAATTCGCAAAGGCTCGTGGCCTTCAGCAGCTCAAGGGTCACCGCTCTGTGGGTGGCTTCCGCGCATCCATTTACAATGCGATGCCGGTCGAAGGCGTGCAGGCTCTCGTTGACTGCCTCGGCGACTTCGAAAAGAAGGT
>DGSB01000081.1 GCA_002390045.1 Fibrobacter sp. UBA4373
ATGCGCAGCGCTACAGCTACCAGATTGGCGTGCATTACATGGATGTGGTGAACGACTGCGAAAAGCTGGGGGACTACGTGGTGAACGTCGTCGAAGCGCACGTGAACCACAGATTGCTCGGAAAGTAATCGGAATGGAGCCGCAGAGAATGCGGCTCTTTCAATATTTTTATATCGTCTATTACAAGGTCGAAGGAAGTGACAACTGGAATGCGTTCGAAGCGAAAAAGATCGAAGTTAAAATCGAGAAAACCACCGCTATCGGTCGCATGAACACACGCGCGGGTAGGGTCACAATAGTTGGCTCGGATCGCACCTTTGACCTCAAGGGTCGCCCGGTCCGTGGCTCGTCGAATGCCCGAGGTGCTTACTACAAGAAGTAACCTCGCTATCCTCGCTCTCCCCGCTTGACGGGGAATGCTTGGAACAAAACAAAAAAGCTCCGCGATGGCGGAGCTTTTTGCGTTTTTAGTTCTGTAAACGAAAAATGTGTAAATATGCAAAAATCGTTTCTAGAATGTTGATTTTTGGGGTGTTTTTATGTATTTTAGGAACGAAAATTGTATAAATATGCAAAAATCGTTTCTAGAAAGGATTTGAAATGTATAAAAGGGATGCGTACTTGCAAAAATTGGTCGGTTCTATTGGGAACGGGCTTGTCAAGGTGGTTACCGGTGTGCGCCGGTCCGGCAAGTCTTTTCTGCTGAACACGATTTTTTACGACTACCTGAAATACAACGTCACCGATGAATCGCATATCGTCAGGTTTGCCTTTGATTCCGCCGAAGATTTGGAGCGAATAGGTGAAAATTCTGTCGAACTGCAACGGAAAAAGCGCAAAGTTGATCCGCTCAAATTTATGGATTACCTGAAGTCCCTGGTAAAGGATGGGGAGAGATATTTTTTGTTGCTGGACGAAATACAGGAGCTGGATGCGTTCGAGTCTGTCCTCAATTCGTATTTGAGAAATCAGCAGATGGAGGTGTTTGTCACCGGAAGCAATGCGAAGTTTTTGTCAAAGGATATCATTACGGAGTTTGCCGGACGCAGTGACCAGATTCACCTTTTGCCACTTTCGTTTAGCGAATTTATGACTCGCTTTGAGGGCGACAAGTACAAGGGTTTTACCGAGTACATGCTTTACGGGGGGCTTCCCCTTGTGGTGATGGAGCGGGATATCGAAAAAAAGAGACGCATTCTCGCAAATCTCTTTAGCGAGGTCTATATTCGCGATATCGTGAAGCGTAATAAAATTAAGAATGAAAGCGATTTGGGCGGATTGATTGACGTGTTGTCTTCGTCGGTTGGGTCTCTGTCTAGTGCCGAGAAAATCGCAAAGACTTTTCACAGCGAAAAAAAATCGAACATCACGCGGAATACTGTATCGAAATACATCGAATGTCTGGAAGATGCCTTTTTGATTAATTCCGTATCCCGTTACGAAATCAAGGGAAAACGCTATATAGGCGCCCCGAAAAAATTCTACTTCGCGGATCTGGGGCTGCGCAATTCCAGGATAAACTTTAGGCAGTTCGAAGAAACGCACCTTATGGAAAATGTTTTGTATAACGAATTGTTGTACCGCGGATTTTGCGTAGATGTGGGTGTGGTAGAGCTTGCTCAAAAAGATGAGACCGGTTCGGTAAAACGAAAGAATTTGGAAATAGATTTTGTATGTAATATGGGCCACGAAAGATACTATATACAATCTGCCTTTTCTATGCCAAGTGAAGAAAAGCGCAAGCAGGAAATTCGCCCGTTCAGGACTGTCCACGACTCGTTCAAGAAAATTGTCGTGACCAGGGATCTAGTGCCTACCTACCATGATGACAACGGGATATTGATTATGAACGTGCTGGACTTCTTGATGGATCCAAATTCACTGAAAGTGTAGAGAGAATGAAAAAAGGCTCCGCAGTGGCGGAGCCTTTTTGCGTTTGCTAGACGCCGCTTCTGACGAGACTATGCTCTTGCGGCGAGTTCTTCGGGCGACCTCATGAGAATGTCCCAGTCGCCGCGCTTGATAATCTTGTAGGCGTAGCCCTGTTCCGTGAGGAACAGCTGGCGGTTCATGGCGAATTCCTGTTCCTTGGAATCCTGCGTCACGATGCTGTAGAAGTGGGCGGCGCCGCCGTCGCTCTTGGGGCGCAACACGCGGCCGAGGCGCTGGGCTTCTTCCTGGCGGCTTCCGAACGTACCCGAAATCTGGATAAGCACGTTGGCGTCCGGCAAGTCGATAGCGAAGTTACCGACCTTCGAGACCATGAGGTTCTTCTGCGTGCCCGAACGGAAGGCTCCATAGAGCTTTTCGCGTTCCTTGTTCGGCGTCTTGCCGGTGATCAGCGGAATCTGGAGGTCTTCGGAGAGCGCTTCCAGCTGGTCGATGTACTGGCCGATGATGAGCACGCGGTCATCCGGCTTGCTGAAATACTTGAGCAAGCGTTCGACGATGTCCGTCTTTTCGGGGTTCGTGCTTGCGAGCGTGATCTTGTCGCGCACGGGGGCAAGCGCATACTTCATCTTGAGTTCCGGATCCATCGGAATGCGGATTTCGTTACAGTCGGCAGTTGCAATCCAGCCCTGTGCTTCCAAGATGCGCCATGGAATGTCGAACTTTTTCGGTCCAATCAAACTGAAAACTTCGGTTTCCTTATGGTCTTCACGGACGAGCGTTGCCGTAAGGCCCAAGCGGCGGGTGGCCTGCATTTCAGTACTCAGGCGGAACACCGGAGCCGGGAGCAAGTGGACTTCGTCGTAAATCATGAGGCCCCACTTTTCCTGGCTAAAGAGCGGGAAGTTTGCAAGTTCCTTCTTGACCTCTTCTTCGGTCATTTCCAGTTCCTTGCCTTCCTTGTTTTCGTCGCCCTTCTTGGTGCGTTTGCGTTGCGTCAAAATCTGGTAGGTGGCGACCGTCACCGGGCCGATTTCTTTGACTTCGCCGGAGTATTCCTTGACCTGGTCGAGTGTAAGGTTCGTCTTGTCGCAGATTTCGCGGATCCACTGGCGGGAAGACGAAATGTTCGGTGTCAAAATCAATGTCTTAGTTTGTACCAAAGCCATCGTGGCAAGGCCAATCACAGTCTTACCGGAACCGCAGGGGAGAACGATCACGCCGGAACCGCCCTTTTCGCTACCGCTGGCGTAGAATACCTGTGCGGCATCCTTCTGGTAATCGCGGAGGTTAAACGGCTTTCCAGAAACTGTTGTTTCGCGGAGCTTGATGGGGAGTGGGTCGCCAACAGTGTAACCGGCCAAGTCTTCGACCGGGAAACCGGCGTTGGTGAGGACCATCTTCAGGTGGCCGCGGCGTTCGGGGTCAACAACAACATGCGTATCGTCGATGTATTCGATGATGAACGGTTCCACGTCCTTCAACTTGCAAATTTCGAGGAACATTAATTTGTCATCAGATTCCATCGTCAAGCGTCCGTCTTCTTTTTTGAGACGAAGCAAGCCGTAACGAGCCATGTAGTCTTCAATTTCCGTGACGACCGTCGGCGGAATGGGGTAGCGGCTCTGGCTTTCGAGTCTTTCGAGAACTTCAGGAGCACGCAGGCCTGTTGCGGCTGCGTTCCACAAGCTCAAATGAGAAATCTT
>DGSB01000069.1 GCA_002390045.1 Fibrobacter sp. UBA4373
CAAAGGAAGCTTTCGGAGCGGTAGAGGTTTCTACGCCTTCATAAGTCACGCCGATTCCCCAATAAGAACATTCGGTCTTGTCGTTTTTTTCCGTCTGGGAATAATGCACGTCGATGATGTTCTGAATGTCCGGATTGCGTTCCGACATAATCTGGAGGAACGTAGTGACGTCGCAGTTCTTGTTCTGGGTTTCAGTACGGAGCATCAAAGTGCGGGCTGTTTTAATCTTCAACTGTTCAGCCTGCGGAAACTGCTGGAGTTCAGCACCCTTCTGTTCCACGATCGAAGCGGCACATCCCAAAAAGGCAAGAGAAGAGGCGATAAGAGAGGTGATGAAAAGTTTTTTCATGATGATTTCCTCGAATTAAAAAAGGTAGGTTGCGCCGAGCGAAACAATGAGTGGACGATAGGTCAAACCTTTCCACTTGCCAATAATATCGTTGTTCGCATAATCCGATGCGGCTGCATAAAGGCGGGCATCTATGGCGAAATGGCTAAAGCTGTAGCCTAGTTCTACGATTCCGCCAAATTCTGGGTTCGCTGAATCGAAATCGATTTGGATTCCGTAAGAGGTGGACTTGTTTTTGGAATCGACAATTGCGGCAAACTGACCGCCAGCGCCAACAAAGAAACCGTCGTAAACAAAAACGCGGGCAACCACAGGAACTTGAATGAGATATTCCTGGAATGTCAAAGAATAGTCGTCACGCTTGTATTGATGGTAACGATATCCGAATGCAATGCTCGGGTCGATTTCAAATATACGATTGATGTGAAAACGGAAGAAGGGGCCTACATCCATCGCAGAACCCGGATGCTTCCATCCGACATAGTCCGCTTGAGCTCCGGTGAAAGAGAAAAAACCACCGGAAAGGCGGATTCCGGCAGTAAACCAGCGAGGAAAAGAAGATGGGGAAGGCTCGTTCGATTCGATAGAGACTTCTGTTTCATTTGCTTCGCGGTTTACCGGGACTTCTTGGGAGCCCCCCGCAAACAAAAAGGTTGCGGAAGTAAAAAGGCTTGCTGCAAAAATAAAGGATTTGATACTCATATTTCAAAAATAATACAAGCGTAAGTTTTTGGAAATAAAAATCAAAAAAGAGTTGTTTGCAAATGTTTCCACGAAATCTGCTTGGCTTCGTGAATTTTATCGTCGGGAAGAAGGTTCCCGATTAATAGCGGGGAAGTCGGATCGTGCCTGCGAATGTTTTCTTCAAAAGCTTCTTGCCGGCTGGTCGCGTAACAGTACCTGCAAAGATGTCCGCAACTGTCATAGGCCCCGATGTCGTTCCCGCCGATGCAACTGCAGGAATCCCTCAAAAATTTTCCGTTTGGAAAATCCAAGGGTGTTTGAAGGGCGCATTCAATCGTCTCTTTCGACATGCATCCGCGAATATCGACTCCGTAGGGTTCTAGGAGCTTTCCCTCTGCGCAGCTTTGAATCCGGATTCCAAATCGTTTTCCAATCCTCACAAATTCTTTCGCTATGCGGATTTGATCATCGAAAGAAACGCTTCTTGCTTCAGGAAAATTTCGGAGCACTTTGGCGTAGAGGTCTATAAAACTGATGACGCAGACTTGCGTGTATCCCGCCAGTTCCGACGCCATGATTTCGAAGTCGGAAATGTGCCTTTCCACAGAATACTTTTCTGTAATCAGAATCGGATCGTATCGCCAAGAAATCCGATGAATCCCGACTCGGCGTGAAAGTTCCCGAAAGGAATTCATGACGGTGAATTTGTCCGGAACGTGCGGCTCGATATCGCGCCCGTAAGGAGTAATTGTTACAAACCAGAATTGTCCATAAGGTTCTAAAAGATCCAAATGGGGAAGCATCGGCGCGGGATTTTTGCTGCAAAATCCGATAAGGTCAACCACGTGCGGAGAAATGATGTATTTCGTCACCAGCTTCGGATTGTAAGGGCTTCGCACCAAAACGAAGCCTTCCGTCAAACGGTTTACAAGCCATTTTGAAAAGAACGCCGGAATATCCGTGCGCATGCCAGTTTGCAGGATCATCGCTTACGAAAGTTCTTTCTTGTAACGGGCGTAATCGTCGTCACCAAAGACGTTAAAAATGACTTTGGTTTCGGGAGCTTTATTTTCTTGGACTGTACGAATTGCGATGCGGCAGGCTTCTTCTTTTGGAAATCCAAAGACGCCTGTGGAAATGCAGCAGAACGCGATGCTTTGGCAACCATTTTCTTCTGCGACATGTAAACAGTTCTTGTAACAGTTTGCCAATTGAACCTTTTGAGACGGTAAAAGAATCCCGCGCACAATGGGGCCTGTCGTGTGCAACACGAATTTTGCAGGGAGGTTATAGCCGCGAGTAATCTGGGCGTCTCCGGTCTCTTCTTCATGTCCTAATTTTTGAATAACTCGAAAGCATTCGTTCCGCAGTTCAATGCCTGCGAATGTGTGAATGCAGTTGTCGATGCAAATATGGCATGGCGAAAAACAGCCGAGCATTTGGGAATTGGCTGCGTTTACAATCGCGTCGCAGGCAATCCTTGTAATGTCTCCCTGCCAAAGGTAAAGACCGTCGCCAAAATTTTCCATTTCATCTAGCGAAACCGTGCCGCGTTCTCGCAAATTTTCTTGCAAATAGGCATCTTGAACTTCCAAAAATCCTTCAGGCGCTTTTTGGGGTGGCCGGACGTTGACCAGGGAACGGTAAACCTGGAATAATTCTGCCTCGCTCTCCGGAAGTTTTTGCAACAGGGGATTTTTGTATTCTGTCAAAAGCAGATTTGTCAAAAATTTCAGTCGTTCAAGCTGTGTCATGCGTTTTAAGATACAAAAAACGCCGCCATCTTTTGAAAACGATAGCAGTCCTTTATAAACGATTTATATATTACGCTAAAAGATCAAAAAACGATGACGTAGGTTTCTGTTTTAATGTGCTTTTGTTCCAAAAATTTTAGCAACAAAAATTTTCTACATTAAAATTGAAAATCTATCCAAAGGATTTAAGAACTATGCAATTTCCTCCTGTAAAAGACCAATTGGACATCTTGCTCCGCGGTGTTGCGGAAATCATCCCTGCCGATGAACTTGAACAAAAGCTCCAAAAGTCTTATGAAACGGGAATTCCTCTTCGCATCAAGCTTGGCGTAGACCCGACGGCTCCGGATGTCCATCTCGGCCACACGGTCGTGATGCGTAAACTTCGCCAGTTCCAGGATCTCGGCCATACGGTCGTCTTGATCGTTGGTGATTACACGGCTCAAATCGGCGACCCGTCCGGTCGTAACAAGGCCCGTCCTCGTCTTTCGCATGAACAGGTTCTTGAAAATGCCAAGGAATATCAGCAACAGTTCTTCCGCGTTGTCCGCGAAGACCGCGTCGAAATCCATTACAACGGCGAATGGTTCTCCAAGCTTCCGTTCTCCAAGGTGACGGAACTCATGGGCCAGTTTACGGTCGCCCAGATGCTCGAACGTGAAGACTTCCACAACCGTTACACATCTAACAGCCCGATCAGCCTCCATGAATTCATGTATCCGATGATGCAGGGCTATGACTCTGTTGCCATCAAGAGCGACGTCGAACTTGGCGGTACGGACCAAAAGTTCAATGTTTGCCGTGGCCGTGATCTTCAGATGTACGAAGGCATGCCGCTCCAGATAGGCATGTTCATGCCGATTCTTCTCGGTACGGACGGCAAGTCCAAGATGAGCAAGAGCCTCGGTAACTACGTCGGCGTGAATGAACCAGCCGATGTCATGTACCACAAGATTTACAACTTGGCCGATTCGATCGTCGAAAACTGGTACGAACTTTTGACCGACGTCCCGATGGAAGAAATCAAGAAGATGATGGCTGACATCGCTTCCGGCGCTCTCAATCCGAACGTCGCCAAGGACCGTTTGGCAAAGGACATCGTTTCCCAGTACTACGGCAAGGAAGCTGCCGAAACCGCAGCTGCCAAGGAAAAGGAAATCCACAGCGGTAACGCAATCCCGTCCGACGCCAAGGAATGCAAGGTGGACGCCGGGGATTACAAGGCTTTGGATCTTCTTGTCGCCATCAAAGCTTTTGCATCCAAGGGTGAAGCTCGCCGCATGGTGCAGAACGGTGGCGTAAAAATCGCAGGCGAAAAACTTTCCGACCCGATGGCAGAAATAAAGCTTTCCGGCGAAGACAAGCTTCTTGTCCAAGTCGGCAAACGTAACTTCTTCAAGGTTAATTTCTAATGCCTCATGATACCCTGATTCTCGGACTTAATCCGACTTGGCAACGCTTATTTCTCCTGGACGAATTCAAGCCCGGGGAAGTAAACCGCGTTTCCAAAGTCGAAGAATTTGCTTCGGGCAAGGGTATCAACTGTGCCCGCATTCTCCGTATGCTGGGCGGGGATTTTATCTTGGCGCATTTTCTCGGTGGTGATCGCAGCGTTTCGATCTGCGATGAAGTCGCCGCCGCAGGAATCAGCCAACTTCCGATTTGGATTGGTGCCGCAACGCGCATGTGCACGACGATCGTCGCCAAAGGCGATACCACGGAACTCATCGAACCTTCTCCCAAGATTACCGAATCCGAAAACAAGGACTTCTTGCAGACGATCGGTGAAGTTTGGAGCGATGTTTTGAACGTAGCTCTTTGTGGATCTTCGCCGGCGGGATTCCAAATGGAAAATTTGACCAAGCTGGATTTGAACGGCAAACGCCTTTTTGTGGATGCTGTGGATGGAATTGACGGATGGCTTGAACATGGTGTCGAACTTCTCAAAATCAACTTGGACGAATATTGTAAGCTGTTACAGCGTTACGGGATCCCGCAGATCACATCCAGTCCGCAATTCTGGAAGATGACGGCTTCGACGCTTCTCGAACGTCTCCCGATTCGGAATCTGGTCGTCACCGACGAAGATGCCCCCATTCATGCGTTCTATCACGAAGAAGGCAAGTTCATGGGAATCTCTTTGCAGCCGCCTCAGGTCAAGGTCGTCAACGACATCGGTGCAGGGGATGCTTTCCTCGCGGGTTGGCTTGCTGCGGACTTCTTAGGACTTTCGGTTTCAGAACGCTTGGCCAAGGCGACCGCTGTCGCTTCGGCTCGTTGCGAAGTCGATCGCCCGTGGAATGTGGACCTTGGACGTATTTCTGCGTTTGAATCCGAGCTGTTGCAGCAAGTCGAAAATTTCTTGGACTAATCCATGCGAAAGGCAAAAACGCTTGTCGCTGTTCCATCCGCGCAGGAATGGAAAATCCTTTTCCCCAGGGTTCCTTACAGCAAAACTTTGGAACATCCTTATGCAGTGAATCGCTTGTTCGATGCTGCCTGCGTGGGAATCGGCATTGTCAATTTTGCATCCAGTCTCACAAAGTTAATTTGTACAAAAAAATATTCTCGGGTCATTGTCGTAGGCATTGCGGGCGCTTTGCCGCATAGCGAATTGAAAACCGGAGATCTTGTCCGCGTCGATCAAGAATGCGTCGGCGATATTGGATATTGGAATGGTGATGAATTCCGGTCTTTTTTTCAGAAGCCGCAAGTCTTTTCTGCCACTTCGGCAAAATTTGCTCCGCTCCCTGTTGCAAAACTCCCGGGAGTCCGCGGAATTTCCGTGAATACGCTCACGTCGAGCGAATCCGCTTTGGAATATCGGGCTAAGTTTTTTGGCGCCCAGGTAGAAGCGATGGAAGCTGCGGCCGCTTTCCAAATTTCGCAGACGCTAGGGGCACAAATCTTTGAAGTCCGCGCCATCAGCAATTTTACGGGCGATATGGACAAAAATCGCTGGAATTTTAAACAATCGCTCTTGTCCCTAAAGAATAATGTCCTGCTTCCCATGTGGGAGAACGTAAAATGATTTCGCTCCGCTTAGGCATTTCCACTTGCCCAAATGATACTTTTATTTACGAAGCCCTCGTCCGTGGAATGGACGGTTCCCCGTTCCAGTGGGACGTGACTTTTGCCGACGTACAGACTTTAAACGAAATGGTGCTTGCCGGGGAACTCGATGTGGCAAAAGTCAGCTGTGGCGTGCTTCCGCTCGTGCAAAAGGATTACGAGCTCCTTTCCTGTGGGGGAGCGATGGGCTATGGCTGTGGGCCGCTTCTTTTATCCTCTAAAACTCCGGCGAGCTTTGACCTTTCCAAAGAAACGGTCCTACCCGGTAAAAATACGACCGCATCGCTTCTTTTCCGCTTTTGGTTTGCCAAAACGCAAGGGGCAAAGGCTCCCCGAGTCTCCTATGCCTTTTTCAACGAAGTCTATGACGGACTCTTAAAGGGGCAAAACGCTCAGGGCGTCGTGATTCACGAAAAACGTTTTACTTGGGAACGGGATCATCTCGGCCTTTTGGCCGATCTGGGGGCCTTTTGGGAAGCGGAAACCAAATCTCCGATCCCGCTGGGCTGTTCTGTGGCTAAAAAAACGCTTGGAAGTGCAACGATCGCAACCGTCGAATCGGAAATCCGTCGCAGTCTGGACCTCGCTTATGCCCGCCCGGAACCGGTATCGGAATTTATCCGCGAAAAAGCCCAAATTCCGGACGATACTGTCATTTTAAAACATATCCGCATGTTTGTAACCGATTTTACCCGCGACATGGGAGAATCCGGACGGAAGGCTCTTAAGATCCTTGCGGAGCATGTTTCTTTGTAAAAAAAGAAACACAATTGCTGGGAATAGTCCCTCTTTTGCCTTATGTAAAAAATATTTTTACCGGATGGCGAAATTTTGACCAAAACTTTATTTATTTTCCCAAAGAATCTTTATTCAAGGGAGTTTCTTATGGAATTGGTTCAGCAATTGGAACAGGAGCTCGAAGCTTTCAAGCGCGAGTACGAAAAGTTCGAAAAAGGCAATAAATCGGCGGGAACCCGCGCTCGTAAGGTCCTTCAGGACATCAAGCGCACCTGTCAGGATCTTCGCGTCTCGATTCAAGGCGTAAAGAAAGAAAGCGAAGGTAAGAAACCTGAAGAAGAAGGTGACGCATCCTAAAATCCGGAAATTCCGCGTGGATGCGCCCTTTAAAACCCGCTTTTTTTCAAAGATTTATCATTAAAAGTGTTTGACTAAAGCTCTTTTTGAAGGTATATTCCACGTTGTGATTTGGTACACAGGGTGTGGTTCCCCTGTCCCATATCCCATGGATGTGAAGAATTTATGTTTCATGATTGGAGAAATCTAGCAGTATGACCCTAAAGAAAGTATTCGTAGTTCTTGCTGGGGCTATGCTCTTTTCGGGATACGCATCGGCAAAGGCGATCAATGTGCCGGGCGATTACGATAAGATTGCAGACGCTCTCGGTAACGCAGACGCAGGCGATACGATTTTCGTCAAGCGCGGAACCTACAATGAAAACATTACCCTCGTCATGGGTGTTGTTCTGAAGGGTGAAGACCCTCTCTCGACAATCATCGACGGTGGTCGTCGCGGTCCGACCGTGATGGGTACCTCGGGCGCTGAAATGTCCCATTTCACCATCCGTAACGGTATGGAAGGCATCCTTTGCGAAAACGCTGCCCCTTACATTCACCACTGCTATGTGATGGACAACAAGGCTACCGGTATCGCAGCCTTCATCTCCCTCCCGAATCTTCGCAACAACGTTGTTTACGGCAACCGTTGGTCCGGCATTCTCGCCTGGGGCGCCAAGTCTCTGGATGCCTATGTCGAACAGAACGTCGTGCTTCGTAACGGTTACTCGGGCCTCGCCCTCAAGGGACCGTCGAACATCATCGCTCGTAACAACATCTTCATGGAAAACCACTACTACGGTGTGTTTGCTGACCCGGCCGCCGGTCAGACGAAGATCGAATACAACAACATTTACAAGAACTACTACCCGTTCAACCGCTTCATCAAGGTGAACCGTACGAACGTTTCTTTGGATCCGAAGTTCATCAACCCGTCTCTCGGCGAACCGAACTTCTACTGCAACTCCAAGTCTCCGATGCTCAAGCGTGGTAAGGGCAAGCTCGACATCGGTCTCCTCGCTCACGACGTCGTTCCTGAAAAGGAAGAAGAAGTGAATGAAACCCGCAATCCGGATACGGATGGCGATGGTCTTTGCGATCCATGGGTTTCCGAAGAAAACCAGGGTGAAAAGTATTCCGCAGTCTGCTCCGGCATTGATAACTGCCCGGAAGATGCAGAAGACGTAGACGGTTTCCAGGATGACGATGGTTGCCCGGATCCGGATAACGATCGTGACGGTGTTTGCGATCCTTGGGTCGAAGCTAGTGGCCTTCTCGACAAGTACGCACATACTTGTAAGTCTGCTGACGCTTGCCCGGATAACGCAGAATCCTTGAATGGTTACAAGGATGATGACGGATGCCCGGACGAAGTCCCGGTTCCGCCGAAGAAGGTGTTCGTTCTCGAAGGCGTTAACTTCGAATCTGGCAAGTCTACGATTACGAAGGATTCCGATGTTTCCCTCCGCAAGGTTGTCGACATCATGGAAGCTTTCCCGGAAACGACTTTTGAAATTGTGGGTCATACCGATAACGTCGGTAGTGCTGAAAAGAACAAGAAGCTCTCTGCAGATCGCGCTGAAGCTGTGAAGGCTTTCCTTGTGGAAAACGGCATTGCTGAAAATCGTATGGTGACCCGCGGTGCTGGTGACACGCAGCCGAAGGCTTCCAACAAGACCGCGGAAGGCCGTGCTCAGAACCGTCGCATTGAATTTACCCGTACGGATATCAAGTAAGGAGAAGGTTAGACGATGACACGCTTTAGCTTCATCAAGACAACAGCCGTTGGGCTTATCTGCACGAGTGCAGCGCTCGCTTCTCCGTCGTACTCTCCGCATAAATACCAGCAGAATGACTGGTTCGGCGAATTTGGAAGCAACAACACGTCCATGTACGTGAACCCGGCAGGAATTGCGGAAACCGATCAGATCGAACTTTCTATCGGTTACTTCAGCACCATCAGTGGTGAAGCCTCTCAGGAATACGGTTCTATTACGATTCCGATGGGCTACGATCACACGTTCGGCTTTAGTTTCTTCGAAAACGGTGCCGATGTGGATGGTGGTTATTCCTACGTTGAAAACACCTACATGCTCGGTTATGCATACCGTCTCATGCACTGCTTGGCCTTGGGCGTCGATCTTTCGATTCTCCAGATCAACCAGTTCGACATGAACAAGCAGTTGACCTTGGGCGCTGATGTGGGTATCAGCTGGAACCCGGTCAATAACTCCCGCTTCGGTAGCTTGACCATCGGTGTCGCTTTCCAGAACGCTGTCGCTCCGGCAGTGAGTACGGAAACCGAAAACGATTCCTATCACTTCGTCTTTATGGGTGCTGACGAATCTTACAAGATTCCGAGCAACCTGAACTTCACTTTGTTCTATCGCGGCTTTAACCGCATGCTCGAAGCGAAGGCCGAATTCTCGATCATCGACGTTCTTCATGATGATGAAGAAGGTGGTGACGGCATGAATCTCGAAACGAGCTTCACCTTGACGTACTACTTGAGCTCTCACTTGGGCGTTCGTCTTCGCTTTACGAAGGAAGGCTACCCGGTGCTTGGCGCAACGGTGAACGTGAAGGACGTGACCATTTTCCGCTACATCGCTCTTGACCTCGAAATGTCCCATGACGACATCGTGGAAAAGAAGAACCGCGGCTTTATCTGGTCTGTGAAGCTCACGACCCGCTTCGGTAACACTCGTGAAGAAAACATCGGTGAAGATCGTTACCGTCGTTTGAAGATCGAACCGGAAAACGATTACCGCGCCGCTATGCGTCTTTACTTGAACCGTCAGTTCCTCGAAGCTGCTTATGCCTTCGGTAAGGTTCAGACGAAGTACCCGGCCTTCCACTTGGTCGACCAGGCTGCTTTCTACAAGGGCAAGTCCTTTGAAAACATGCGCATGCACAAGGCTGCTAAGGCTGTCTACGATGACGCTGTGAAGCGTTATCCGCAGAGTGACCAGCGCGCTAAGTATCACTTCCAGTTGATGAACATCGACTATAAGGAAGGCAAGTACAACGATGCTATGGTGAAGTATCAGTACATCGTCCAGCACTTCAGCGAAAGCGATGTCAAGGCGGACGCCGACTATATTGCTGGCCAGATCAAGTTCGAACAGGGTCTCTATCAGGAATCCATCGACCTTCTCTCTGCAATTCTTCCGGGTAACGCTAACTACTTCTATGCTCGTTACACCATGGGTATTGCAAACAGCCGTATGGGCAAGTGGGATGAAGCGGAAAACTGCTTCCGCGACATCATCGACCAGCCGGCATCCAACCAGTCTGAATTGGATCTCCAGGATGCAGCAAAGGTGAAGCTCGGTCACATCTACTTCTCTGGCGAAAATGCAAACATTCCTGAAGCTGCTGGTCTCTATGGCCAGGTGAAACCGGGTTCTCCGGTTTATGATGAAGCCATGCTCGCTCTTGGTTGGTCCTTCCTCAAGGTGAACAAGCCGGATGAAGCCATCAAGTATGCTCAGTGGATCATCAAGAATATGCCGGATTCCTTCCTCCTCTCGGAAGCTTACCTCGTCGAAGGTTACTGCTACTACATGAAGAAGGACTTCAATCGTGCTGAAAAGTCTTTGAGCAACGCTGAAAAGCTCACCGAACAGCCGGTTGTTTCGATGGCTGCACGTGATAGCGCTCGCAAGGCATACGAAGACAACGAAGCTCACTTCGACAGCGTCCAGGCTAAGGCTCTCGACCTGTCCCGTCAGCTCCCGACTCCGCGTGTTCAGATGAAGCGCGATCAGCTCCGTCCGGATTTCGATAAGGCTAACGCTGCAATCGACGACTATGCTAAGTTCATGGCTCGTTCTCAGCAGAGTGACCGCTTTGAATCCAACCGTAAGCGCGTTCTCGAAGATGCAGGCTTTACCTTGGCTACTGTGAAGACCAAGAAGGCTGAAAGCGGTGGTGGTTCTGCAGGTGGTGCTAACTCTCAGGAACTCCAGGAATTGGAAGAGTTGGACGACTTGGAATAAGTTAAACAAAGGGGATAGACCTGGTCATTCCGGGTCTGTCCTTGTTTTAAAAAGCTGATAGGTAGAAAATTCAAATGAAAAAATTACTTCTGGTCGCTTTGACGCTTTTCACCTTTGCAGGTGTCACTTACGCAGATCCGTGTAAGGATAAGACGAACGAAGCGAAGTCCATGCTCGCCAAGTGCAAGGCGATGAAAAAAGGCTCCCACGAATATAAGCAGTGCGCGAGCTCCTATAACCTTTTGAAAACCCAGGCTCAACAGGCATGCCGTTCCGGTGGCATGGATGAAAACGAAATGCAGGCCGCCATTAAGCAATGGCGTACTCAGGTAGACCGTTGCAAGGGCAAGCAGAGCTCTCGCTGCGCTAGTGCTCTTCAGCAGCTCGGTAACTACCAATATCGTTTGGAAGAAAAGTATCAGGTCGATGCCATGGCTCAGTACGAAGAAGATGTTTCTTGGTGCGAAGACCGTGATAACGAACCGGCAAAGTGCAAAAACCTCGGCTCGGGTCCGAAGGTTGACCACTCCAAGTCTTTGGGCTATTTCCTGGAATACATTGATAAGTATCCGAAGGAAGCTAGAACTCCGAACGTGATGTATCAGGCTTCGTTCGTTTATGAAGCTAGCGGTGAAGAAGAAAAGGCATACAAGCTCCGTATGCGTCTTGTGAAGGAATTCCCGGATAACGGCCTTGTCCCGAAGACCTGGCTCCGTATCGCAGAATATCACTTCATGAACCGTAAGTTCCGCGATGCTATCGATGCTTACAAGCGCGTGACCGGTTTCGAAAACCTCACGGGTAAGGAAGCAGCTCTCGCCATGTACCACTTGGCAGAATCTT
>DGSB01000018.1:0-14681 GCA_002390045.1 Fibrobacter sp. UBA4373
CAGAAGGTGTTTCTGTTACCGAATTCGAAGGCAAGAAGATTTTGAAGGTTTCAAAAGAAGCTTTGACAAAGGTTGCGGAAGCCGCTTTTGAAGAAGTGGAATTTTGCCTCCGTCCGGCTCATACGGCGAAAGTGGCAAAGATCCTTCAGGATCCGGAAGCGAGCGATAACGACAAGTTCGTGGCGATGACCATGCTCAAGAACGCTTGTGTCGCGGCCAAGGGAATTCTTCCGTTCTGTCAGGATACCGGTACGGCAATCTGCGTCGCTCACAAGGGACAGCAGGTTTGGACGGGTTGCGATGATATGGAAGCAATTTCCGAAGGTATTTACAACGCTTATACGACCAAGAATTTGCGTTATAGCCAAATCGCTCCGCTTTCGATGTACGAAGAAAAGAATACAGGCTGTAACCTTCCTGCCCAGATCGATATCCATGCGGAAGAAGGTGCGGAAATGAAGTTTCTCTTCGTCGCCAAGGGCGGTGGATCTGCGAACAAGACTTATTACTGGCCGATGACGAAGGCGCTCCTCAACCCGAAGTCCCTTGAAAAATTCATCAGTGAAAAAATCAAGACCTTGGGTACTGCGGCATGCCCTCCGTACCATCTGGCAATTGTCATCGGCGGTACTTCTGCTGAAATGAACACGCACACGGTAAAGCTTGCAAGCTGCGGCTATTATGATGATCTTCCGACTTCTGGTAGCGAAGGCGGTCGCATTTTCCGCGATATCGAAATGGAAGAAAAGGTTTTGCACATGTGCCAGAAGACAGGCATCGGTGCTCAGTTTGGCGGTAAATATTTTGTGCACGATGTGCGCGTGATCCGTTGCCCGCGTCATGCGGCTAGCTGCCCGGTTTCGATCGGTGTTTCTTGCTCCGCGGACCGCAACATCAAGGCGAAAATTGATGAAAACGGTATTTGGCTCGAAAAGATGGAACACCATCCGGAAAAGTATATTCCGGAAGGAAACGTGGTAAACCTTGCGCCGGCAGTCGAAATAGACCTTGATCGCCCGATGAAGGAAGTGCTTGCTGATCTTTCCAAGTATCCGGTGAAGACTCGTTTGAATCTTCGTGGCACGATGATTGTGGCTCGCGATATGGCCCATGCGAAGATTGCTGAAATCTTCGACAAGCAGGAACGTGGCGAAGAACTTTCCGACATCGAAAAGAAGGTGATCGAAGTGGCTTCGAATCATCCGATCTACTACGCGGGTCCGGCAAAGACTCCGCAGGGCATGCCGACCGGAAGCTTCGGTCCGACGACGGCTGGCCGTATGGACCCGTACGTGATGCGTTTCCAGAGCAAGGGTGCTTCCTTGATCATGGTGGCCAAGGGTAACCGTTCCCAGGATGTAACGGACGCTTGCAAGAAGTACGGCGGATTCTTCCTCGGCTCGATCGGCGGTCCGGCTGCCATTCTTGCGGAACAAAACATTCTTTCGAATGAAATCGTTGCATTCCCGGAACTTGGCATGGAAGCGATTCGCAAAATCACGATCAAGGACTTCCCGGCATTCATCCTTGTGGATGACAAGGGCAACAACTTCTTCGATGGACTTCTTTAATTCAATAGGCTCCTCATGGAACGCTTTATCGTCGTAGATTACAATGCTGGAAACCTGACTTCGGTGCTGAATGCTTTTGAGCATGTCGGTGCGAACGTGAAGGCTTCCCGCGATCCCTCTGAAATTGCTGAAGCAGACCGTCTCATCTTTCCGGGCGTGGGGGCTGCTCGTTCAGCGATGGAAACTTTGGAAAAAACGGGTATCGGCAAGGCGATTGTCGAAGTCGTCCGCAAAAAACGTCCTGTTCTGGGCATTTGCATCGGATGCCAGATTATTCTGAATTCGAGTGAAGAGAATGGCGGCGTGGATACCCTCGGTCTTATCGACGGTAAGGCGGTCCGTTTTCAAGATGAAGTCGGAATTAAAATTCCGCATATGGGCTGGAATCAAGTCGAGCTGCTGAAGGAACATCCGTTGTTTGAAGGAATCCCGAACAATAGCGACTTTTACTTTGTGCATTCTTTTCACCCGGCAGAAATCGCTCCGGAAAATGCCTTGACGCGGACCACTTATGGTTCTCAGACATTTACGTCAGCGGTATGCAAGGAAAACCTAGTTGCAACGCAGTTCCATTTGGAAAAAAGCGGTGACGTGGGACTTCGTGTTTTGAAAAACTTTAGCACCTGGAGTGGAAAATAATGCTGACCAAACGTTTGATTATTTGTCTGGACGTTCGAAACCGCAAGGTGACGAAAGGCGTCAAGTTCAAAGGAAATATCGACGTCGGAGATCCTGTTGAACTCGGTGCAAAGTATAGCGCCGAAGGCGTGGATGAACTGGTTTTTTACGATATTACGGCGAGTGCGGAAAACCGTCCTTGCGATCTTGAAATGGTGAAGGACATTGCAAAGCATGTCTTTATTCCGTTTGCAGTGGGCGGTGGAATTCGTTCTTTGGACGATATGCACCAGGTGCTTCTCGCCGGCGCAGAAAAGGTGAGCGTAAACAGTCTTGCCGTTTTGCATCCGGAGATCATTGAACAGGGGGCCAAGGCTTTCGGCAACCAGTGCGTGGTTCTCGGAATGGATGCGAAGCGTGTCGGTGTGTCGGAAAAGATCCCTTCCGGCTATGAGATTTACATCAAGGGCGGTCGCGCGGCGACGGGCCTCGATGCTGTCGAATGGGCGAAGAAGGCGGAATCCCTCGGCGCAGGCGAAATCTGCTTGAATGCGATGGATACCGATGGCGTCCGCGACGGTTATGAACTGGAAATTACAGATAAAGTATCGAAGGCTGTGGGCATTCCGGTGATCGCTTCGGGCGGGGCTGGAAAGCCTAGCCATATTGCGGATCTTTTTGCAAAGACTTCCGCAGATGCAGCCCTTGTCGCCAGCATGGTACATTTCGGAGATTATACCGTAGCGGAAATCAAGGACGAAATGAGCAAAGCGAATATCCCTGTAAGGAAGATTGTGTAAATGAATCAAGACGTCGCAGAATCCATTCTCGAAGCCGGCAAAAGTTACGGCGCAGATTATGTAGAAATCTTTGAAGAAGAGACGCGCTCATCGACGCTCGCTCTCAAAGATCAAAAAATTGAAACGGCTTCGGCTGGCACGGAGTTTGGAATCGGCGTGCGTCTTTTGTACGGAACCGAGGTTTTGTACGCTTACACAAGCGACGAAAGCAAAGATGCTCTTTTGAACATGGTCAAAACTCTTGCGTTTGGGCGTAACGGTTCGGGCAAGGGTGTGGTGAAGTATGTTCCGACTCCATGCAAGTTTGGCGAAAATTATCCGAATTTTATGGATCCGCGCGTTCTTGGCAACGGCTACAAGTTGGATTTTTTGCATGCTGCTGATGAAAGCGCCCGTCAAGTGTCCAGTCGCATTTGCCAGGTTGTGGCGAGCATTACCGATTCCTGTTCCCATGTAAACATTATCAGTTCTAGCGGTGTGAACGTGAGCGATTACCGCTGCCACACGCGCCTCGGCATTAATGTGACGGCGGGTGAAGGCTCGGAAAAAATTGTTTCCCGTGAAGCGCCAGGCGCACTTGCCGGCTATGAAGCGCTAGAAAAATTTAACGCTCCGGAACTTGCAAAAATGGCTGCGGAGCGTTCTCTCCGGATGCTCGATGCCGGACACATTTCGGGCGGAATGATGCCTGTCGTGATGGGGCCGGGCTTTGGCGGCGTGATTTTCCATGAAGCTGTCGGGCATCCGCTTGAAACGGAAGCGATCCGTCACAATGCAAGCCCGTTTTGCGGTAAGCTGGGGCAGGTCGTGGCGCAGCCTTGCTTAACGGCAATCGACGACGGAACGATTCCCGGATCGTGGGGAAGTGTCGCCGTTGATGATGAGGGCATGAAAACGGAACGTACGGTTTTGATCGAAAACGGTGTTCTAAAAAATTATATGTCGGATATGGTTGGAGCCATGGAAGTCGGCTGTGCGCGTACGGGCAGCGGGCGTCGTGAATCTTATAAATACGCTCCGGTGAGCCGTATGCGGAATTCTTTTATCGCTCCGGGCAAGGATTCTTTCGATGACATGATTTCTAGCGTGGAACATGGACTTTATGCGGCAAAAATGGCTGGAGGCTCTGTAAATCCGGCGACGGGCGAATTTAATTTTGCTGTGGAAGAAGGTTATGAAATCGATCACGGTAAAATCGGACGCCCGGTGCGCGGTGCAACGCTCATCGGAAAAGGCGATCAGGTTTTGCGCGGGATTTCCATGGTGGGAAGTGACCTTTCGATAGCGGCTGGTGTCTGCGGAGCGTCTTCGGGTTCTGTCCCGGTGACGGTGGGGCAGCCGACGATAAAAGTGGATTCCATACTTGTGGGAGGAAGATAACAGGTGCGTTTTTCCGCTCTCTTCATCGCTCTATTTGCGTCTCTTCTGTGGTCTTTTGAAACAGTAGAAGATTCCAAATCGCGTTTTGTATTGCAAGATGGAATTGCGGACATTACGCCTATTGCCTGTGAAGAGGGCGATTATCATTTGCTTCCGGAAAATGCGGTCTATGAAGATGGCTCCGGAATGCCGTATCGAGTTTATCGCGTTGCTCTCCCGACGAATACGAAGCCCTCTGTTTCGATTATCGATTCTGTTCGGGTTCCTTTTGGAAAATCTTGGTGTAAATCGGATTCGCTGAAGAATGGATCCGTGCAAATTTCAAGTCCGAAACTTCGAGATGGAGTCTGGGTATCGGATGTTTGGGTGCCTCTTCTGCAGGTTTCCGGAAGTACGGTTTCGGTCCGCAAGAATTTTCAAGTGAAGATTTCTTTTTCGGGCACTCCACAAAATAAGCGCCCAGGCAAGCGCATTCTTGCTCAAGTGTTGAATCCGAAGGGGGCCGCTTCCTTTGGAACTTCGACAAATACCGCTCGAGTTCTTCGCAAAGCGGCTACTTCCGATCTTTCGAACATGACATGGCTTTCCCGTTTGAAGGTGGGGGATTCGGATAATGGATCCACTTCCGAAGACGGACTTTACTTTGTGACGTATAAACAGGTTTATGCCGCCTGTAAGGAAGTTTCGCGCACAACGGACTGCGAAGGAATTCCGATTGAAAAAATTCGCATGTATGGAGCTCCGCAGGATACTCTGACGGATGTCATTTGGAGTTCCCAAGAAATTGTTCCGAATCGTCTGTTCGAAATCCCGCTCGACATTCGCGACAACGATGGAACGTTCAACGAAGGAGATACCATTTTCTTCGTCGGCTATGGAACTTCTTTGTGGAAGCGTTTTGATCTGGAAGATTCGACGCAGTCTTCTTCCATGCAATATTATTATTCCTCTTCGCCTTATAGTTTCTATCAGAATTTTCATCTAGGCTATAGTTCCACAGGAAAGGGAATGCGGATTTCGACGCTTTCTTCTCCGAGTTCGGGTTCTGACGTGGACGTGATGCGCTATGTGCGCATGGAAAAGGATCTTCTTTTGCGGGATGATTATTTTGGGGAAGAATCCTCTTGGGAAGAATATTCGGGTAAAGAATGGTTCTGGATTTGGAACTCTTTGCGGGATTCCGTGGAGGTTTCTTCGTCGACTTTTGCATCTTCTCGTGTTTCGTCCCTTCCAAACCGAATTTCAGGTGGAAAAGCCTATTTAGCGGTTTCTTACGTGCCCCATTCCAAAACGATTGCCGCCAAATCCCGCTTTACGTTTACGGTAAATGGAACGACTTATTCGGAATCTACCCGCATGCCGATGGGGAATTACATTATCGAGAATCCGGCAATTCAGTCTTCGGGCAATACTTATTCCATGAAGCTTTTGCCCAATGAATCTTTTAACGATCGCTTTGACGGCTTTTCGATTGCTTACACTTGGAAGCCGTCTCTTGAAAATGATTCGGCAGAATGGATTTTGCCCGGTAAGCAGAGTGGACTTATTCGCATTCCGTTTACGACTAGCTCGAATGTTCAAGTGATGAAATTCAAGAATTTTGAGCCGGTTGGACTTTTAACTTCGAAGAACGGTTACATCTACGATAGTTTATCTGCAAACGTGGATACGCGTTACTTGGTATACAACCAAAAGAATCCGCATAAGCTTTCGGCAATCGAAGGTGTGCCGGTCCACATTGCGGGGACTCTTTCGGATATTTCTCGCATTTCATCGAAAACCGAATATTTGATCATTGCTCCGGAAGCGTTCCAATCTCCTGCTGTGGAACTTGCCAAGTTCCGCTCCGAAGGCAAGGCTTTTGCAACGTACAATACGACTGTGGTTCTCGCCGAAGATATTTATCGCGCCTATTCGGGTGGAAGCATAGATCCTGTGGCGATTCGAAATTATTTGGCTTATGCGCGAAGCGTGTCTCCCAATTTGACCTATGTTGTTTTGACCGGAAATGGAAACTTCGATTATCGCGGAAAATATTCCGGGTTTAAAACGAATTGGATCCCTCCGTTTGAAAAGGAAGATGCTTCTCCCGAAGATTTTTTTGCCGTCCTCGATTCGGGCGAAAGGGTTCTTCGTGGAAACTATGACTTGGACCTTTATGTAGGACGTTTGCCGCTTTCGAGTGTGGCGGATTTTACGGCTTATAATGAAAAAATTGAAGAGTACGAAAAAACGTCTATTGCAGACAATGCGTCGTGGAGAAATTCTCTTGTCATTACTGCCGACGACGCCTGGACGGGATCTTCAACGGATGGCATTGACCATACGACTCCGGCAGAAGATCTGGCTCGTACGCTTTTGACCAATTCGACAGCCGACAGCTTCCATCTTGACATTCATAAAATTTATCTGTTGGATTATACCGCCGATGCTGCGGGCCAAAAGCCGGAGGCGGCAAACGATTTGATCAACCGGATCAATCAGGGATCACTGTTTACGATTTATTTTGGGCATGGATCGATTTCGGATTGGGCTTTTGAAGGGCTCATGAAGCCTTCCTATATTTCGAGCCTTTCGAACGAATCCCGCTATACGATTCTTGGATCGTTCTCTTGCACCGTGGGTCGTTTTGATAAGGGCAATGAAACTTCGCTTTCGGAATATTTCATCCAGGCGTCTAAACGTGGGTCGATTGCGGCGATCGGTGCAACGCGTGAAACTTATGGAAGCTATAATAAGGTCTTTGCCAAATCCGTCTTAACGAATGCGCTTTTCCCGACGGGAAATACCCTCGGCAAGGCGTATTCCATGGCAAAAACGATGACGGGACTTGGGTCTAAAAATTCGGCCAGTCAGCGTTACAACAATGAACGTTATGTTCTTTTAGGCGAACCGGTTGTTCCGATGCCGAATGCGGCGTTGAAAGTAAAGCTCGATCAGCAGGTGGATACGATTCGTGCTCTGGATAGCATGACGCTTTCGGGAACGGTGTCGGGGATTACAAATGGATCGATTCATATTTCGATGCTAGAACAGAGCTATGAAAAAAAATTGAGCCAGGAACCGTCGACCCGGGAAAATGTTGACGTCCTTTATGATGGTTCGCTCATCTTTAGCGAAGAAGCCGAAGTTAAGGATGGAAAGTTCCTTGTGAATTTTATTACTCCGCGAAAGATTTCCTTTGGCGATACCGCTGCTGAAATTCGCATTTGGGCGAATTCCAATTCGACGTCAAAAGTCGCTCGGGCCTTGGTTTCGGATATCGCCATTTCGGGCATGTCCGCCTATGCGGATTCGATTATCGCAAATGATACGGTCGCGCCTTCGATCTCTATCCAGAGCTGTCTTTCTCCTGCGTCGGGAACGTCTTTTGCCGAAGGGGAAACCGTAACGCTTGCGTCTCCAGCCTGTTTGCAGGTGACAATCGAAGATTCCACAGCGATCGATTTCCGAGAAGAGGCCGATGAAGGTGTGACGTTTGAAGTCATCGGACAAAATGCGTCGCTCTCGCCATTCCATCCTTGGCCATATTTGGATCAGTCGAGTAAAAAAGCGGTTGCCCGCATGACTTTTGCCGAAAGTAAGTTCCCGGCGGGACTTTACACGTTCCGCGTTGCCGCGATGGACATTGTTGGGAACGAATCGACTCGCGAAATCAAGGTGAATGTGACCGATGGCCTTTCGGAAGGCCTTTCGGATGTATTTACAGCTCCGAACCCGATGAAGAAGAAAGGAACGACTTTCTATTTCAAAGATTTGGCTGTGGGACGTTCGACGGACGTGACGATCTTCATTTATAATCAGAATGGTCGGTTGGTTTACCGTATTCCCAACGCTGTTTCGGGTGTGACCACATGGGATGGCCGCGATTTTTACGGTCGTAAACTCGCCAATGGACTTTATCACTATATTGTTGTTTCCAAAGTGGCGGCAACGGATGGGGCTGCGGCAAAGACTTTCCGCAAAAAACAAAAACTCGTTATTTCGAGGTAATTCGCATGGATTTAAGAAAAAAGGCATCACCGGTTCAAGTTCTTGGAGAAGGTCTTCTTCGTTTTCGATTGATCTTCTTGGTGGTATTTGCCATCTTGTATGTGATTTTCGCGAGAGATTTTAGTGCGACGTTTGCCTATATTCTCGGAGCGGGGGAATCTTTTGCGCAAATGATTTCTGCGTGCAAGCAAACGGGAATCGCCGAAGCCGATTATGCGTTTTGGATTTCTCTGGGTGGGCTTTTTGTCGTTCTTTTTGCGGTGCGTCTCTGGTTGGGAAAAATCCGGAATGCGCTTTCGTTTCTCTTTTCGACCCTTTTTATTTCGGCGCTTGCGCTTGCCTTGAATGAAGTAGAAGAAGTCGTGGCGTTTGTATTCCTCGGTTTTCTGTTGCTTGCCATGATCCTTTATTTTGTGGTGCGTGTAGCAAGCGTGAAGGCGCTGCTTCCAGTTCTGCTTTCGACTTTCTTCTGGGTTTCGATTTCGGCTCTTTGGGCGGTGCCTTATTTTGTAAGCGTTTCTTTTGTGGTCCTCGCTTTGGCGGATTTGCTTTCGATTTCTTTGGATGCCGGTGCGGAGCTTCGCAAAGGGGCTCCGGTGATGGGATCGCTCGTCTCGGGATTTTATAAAGCCTTTTTGCCTTCGGTGATTTCGGTGGTCCTTCTCGGTGGCTTGAACGGGTATTTTTATAAGGCGAGCATGCCGATTTGGATGGCGATCGTATTGCCGGTCATCGCCCTTTCGCTCTTTTTGCTTGTGGAATTCCCGGTGATGAGCTTTGCCCCGATGAGCAAGATGCGTGCTTCTCACCGCTCGATGAAAGTTTGATGTTTTGAAAAGGCATCTTTCCATCGAGTTTTACAAAAAAACATTTGCACTTTCATCCATTATTATTCTAAATTGGAATATGGAGAATAAAAGATGAATCGTTATGACCTCGTTTTGCTCGGCCTGATCAAGGAACAAGAGCGCAGCGGTTACGACATTATGATGGAAATCAAGAACCGCGAACTCGATCGCTGGGCAAAAATCAGCACGTCCACGATTTATAACCGTTTGACGCGTCTTGAAAAGAACGGCTCCATCGAAGGCCATCCGGAACGCGACGGCAATCGTCCGGAACGTACCGTTTACCGTATTCTCGAAAAAGGGTCTGAACTTTTGAAAAAGGAAGTCCTGCGTCACCTGACCGGATTCAATGATGATCCGCGTACGCTGGGCTATGCTTTCCTTTATGCGGTCGACCCGATCGATACGATTCGTGTTCTTGAAGTGCACGAGAAAAAACTTTTGGAAGAAATCTCTCGCTTGCAGAAGATGATCGACGAAGAACCTCGCCCGACGCTTTATCCGGAAGGACCGTTCCTCAACTGCATGAGCCGCGACCACATTATGGTGGAACTCAAGTATACCCGCGCGGCGATTTCGATTCTGCGTGACCCGCAAAAGAGCAAGAAGCTCGGCGGTTACTTCTATATCAATTTCGGTTCTCGTGATTTCAACAAGAACTCCTGATTTTTTTTTCATTCACCATCCACGGAGATAAAATGACAGCAACGAAAAAGAAGCCGGCTGCTCCTAAGGCAAAAGCCTCCAAGAAGTACGGCTATTTCGATGACGCTAATAAAGAATATGTGCTCACCACCCCGGCAACCCCGATTAAGTGGTGCAACTACGTTGGTACGCTTGATTTCGGTGGTATCGTCGATACGACCGGCGGTACCCTTGTTTGCAAGGGCGACCCGGCTCTGAACCGTATCACGAAGTACATCGCCCAGATGCCGAATTCGGATTTCAAGGCTAGCACCGTTTATATCCGCGTCAAGGACGGCAAGGGCTACAAAGTCTTCTCCCCGTTCTACGTTCCGACTCTCCAGAAGCTCGACAAGTGGGAATGCCACATTGGCCTTTCTTACAGCCGTTGGATTGCAGAAGCTTTCGGTCTCCGCGTTCAGGTGACGATTTTTGTTCCGACCAAGTCCAACACTCTCCTCCAGGATATTCAGATTACGAACATCGCTGGCGGCGCTAAGGAAGTGGACGTTATCCCGGTTTATGAATTCAGCCACTTTGAAGCTGAAAAGCAGCTCACGAACGCTGACTGGGTTCCGCAGACCATGACCCTCAAGGCTCATCCGGAAAAGGATGGCCACATCGTTCTCGAACAGTACGCTTACATGAAGCGTGACTACGCCGTGAACTATGTGACGGCAGACTGCAAGGTTTCGAGCTTTGACGGTGACCGTCGCGTGTTCCTCGGCCAGAATGAAATGGGCTCTTGGCAGCACCCGCTTTCCTTGGACAACAAGGAACTTTCGAACAGCGAATGCGACCGTGGCGATAACATCGCTGCTCTCATGATCCATGCCGGCAAGATCGGTGCAAAGAAGACCTTCCGCACCTGTACCCAGCTCGGTCAGGAACAGAGCCTCAAGGTTGCAGCCAAGGCTATCAAGAAGTATCGCGATTTGAATAATGTCGACAAGGCATTTGCTGAACTCGCTGCCTTCTGGGACAAGTATCTCGAAACCATCCAGGTCAAGACCCCGGATGCTTCCTTCAACACGATGGTTAACGTGCACAACCCGCGTCAGTGCCACACCACCAAGAACTGGAGCCGCTATCTGTCGCTCTATCAGCTCGGTTATGGTACAAGCCGTGGTATCGGCTACCGCGACTCTACGCAGGACTTGATGGGCGTGATGAGCCACATGCCGGAAGAAGCTCTTGTCCTCACCAAGAATTTGATTTCCGTGCAGCGTCCGGAAGGTAACGCCATGCACCAGTACGCTCCGCTCGCTCTCGCAGAAGACACTGGTAGCGAAGCTAACGAAGGCGATTCCCGCGAAAAGGCTAATGTCGTTGACGCAGAAGGCAATCACCTTTATGCTGACTGGTACGGCGATGACCATCTCTGGATCGTCCTTACGGTGGCTAGCTACCTCAAGGAAACCGGTAAGATGGAACTTCTCGACGAAGAAATTCCGTTCTACGAAAAGGGCAAGAAGCGTGCAGAACGTGAAAAGGGCACGATCCTTGAACACTTGAAGCGCGCTCTCAAGTTCACCCGTGAACACTTGGGTAAGCACAACCTTCCGCTCCTCGGCTTTGCTGACTGGAACGACTGCATGAACCTCCCGCTCGGTGCAGAATCCACCTTCAACACGGCCCTCTATGCGAAGGCTTTGCTTGAAATGATGGATATCGAAGAACATCTCGGCGATACCGCTGCTGTTGAAATGTACAAGGGCTGGTACGAAGATGTGAAGAAGGCCTTCAACGAAAGCGCTTGGGATGGCAAGTGGTGGGTCCGCTGGTTCGACAAGGACGGCAATGCCTATGGTACAAACAAGGCTAAGTATGGCAAGATCTACTGCAACGGTCAGTCTTGGCCGGTGATCAGCGGTATTGCAACTGGCGAACATGCTGAACAGGGCATGGACAGCTTGAACAAGCTTCTCAACACCAAGTACGGTGTGAAGAGCTCCACTCCGGGCTATCGTGGCTTTGAACCGTCTGTCGGTGGTATCTCTACGTATCCTCCTGGAGCAAAGGAAAACGGCGGTATCTTCCTCCACACGAACCCGTGGGTGATGATTGCCGAAACGATCCTTGGCCGTGGCGATAACGCTTACAATTACTACTGCCAGATCAACCCGGCTGCGAAGAACGACATCCTCGATATCTTCGAATCCGAACCGTACTGCTATCCGCAGAACATCCTCGGTGACGAACACAAGCAGTTCGGTATGGGCCGTAACGCATGGCTCTCCGGAACTTCTACCTGGACTTACCAGGCTGCAACGCAGTACATTCTCGGTATTCGCGCAAGCTACAACGGCCTCGTTGTGGATCCGTGCATTCCGACGAAGTGGAACGGCTTTGACGCTATCCGTAAGTTCCGCGGTGCAACGTACGAAATTTCTGTGAAGAACCCGAACCACGTCTCTAAGGGTGTGGCAAAGATGGTTGTTGACGGTCAGGAAATCGATTCCAACGTCGCTCCGATCTTCACGAAGGGTACTCATAAGGTCGAAGTCACTCTCGGCTAATTTGTACGAAATTCGACAAAAAAAGCATGGGCATCTGCCTGTGCTTTTTTTTTGTTTTTAAATTTTGAAAAAAAGAAGGTATGAAAATGAAAGTTTGGGGTATATTTTGGACGTCGTCAGATACCAGTGATCTCTCTGCTCAGATTGCCTATTTCCGTTATAATGTATCCGTTGGGATGTTTGAGTACTCCTATAAATATTATGCACGAACTGTCCGGTGTGTGAAAAACTAAATTTCTATCTTTGGCATATGAAATTTTTGAAGCAAGTCGTTTTTTTCTTCTTAATTTGTGCTCAATTCTTGTTTGCGGAATCAGAAAACCGTGGAGGAATTCTCGGGGACCTTTTTCCTGTTGAAAAAGACGAAGCGGTTTATCGTGGAAATCTTTTTGCTGGAGCAACGCTCTTTTTATTGCAGGGCAATACCGATGAAGAAACTTTGAATATCTTAATCGGAGATATTTACGAAGCCGATGGATATACATTTACGGCAAAAGTCTTCGGCGGCTATTTTGTGAAAGATGCGATGGCGCTCGGTGCGCGGGCTGGTTATTCGCGTACAAAGATCGATATTGATTATTCGATCTTAGAAGATATTGCGGATGTTTCGGAACATCGTCAGTATGTGAAAAATGGATTCTTTGTTCAGCCGCTCCTCAAAAATTATTTAAAAGTATTTGATTCTAAAAATCTTTACTTCTTCAATGAAACGTCCCTTTCGGTGGAATATTCTTATGGAATTTCGCAATCCGACGATGGGGAAGATTTGAGCAAAACTCGGACACGGGGGTGGACGTTTGAATTTGGAATTAATCCGGGCTTGAGTATTATGGTGCTTCGGAATCTTTCGTTTGAAACATCCGTGGGACTTTTGGGCTTAAGTTCGACGGTGATGGAAATTGAAGAAAATGGAGAAACCCGAAGTGAATTCACGTACAACATTGTGAATTTTACGATTAACCTGTTAGCTTTGAACTTCTCCCTGGTCACATTCTTTTAAGAGTTAGATGAATGAAGATTTTTTACACTTGTCTTTTGGGATTATTTGTCTTTGCGATCGTCGCATGTGAAACCGATTTGATGGAACCGAAAACTGTGGCTCCGAATCTGAGGTCGATTGAATTTTCTGGTTGGAATGTGGATTCTATCGATGATGTTTCTCATAGAATTAAAATTTCACCGTCGAAAAAATGGTTGGATTCTATCGTTGTGGATTCCGTTGAAACGATTGGCGGAGCTTCGCTTTATCTTGCGGCAGATGCGGATCTTTACAACCCGGAATTAGGAGAAAAGCTTGTTTCGAAAACGGTCATTTCCGCTCTGGATACGACAGAATTTTCGATTGTCGTTTTGGACGAGAAAAATCGCATTGTAAACGTGTGGCTTGTGCTGTGGGAAGATCCCACGCAATCTAATAAGATTGCTTCTTCATCTTCGACGACTCGCCATGACGATTCTTCTTCGAGTTCTTGCATAGAGAGCTCTTCTTCAAGTGATGTTGTGAATGAAGAGGATCCTCCATCTTCAAGTTCTTACGAAGAAAGTTCTTCTTCAAGTGATGCTGTAAACGAAGAGAAACTATCCAGTACAAAAGAAGTTTTCCTTTCAGAACTTTTGCCAGTAGTGAACGGAGATACTTTACAAAATGCGGTGACGGTAAACGGTCAAGACGTTTTGATTGAAGTGCCTTATGCTTCTTCGCTTGGAACAGCTCTTTCCCAAATACAGTTTGCGGGAATGGATTCTGTTTGGGATCTTCGTTCGGCAAAAACTCTGAACCTCTTGTCGGAAGATTCTGTCCTTACCGCATATCGTGTCATGGCGGCGGTTCAGCTTCCTGGTTCGGACTTTGCAAAACGGGATGATTCTTTTTGGGGAACGACCAGCGATGCGATGGCTACCGAAGCAACGGCCAAAGTGGTTGCCAATTACACATTTTCATCGACAGCAAATCTTTGGGAAGGCGATAATTCGATTACTTTGACTTCCAATGTGATATCTTGTGCTTGGGCGGGAATCGGCGGCTTTAAGAAACTGGCTACAGGGATCTATTTTGCCGGAAGTTATTCGGGGCAAAATGCGATGAACCTTTACGATGTGAATTATGCTGGCGGAACTCCGTCGACGGGGGAATCGGATATGTCTTTGCTGATGGATTTTGGTCGTCCGTTTACGGGACGTCCAGCAGCATTTGAATTGACATATTCCTATGAGCATGTGGATTCTAAAAATTCGGAATATCCGCAGAAAGCTCTCGCTTATGTGATT
>DGSB01000018.1:14803-34419 GCA_002390045.1 Fibrobacter sp. UBA4373
GAATCCACAACGGCGACGGTTCCGCTTTCTTATGGGGCGGATCCGGAAGGAATCCTTTCGTCGGGTTATATCGGAACTTCGGACTTGACGCTCGGTTCGGGCAATGAAGACGTTTCTTCTATTCGCGTCGTTTTTGCTTCGTCTGCCTATGCGCATATTGTGACGGGCGGAGCGACGATTTTGAACGATCCGGCGAATGGTTACCGTGGGGGAGAAGGCTCTTCCCTGACTCTCGAAAACTTTAGATTGATTTACAAATGATGAATAAACTTAATTTGTTAGGAATTCTCTTCTCTGCCATTCTTTTTGCCGCTTGTACCGCGGACATGGATACGTTTGGCACGTCAGATTACCATACGCTGACAGAAATTCATTTTGCAGAAGAAGCGGAAAATCCGTCTGTTTATGCGATGGAACATAAGATCGTGGTGACGACAGTCGATGTTCCGGATTCCTTAAAAACTTGGGATTCTCTAACGATTTCTGAAATCGATATGAGCCATTTGGCGAGCTTGCATTTGGTGGAGTCCAAGTTCAGCGAATTCCCGACAGATTCTGTAGCGCTGGATTCACTAGCTCTAGAAGTTTCCTATTCCGAAAAAAAATTGAAGGTCGGGAGCAAAATTCGCATTCCGCAAAGCGGTATCGTTTATATTGTCATTGTTTCGGAAAGTGGAATTCCTTCACTTTGGCAGATCGAATTTGACATCCCGGCTAAAGTCGAAAATTCAAGTTCGAGTGTTTCGGATGATGAAGGCGGCTCGACGTCTTCTGCTTCAAAAAATTCTTCGAGTTCATCGTCAGCAAAGGATTTTTCTAGTTCTGCTTCGGCGACAAGTTCCAGTTCCCGAGCAAAATCCAGTTCCTCGCAATTTGATTCCTATGTCTATTTGGAACTTTTGTTTGCTAATGCGCAAGAGACCCAAGTTTTGGATAGTTCGATCCTTGTTGTGTTCCCGGAAGAAACGGATCTTTCGAAGGTCGTGCTGGATTCTGTTATTCTTGCAGAAACCTCGACGATTTCTCCGGATCCTTATTCGGTTTCAGATTGGTCGGAACCTCTGCAATTGACCGTTACGGCTGAAGATGGGAAGAGCCTTGTTTGGACGGTTAAAACGGCTGTGGCAAATGCGCTCCCTAAAATTACGGAAATCACAGTGGGAAGTGCAAATGTTTCCGGTGAAATCGATCAAACGACAGGGATGATTTTCTTCCCGATGGATTACACCCAGGACTTGGATTTAAGATCCTTGACGATCCAATCGTTAGTCCTTTCGTCGGGCGCTGTGACCTCCGATATCTCTGAAGGAGAAGCCTATAATTTTGCACAAAAAAAGACGGTGACCGTTTCTAATTCGGATGGAAACTTTAAAACATATACCCTCCAGGCTGGATACCAATATCCGAATAGCGATTTCAATTCATGGGTTTCGGATGCCTTTGGAAATAAGAATGATGTCAAATATTGGGATAATGGCAACAACTCGGCGATTGCGGCGACAAAAACATTAACGGTCAGCGCTGAGAGTGGAACGGTCGTAAAAATGGAGTCCAAAGATGCGAAAATCTTGGGCATTGGACGCTTTGCCAGCGGTAATATGCTAATCGCTTACTTTAATCCGAAAAATGTGGCGACTTTGGCGATGACCCAGTATGACGATGGCAACGAATTGATTGATTTTGGAAGACCGTTCTACGGCCGTCCTCAATATGTCGAATTTGATGTAAAATATGAGGGCTTGGGCGATTCCTGTGACTTGTATGTTCTTTTGGAAAATCGAACGGCAACTGTCAATGAAGGAAAAAATCAGTATCGCTCTTCGTCGGATGTGAATACTCTGGTGGCGAGCGCCTGGTATAGAGCAAAAACCGTCGAATCCTTGGAGGATCCGGATGTGGTTTCCATAACGGATGCCGAACGTTCCGGCTATAAAACGATTCGTTTAAAATTGCAGTACGGCAAACCGGATTCGAATTCACCGATTTACAGCTCCAGCGTTTTTTCAAAGTCTTTGAAAAATAGCGCAGGCATCGATAACCATCTTGTGGAAACGGATGACCCGGATGCGTTTGATGTGACACACATTCGTGTGGTGATGGCTTCGAGTGCCTTGGGAAATGTGTACAAAGGCTCTGTAGGAGCCATTCTTTACTGCGACGAAATGCGCTTGATTTACGAATAAAGGATTGTCGTTAAAAGGATTCTGCGCGGAATTTTTCGCGACGTTCACGGAGTTCTTCGACAACCGTATAAGGCATTTTCATGCAGTTCGGGCCATAGGGACTGTTTTCGGTGTGAAAGTCGGAGCCGCCTGTGCCAACGAGATTGTAGCGATCTGCAATTTCTCGATAATGCCTGCCCACGGCACCCTTCTGTGCAGGAGAATAGGTTTCGATCCCTTTGAGGCCGGCTTCGACCAGGTCCGGAATTAAACTGTCGACGTTGGATTTGTACGGGTGGGCGAGCACCGCAATACCGCCGGCGTTTTCAATCAAGCGGATTGTCTGCTGCGGATTTAGACCGCGTTTTTCGACAAAAGCCGGAGCGCCATCGGCGAGGTACTTATTGAATGCTTCGCCGAAGTTTGAAACATATTCTTCATCGACCAAGGCCATGGCAATATGCGGGCGTCCAACGACTTTTCCTTTGCAGTAAGTCATCACTTTTTCAAAGCTTAGATTGACTCCCAAAGTAGCGAGTTTTTTGAGAATCGCTTTGGCGCGAGTCACACGTTGCTTGGCGCTTTCTCCGAGTTCTGTGTTCATCGCGAGGTTCGTGGGATCACAGAAATAGCCGAGAATGTGGACATCGCGTCCTTGCCAAACGGAAGAAACTTCGATTCCAGGAATGATTTCGATCCCAAGTTCATCTGCGTAAGGTTTGGTGGCGGAATAAGATGCCAGAGTGTCGTGGTCAGTAACCGAAATGCAGCGGAGTCCCTTTCTTTTGGAAAGCTTGACCACTTCTAGCGGTGTGAGCGAACCGTCCGAAAGGTTCGTGTGCAGGTGCAAGTCCGCAAAACCTATTTTCTGTTTTGCCGCGTCGGTCATCTGACAGCCTCTTGGAAAATGGCTGTGAGGGCATCGATTTCTGCCTGGGCATCATTTGCCGGAATCAGGCTCAAATTGAGTAGCGGGTAAAGATTTTCGCAGTCAAATCCAAAACGGTATGGAATTCCACAGGACTTGCACAGGTAGAGCATTTGGTACAGGATCGACCGCTGCAAGTAAAAGCTCGCAGTGATATGACGAGCTTTGAGGACTTCTCGTATTTTTTGGAATTCATCTTCTCCGTATCGACAGCCTAAAGTGGTGTAATAGAGAACTTCTTGCTGAATCCGATTCGTCTGGAGAAGATTTTCATGGAGCGTGTTGGCCATTAGCAGGACGCCGCTTTTTTTGATGTGGGCGAGTTTCTGCAAAAAAGGAATGTAATGCGAGACATCTTCCGATGACTCGGGGAGAATCATCAACACGGTCTGATTCGCCGAAAGTTTCATCGGATATTCGAAAACTTCGGAAGTTTCCCCGGCCTGTTTGATAAACCAGCGCAATAGCGATTCTTTCGATGCAAACTTTTTCAAGCTGTATCGGAAGCAATCTTTAAAATAAAGCGAAGGTTTCAAAACAAGACTCCAATGTTAGACAAGGAAAATATAAATTTTCGCCAATGGGAAAAATGAAGTTTTACGCGATAAAATCGCCTTCTGTGCAAAAAATTGTCACTTCCTGGCCGGAATGTGAAAAACTGACGCATGGAGTCAAAGGTTGCCTCTTTAAATCGTTTGCAACGCGCCTGGATGCGGAAGCATGGCTTTCCGGCGTTTCGGAGACTCATGCAGAAGGTCTGCGGATTTACGTCGACGGCTCGTTTACGCCGGGATTTGACCGTGCTGGCTGGGCGTTTATCGCTGTGGAAAATGATCAGCAGATTGGAGCTGAAAACGGCGTAACGGATTTACCTGCCGAAAGTCGAAATATCGATGGGGAATTGACGGCGAGTTTGCACGCCCTTGCTTGGCTCAAAAGAATGGGAAAAACGGGCGTCATCTGTCACGATTATGAAGGGATTGCCCGCTGGGCAAAAGGCGAATGGAAGGCGAACAAGCCGATCGCTATCCGTTATAAGGAAGCGGTCAAGGAATTCCCGAACGCGAAGTTCGAAAAGGTTCCCGCCCATTCCGGCGTCAAGTGGAACGAAGCGGTGGATCAGCTCGCCAAAAAGGCGATTGCCGATTGCCAAGCCCGAGAAAAAGCGGCAAAGATGGCAAAGACAGCTAAACCGGCAACTCCGGCTGCCGCAAAACCCGTTGTAAAGACCGTCGAAGTCCCTGCGCAAATAAAAACGCCGGAACGAATGCCTTCGCCCGGCGAATCTTTAGACTTGTTCGGCTAAAATCAGTTTTCCTGCTTGCTGATGCAGTGCAGGCTTCCGCCCTGACGGATAACCGTCGTGGCGTCGATGCCGATGATTTCCCGCTTCGGGTAAACCTTCTTGAAGTAGGCTTCGGCTTTTTTGTCAAATTCTTCTTCATACTTCGGATACACAAGCGCCCCGTTCAAATAGATAAAGTTCATATAAGACGCCGGGAGCGTGCCGCGTCCGAGCTTTTTTTGCGTCGGAATTTGGACGGTATCGACACGGGCCTTGGAGCCGTAATGACGCTTTAGCCAGGTTTCCAAAATGGTCTTATTGCGGAGAAGCGGCTTGAAGTTCACCTTGGTCTGGTCTTCTTCCCAAGCCATCACGACACGTGTTTTCGAAATAAAGCGGACCGCGTTGTCGATGTGGCCGTCCGTGTGGTCGCCGGCAAGGCCTTCCGGAAGAACGAGCAGATCCTTGAGGCCGAGCGCTTCTTTCAACGCTTCTTCGACGTGCTTCAATTCCTTTTTGGGATTGCGATGCTTGCCGACGAGGCAGGGGAGCGTAGTGATTCCAAGACCGTCATCATTGACTTCGATGGCTCCGCCTTCAAAGATATACGGGTATTCCTTGACGGCGAATTTTTTCTTTTTGGCGATGGCGAACGGAATCTTTTCGTCTTTGCTCCATGGAGGGAACTTGGCGCCCCAGGCGTTGAACTGGAACTTGACGATCTTTTCTTTGCCTGTTTCGTTGTAAACGAAGAACGGACCGTAGTCGCGGATCCAAACGTCATCGGTTTCCATAGGGATGAACTTTGGCTTGAATTTTGCCTTGGCGAAAATTTTCTTTTGGTCTGCGGGCAGAACAAAGTCCAATGGAACGAGGACATTTACCGGCTGAAAGCGCGAGCAGATTTCGATCAGTTCAAAGTAGAACGCGAAAATCTTTTCGCGATTTTTACCACGCCAGTTTTGCGTGTTGTGCGGAAATGAAAGCCAAATGGATTTTTGGGTTTCCCATTCGGCAGGGTAGTGCAAATTCATGGCGTGTCCCAGGTTTTGAGGATGTCTTTATAAAGGTCTGTACGGCGGTCGCGGAAGTGCGGCCACCAGCGACGGTTGAATTCAATTTCCGAAAGATCGATTTCCGTGATGGAAGAACCGAGGAAGTCAGACTTCAAATCTTCGATAATGTATCCGTCCGGAGCGCTCACAAAGGAATGTCCCCAGAAAGTCAAATCGCCTTCCGTACCGATACGGTTTGCGGCGACGACAAAAAGACGGTTCGCAATCGCATGACCGCGCATCACCGTCATCCAGCTGTCCTTTTGACGTTCATAAAGGGAAGTCGGTTCCTTGCAGTCCCAACCGATGGCGGTCGGGTAAATCAAAACGTCTGCGCCTTTGAGCGCGTTAATGCGGGCTGCTTCCGGGAACCATTGATCCCAGCAAATAAGAACACCGAGTTTTCCTGCGGAAGTCTGGATGGGTTCAAAGCCGGTGTCGCCCGGAGCAAAGTAGTACTTTTCATAAAAGCCCGGATCGTCAGGGATATGGCTTTTGCGATAAAGGCCCGCGATACTTCCGTCACGTTCAAAAACATAGGCGCTGTTGTAATAAATTCCGCGGGCGCGTTTTTCAAAAAACGGGAAAACGACAACGGCGTTCAGTTCCTTGGCGATGCTTTGCCATTCGCTTACCAGGGCATCGTTCTTTTCGATGGCCCAGTCAAAGCCCTTTTCGCCTTCTTCGATCGGAAAATACGGGGTGTGGTAAAGTTCCGGAAGAACGAGAATGTCGAGTTTGGAATCTTTCAGCTTTTTGGCTTCGGATACATACCAGGAGTTGGTCGCTTCGGTCGTGCCGAACCATTTGCCTTGTAACGTTGCTATGCGGAGTTCTTTCATACCTTTAAAATTAGAAAATAGAAAGCATTTATCTATATTTTTTGATATGAAAAATGGGGCAATCTTTTACTTTTTAACTCTTGCAGGGCTCACCAGTTTTTGGATGGGATGCGCTTCGCAATCCGAAAATGTGACGGTAAAACACGAGGCTGTGCAGACCAAATCCGAATTCGTTCGGATGGGAATTCCGTTTTCAATCGATTCCGTTGCAAAAAACAGTGAAGTCCGCCACGTTTTTGTTTTGGATTCCAACGCGCTCCCGACTTTGGCCGATTTGGACTTTGCCGCCTACTATCAAAATCCGATTCGGGATGCCGGAAAGCAGGAACTTCCCGAAAATGCAAAACCTGTGAATGCAGAATGGAACGCCTATCCGTTCCCGATGTTCGACTCGCTCGTTTCGACGGAGCCGGACTTTTTGCAAATGCGAAATCCGATTGCCTGGGAACCGTTTACCAAAATTCTCTACGCAAAAGGCGCCGGGGATTCCCTTTCGCAGGTCTTCCGCGATGCGGAAAGTGTCAAGTGGGGGCAGTCGAATGTTTTTGCGGATTTTCAAAAAATTGAAAAACTTTATTTGTTCGGCGATAATACGCAGCGAGGCCGCTGGTGGGTAGAAGTCGTTCCGCGGAAGTGGACGGGCGTTCCAAAATTCTGGGCTCGGCTGAAACAAAAACCGACTCAGGCCGAAATCGACATTTTCAAGTCTTATACTTCCGGAGCATTGAATCTGGAAATGGCGATGGATTGGGTCAAAACTTTGGCAGCTTACTGGTATCCGACCTTCAATACGGACATGGAAGTTCATGAAGCGGGAAAGGAATGGAACGGAACAAAACCGTTTGCCGTGATGCGCGGAAATCCGATGGGAACGCCGATATGGGTTGCCTTTGATGTTCCTTACTTCTATCAAGTCGCGTTAAAAGCCTCCCTGAAAGCGGATTCCGCCATGCATGAAAAGGAATTCACTCGCGTCCTCGATACAAATTCTGCGTGGAGAGTTCAGGAATTAGAAAAACTTCAAGGCGTTTGTCCCGAAACCCCGGAAACGGAAGCCTTTAAAGCGAAACTCTCCAAGGTTCTCGATTCCTTGCCTGCGGCTCAAAACGCTTGGAGTGCAAGCGGAATGCTTTGGTTCCGCCGCGATGCGAATTCCTTGCTCGCCAAGGATTTTACCGCCCAGGATTCCTTGCACAATCCGTTGCCGAGGCTTTTGGAACTCAAGGCTTATCTCGACAGTTTGGGAATTCAGTTCTTGGTCGTTCCGATGCCCACCAAGGAAGCTCTTTATGCGGACAAAATGGTTCCGGGCACTGCGGATACGCTCTGCGTGGACGTCGCTGGCCGTGACATCATCCGGAAGCTTCTTGCCGCTGGCGTAGATGTCTTAGACGTTTTCCCGGCATTGCAGGCGGCCCGTGCCGGAGATGACGGCGAACATTTCTCTTTTCAAAAGTTCGACACGCATTGGGCTTTGCCAGGCCTCCTTGCTGCAATGGAACAGCTTGCGATGAAAGTGACGACTTACGCCTGGTATGAAAATTCCGGAGCTCAGCCGGGGGCGCTTGAAATGCGCGATACCACGATTTTACGCGAAGGCGATTTGATCCAACAGCTTCCGCAGACCGAGCAGGGAAATTTTGCCCCGGAAACTTTGGAAGTCAAAAAAATCTACAAAGACGGCAAACCGTATGTCGGTGGCAAGGACGCTCCGATTCTTTTGATGGGAGATTCCTTTACGGGAGTCTTTGAATCTGTGGATGGAAAATCGGGAGGCCCGGGATCGCTTCTCGCTTTTGCAACGGGTTTGGATGTTCAGGTTGTGACCAGTTGGGGCGGTGGACCTCTTGTACGCCATCGGATGGTCAAAGACAAAAAATCCTTAAAAACAAAGCGCTTGGTCATTTATATGATGACCCTTCGCGATTTCTGGCAATCGCCATTGGAGTGGGATGTTCTCTAAATCAATCTTTCGATCGATGGTCCTTTTTGCATTATTTTTAATGCTGATTGTCGCTTTGATGCTTGTGCTTGCCCCCAATCGAGGTCAAAATATTTCCCTCGTTTCGGCGGCATGTACCTTTGACGATTTCGAGCCGCAATGTTTCGATCGAAATTCCAGATGGAATGAAGGCTTGTATTATTTTGATAGCGTCCTTTACGATACAAAGGATACTCTCCGTGCGGTGAAATCCGTGCTTTGGGATTTTTGGGGGTTAGAGTTTGCGGGCGAAGAAGAATCGACGGCGCCTTCTTCTATTTTGCCCGGCCGATCTTTGGAATATGGTAAAAGTGGTTGCGTTGGAATGACGTGGCTTGCTTTGATGCTTGCGGAAGCGCGACAGCTTCGCATCGATGCGATTCTTGTGCCGGGCCATATGTTCTTCCGAGTGAATGGAGTGAATCTGGAACCGAATCGCGAAGGCTATCATTATTCCGACGAAGAATACCGCAAAAAATATGCGGAAGGCTCGTGGTCGGGTTATGAATTTAGACCTCTTTACAAAAAGCAATTCTTGGGTCTTGTCGCTTTCGATATGGGAAATTATTTTCTCGAATCGAATCCGGAAAATGCTCTTGCCTGGTATAAAATCGCAAGCGAATTCTTCCCAGCTTACCCTGGAGTGGATAAAAATCGACGCCTAGCGATTGAAAAAGTAGACCCGCGCAAGAGCGCTCGTGTTCGATGAAGGCCTTCCTTCCTCAAATTCTCTTTGCTTTTTGCGTTTCGCTTTTTGCGTTTTTTCCGCTGACGGATTCCGATATCTGGTGGCATTTGGCAAGTGCAAGAGACTTTTTGGAAAACGGGATGGCTTGGGATGATCCTTTTTGCTGGACTCCTTCGAAGTCTCCATGGATCAATGTCCATTTGTTTTTTCAGCTGGCGGTTTACCGCATTTTTGAATCGTTCGGAGCGTTGGGGCTTGTCGCTTTAAAATCATTGCTTTGGGGAGTTGTGGCGTTTCTCTGGCTGTTGCCGATGAAGCGAAAAGTTTTGTGGGTGCATTTTGCCCTTTGGGTCTCCTTCGCTTTTTTGTTCCGATATGCGTTTGAATGCAGGCCGATTCTTGCGACGATGCTTTTTTTGGGAATTTTTTGGAATCTTTTACCGCAGCTCGAAAAAAGGATTTCGATAAAGTGGATTTTTTCTGCCTTTGTGCTTCTTGGCGTGGAATGGGTGTGGGTACGTGTCCAGGGACTTTTCCCGTTGGGATTTTGCCTCGCTTTTTTCGCCATTGCATTTTCTTTCCCGAGTCTTTCTCGTGCGCGTAAAGTGGCGAATGGAATATTTTTTGCATTGCTCTTGGCGACTCCTTTAGCGCATGAACAAGGGATTGTTCTTTGGAATTATCCGATGGAACTTTTGAACCGGCTAGTAGGCGGAACCGCTTCGTCGCAAATTTTTGCCCAACAGATTGCGGAAAATCGCGCACCCACGACGCTTTTGGTCTTGGGTGAAAATCGTGTAGCCATGATGGCATTGCTTTTGGGCATTTTGATTTCTGCTTTTGTAATCTTGAAACATCGTCGTTTGGCAAAACCATTTCAAGTTGCCTGGCTTGTCGTAGGAATTTTTTTAGCGGCGACGGCGGAACGGAATTTGGTCCTTTTCTTTTTCCCATTTGCGTCGATTGTCCTTGGGCATTCGGGCGCGATTCTTGGGGCTCGAAAATGGCTTCGAAAGAATGTCTCGGTTTCGAAAGAAAAGTTTTCTTTTGGACTTAAAGTTTTGACGGTATTAGGGATTGCTTTTGTTTTAGGAACATTTGTGAAAAGCCTTCCCGCTTATTTTGATCATGGAGCGTTTAGGGCGATTTCCATGGAACGAGTTCCTGTCGGAGCGGTGGATTTTATGCGCCAAAATCCGATGCTCGAAAATTCCAAAATTTTTAACGACGATCGCTCGGGGGGGTACATGGAATGGGCTCTTCCGGGTGTTAAAACGTTCGCCGATGGACGTTTTATCCTCAAGGATTCGACGTTCCTAGCGAACTATCTGAATTTTGCAGAAAAACCGGCAGAATTCTTTATTTTTTCGGATTCGCTTTCTGTCAATCGCGTGCTTTTGCCTATTCGTTATATTCCGCTTTGGAAAAAATTAGTTTACGCATTGGACGAAAATTCAAAATGGAACCGAGTGTATCAAGATAGCGCCTATGCTGTTTGGGATAAGACTCGATAAATAAAGCGGAAAGGTCATTTCGTAAGCATTTTGAATGTGGCGAATCAGACCGTTAATTTCTAATTTATACTTAATGCGCTTGCGGTTTGTTTTCAGTCTTTTTTTTCTGATATTTTGCTGTATTTCGTGTACAAACGAAGCCTCTTCGGCTGACGTTTTGTCGGAGTCTTATGAAGGGATGGAACGCATCCTTTCGATGGATGATTCCGTCAAAATAGATGCGGTGAATTTGACGTCGCATTTTTCGTACAATTATTACATCGACGTGCATGAAGTTACGGTAGGGGAATATTCGAGAATCCTCGGAGAATCCTATACGCAGGAAGATGAAAATTTGCCGGTGACCGATGTGTCTTTTTACGATGCGGTCCTTTTTGCGAATGCAAAATCCAAAACGATGAAACTTGATACTGTCTACATCTATGATGGAATTTCGAAATCGTCGGATGGGCATGTGATTTATCTGGATAATTTTTCCACCCAGTTTATGGCGAATGGTTATCGTCTCCCGACAGAAGCGGAATGGATTTATGCGGCAAAAAAAGGTTGGAATCCGTCTAAAAATGCATGGACTTCTGAAAATTCCGATTTTGAACGGCACAATGTTTGTGAGCTTCCCAAAGATGGAAATGGCCTTTGCGACATGGCGGGAAATGTTCTAGAATGGACAAATGACTTTCTTTCGGATGTCCGAGATACTTCCGTGGAAAATTTTGCCGGAGCTTCTTCTCTGAATTCTTTGAGCGAGATTGTGGTGAAGGGGGGAAGTTTCCGCAATGCGGCTGCCAACATCAATTTGAAAAATCGTGGCGATGTGTATACGGTTTCGCCATCGATGCATGCGGCCTATGTCGGCTTTCGCCTAGTTCGCGGAATGGTTGAATTTGTACAGCAAGTGCAAAATGAAAAAGGAAGCAAGAGTCAATGGAATGTAGAAGCTTTTTCTGTCGTTTCCTCGTTAAAGAAGAAGCTGGGATCCTTCAATTCCATTTTGGCGTTCCGTGACGACGAAACGGGAAACATCGGATACATTCAATTTGCGTCGTCCAATCCGACTGTGGTCGAAATTGTGGACACGATCGATGCGTATCATCCGGCGATTTCTCCGGATGGATCGAAAATTGCTTTTTGCACCAAGCCCGAAGGCATTTCGGGAATTTCGAATCTATATGTGCGTGATTTGAACGAATCCGGGACGAATCTCGTGAAACTTGAAGTCGAAAGCGCTGCCATTCCGCGATGGCGAGTTGTCGGAGCGGATACGCAAATCGTTTACGTCACAAGCGCTGCGAACAATACAAATGAAACGGAATGGAAACAGGCTTCGACTTGGACCGTTTCTTTTTCGAATGGAACCTTCGGAACGCCGACAAAGATTTTGGATGGCTCGTATAACGGAGGCGTTCTGAATGACGGCACGATGGCGGTCAGCGGGGCAAGATTACTTCGGGCCATGCTGAACGGAAATGAAATGCTTTGGTTGAACGGCGAACAGGCTTGCAATGTTTCGCTTTCCGAAGCGACGCATCAGGTTCTTTTTCTTGACTTTGGAAGTGCAACAGGAGCCGCGTTCTCCGGAAAAACATATTCTGCTCACCAAATGCTTTTGGTCTCGATTTACAACGGTCAACTGCTGACGATGATTCCTGCACCGGAGCATTACATGTTTGATCATACGGAATGGGTCGAAAATGTCAAAAATTATGCCGTCTCTACTTTGACGGATTCCGATGGCGCGCATTCCAAAATCGTTTTGGTCGGTACATTGGATTCTTCGATTGTGGAACTCGCTTCCGGAACAGAACTTTGGCACCCGAATTTGTGGACGGATGTTTTGGATGCGAATGAACAATCGGAAATTTCCTTGGATAGTGCGGGCGTATATCTTGCCGAAGGCGATGAATTCGAATTCCAAACGATTCGTGCGAAAATGGAGCTTTTCTGGAATCGCGCCGATTCGCTAGAAGTCGTGTGCGTGGGAAGTTCGCGAATGGAAGATGGCGTTATCGCGAAGAAACTGGATTCTTCTTATGCGACGATCAATATGGGACATGCGCAAAGCAGCTTCCCGTTTAACCTGTATTTTGCAGATGAATATGCATTAAATCATGCGAAAAACTTAAAAGCGATTGTGCTTTCTCTTGATTTGGATATTTGGCAAACCCCGGATGATTTTTATTACTTCAATAAATTCCGAAGCTATCCTGGCGTTATCTACGATCAGAACCATCAATTCTGGAAATATGGCGTTTCGGAAAATTTCCGCAAAGCGGTTCAAAGCGCTTATGCCGTGGAACCGGTCCGAACCAATTATCTGAAAAATTTGGGCTATAATCCTCTAGAACCACAAGGATGGGGGGATGTTGCCGAAGTCAATGCGGATTCCATGTGGGCGAAAGAACTTTCCGGATTTATAGACGGTCAATTCTTGCGGCTGGAAACCTTTTTAAAACATGCACAAATTCAAGGCGTGCCTGTTGTCGGCATTATTTTCCCGCAGTCTCCCAAATATAAAGAAACGGGATCTTTTGGCCGTTACGGTCCACAGCGTTCTGTCGCCGTTAGCCTTATTGAACGTTTGACCGCGTTGCAAAAAGACTATCCGAATTTTGTTTTGATGGATGAAAATAAGATGGGCGATCACGATTATACGGACGAAATGGCTTATGGCTTTGACCATTTGGCGACTCCTGGCGCAGAGTTGCTGACGGACCGCTTGAAATCCGTCCTGGATAGTTTGGAGAGTTTCCAATGAAAAATATTTGGCTGCTTGCAGTGGTCCTTTTGACTTTGATTCTCTGCGGATGCTTGGAATCGGAAACCTCTGCAAATACTTCCGAAGAGGAATTAACGACGTTTATGATTCGGACTGATCCGGTCCACGCTGGGATGCTTTTCGTCTTTGCGGAAAAATCCACAGCGACGCTTGGCACGACAAATTCCGAAGCTCGTGCCAGCGAACGTCCGCAGATGAAGGTGAATTTCGATTATAATTTTTCTATCGGACGCCATGAAGTGACGTGCGAAGAATTTAATGCCTATATGTCGAGCTCTAAAGAATGCTCGGGCGATTCGCTTCCGGTGACAAACGTTTCCTACTTGGATGCAGTTCTTTTTGCAAATGAAAAAAGTAAGGCAGAAGGTCTAGATACCGCATATCTCTATTCTAGCATTTCTTTTAATTCCGATAAAAGTGTGGCGGAAATTTCGGACTTGACTTTCCGTACGGATGTAGATGCGTATCGACTTCCCACGGAAGCGGAATGGATTCTTGTCGCTTCGCAAAACTTTGACCCTGCATCGGGATGGAATTCTGCAAATTCGGATTATAAGCCGCATTCGATTTGTACCGCCGATTCGTTCAAGGTTTGTGACCTGGCGGGGAATGTTTCGGAATGGGTCAATGACTGGCTTGGAAATTTAAAGGACACGACTCTTTCAAATTATGTCGGAGCTGCTGATGGAAACTCGATCGGGGAACGGATTATCAAGGGCGGAAGTTTTCGAGATGCGGAATCGGCAACGACAACTTATGCGAGGGGCGACGTGTATTCCGTTACCTCTTCTTCTAAGTCCGAATATGTCGGATTTCGTTTGGCGATTGGAAAAATTTCAAATCCGGTATGGTTGAACGCCAGCGGGGAAATCTCGTCGTCTGTCGTGAAGCCATTGGCAAATTCCCATACGTTGCATTGGCTGATGGGAACTTATCAGGTCAAGCTTGCTTTCCGAAACGATGAAACCGGAAATATTGCCTACATCGATTATTCGAACGCAAATCTATCTGCGGTTGAAATTGTCGATACGATTGATAGCTATCATCCTGAAATTTCTCCCGATGGAAAACGCGTCGCTTTTTGTACCAAGCCGGAAGGCATTTCGGGAATTTCGAAGTTATACGTACGGGATTTGAATGCAAAAGGATCCAATCTTGTTCAGTTGGATGTGGAAAGTGCCGCGATTCCGCGATGGAAAGTTCTTTCAACGGGAGATACGGTTTTAATTTATGTGGATGATGCTGGAAACAATCTAGACGATGCCACCTTCGCTTCGCGTTCTACATGGATGGTTCCATTCCGCGATGGAAACTTCGGAATTCCGGAAAAGATTTTTGACGGAAATTATCACGGCGGTTTTGACGATTCTTTGAACTTAGCGGTATCGGGGGCGCGTCTCTTGCGCGCAAACCGCAATGGAAACGAAGAAACTTGGTACGGAAAAGAACAGGCGTGCAATGCATCCCTTGCGCAGGATGGAAGTGGCCGGACGCTCTTCCTTGACTTTGGTGGAACTCTTGGACAAAGTTTTGCCGGAACTTCTTATGCCGCACATGAACAGCTGTTGGTTGCCGATAGCACGGGAAACCTGGTTCAGAACATTTCGGCTCCTACCGGTTATGCTTTCGATCATACCGAGTGGATGGTTGGATCCCATGCAAATTTTGCCGTAGCGACGCTCACCAATTCTTCGGGAGCACATCAAAAAATTATTCTGATTCAAATGGGTCGTGGCGAAATCACGGAACTAGCCGAGGGCGAAGAACTTTGGCATCCGTCTCTTTGGGCGAAAACGTCCCCGGTGATTTCGGACAAATTAAATTCGGACAGTGCTGGCGTTTACTTTGCAAATGGTGGTGAAGAAGCGGAAGCTATTTTGCGTTACAAAATGGAATTGCTTTGGAGTTTCCGCGATACAGCGAATGTGGTGGTTTTGGGTTCTTCGCGTTCGCTTGGGGGCGTGATTCCGAGCCAATTCGATTCTAATTACTTTGTTTTGAATCTTTCGAATACTCCCAACTCGATGTTTGTTTCGAGCTATTTGTTCGAAAACTATGCGCTCCCGCATCTTTCAAAGCTTCAGTACCTTGTTTTGTCTTTGGATATTGATATGTGGTGGAAAAAGCAAAACGTATCCGAAGACAACTTCTTCTACGAGCGTTACAAGAATACTCCGGGATATGTCTATGATCAGAATCATGACTTTTGGAAATCCGGATACCCGGAAGGCCTTGCGGAACTCACCGAAAATTCTCCAGGAAACTACGCCTATAGAGATTGGTTGTACCTTTCTCATGGCTTTATGAATTCGGAATGCAATGGCTGGGAAAAGAATGCGGCGATAGATAAAATCGTATCTTGGTATGAAGCCGATTCTTCGGCTTTCCTGCAGAACTTCCAGGAACTCGAAAAAATCATTTCTTTAGCCGCCGAAAAAAACATTCAGGTGGTAGGCGTCATTTTCCCGATGAGTCCCAAGTATCAGAATACGACTGCTTATGGCCGTTATGGATTGACGCGAACATTGGCGCCGGAATTGATTTCTCGAATTCAAAGCCTTTCGGAAACATATTCGAATTTTACCTTGATGGATGAAAATCAAATGGGAAGTCATGATTACACGGACGAAATGGCTCAGAACCGCGACCATTTGTGCCCAGCAGGGGCTATTCAAATGACGGAGCGTTTGAACGCTTTGCTCCATACTTTGAAATAACTTTATATTTGAAAAATGCTTTCTGAACTTCTCCTTTCGGCTGCTCTAGGTTCTTTCACGGTGGTGGATTCTGCAGAACATTCTGTGGACCATTACACGCAGGGGCTTTTTTTTGATGGGGGAAAGCTCTACGAAACGACGGGGCATTACGGCGAGTCCCGTATGTTCCGTTACTCGGCTCCCGGAAAATCTCCGACAGATTCCGTAAAACTGGAATCCCGCTATTTCGGCGAAGGCTCGATTAAATTGGGCGACGATATTTTTTGGCTGACATGGCGAGAGGGAACTGCGTTTGTCTATGACGCGAAAACCTTTACCCGCAAAAGCGCCTTTTCCATTCCGACTGAAGGTTGGGGCCTTGCGTTTTATCAGGGATCGCTATTGATGTCGGACGGAAGCCAGAATCTGTACCTGCTTTCTCCGGGAGATAAAAACATTTATCGAAATATTCCCGTTTTTGACGATACGAACGCTGTCACTTATTTAAATGAACTGGAAGTTGTCGGGAATATTGCTTACGCGAATGTTTGGCAGTCCGATTCCATTGCGGCGATAGATTTGAATTCGGGAAAAGTCTTAAAGTGGTATGACTTTTCAAAGATCGCTCGTGCAGTCCGAAAAAAAATCCCTGGAGCAGAAGTGTTGAACGGGATTGCGTTTGACGGAAAAGCGTTCTGGATCACCGGAAAAAATTGGCCCGTGATGTACAAGGTTTTGATTAAACCTTGATTTGAGCGCTCATTAATTGTCAAAGCTCCACGTGATGCCGTAGAGGAATCGCACGCCTTCGGGGCGGTAGCCCGCTGCAGGTTCGTAAAGGCTGTGATTCAAATTGTCGATGCGGGAATAGAGGGAAAACGTGAGAATTCGCATCCGGGCTTCAAAGTTTAATGCCAGGTAATGCTTGAGCTCGATGACTTCGAGCATTTCCTTGCCGTTTTCATCTTCGGTCATTTGCAAGTCGTAACGATTCCCGAACCAAGTAAAGTTGAACGCAACGCTTACACCCAGACGGTTCTTTACAAATTTATCCGACCAGCGGATATACCCTTTGTAATAGAGGTTCGTGACGTCGATCGGGCGGTTCTGCTTTGACAGGGACTGTTCGCGTTCCAAATAAAGCTGCCAGTTCCCAATGGAAAATCCGGCGGCAACATACCAGTCTAACGCTTCTGCATAGTCCAAGTTGATCCATTGCGAAGCCGTTTCAATGGATTCCAAGCCTTCGCCCGTCACCCAGCGCTGCTTAATTGGATTGTCCACATATTCATAGCGCAAGCCGACACCGTAAACAATTCCGCCCGGATTCCATTTCATGTCGCCGGTCATGCGAATCCGTTCTTCTTCTTTCAGAGAGGCGTTGGGATAAGCATAGCGTGCACGGTTATAAAGCTTGAGCTCATCGATATCGGGATAGCGGACATCTTCACGGAACGTTCCGCTTAAGTCCACGTGATACGGCAAGTGCAATGTCAAGTTTGCAGAATTCATCCGGGCGACTTCGACGGAATCGAAAATATTCGAATTGCGAAGCGCACCCGCTTGAATGCGAAAATCCAGCAGGGGAAGCTTGTCTTGAAGTTCCAAGTAATAAAGTTCTCTGTCTTGCTTGAAACGGGAATTCGTTTCGGTAAATTCATATTCCATGCGGAGGGCAGGGTTTAATGGAAGTTTTAACGCGATGCCGCCGTCTCCATTGACCGTTTCGTATTGGATTGCATCGGTTACCCCGTACCAAGTCGTATCTTTATAAGTCTCGCCGTCTTCATCGATGGAATCTTGAACGCTCTTGACGAGATCCGGCAAGCTGTCGTAGTTGATTTCATGCTCACCGCTGTAGATGCTCGCGTAAATTTCCAAAGGCTTGATCGGTTTCAGGACCCCGCGGATTCCGTATGTAAAGGACCTGAGTTCTGTGTTCAACGGATCCCTTAAATAAGTGACTTTGGAATAGTCGCTCGTATCTTGCGTATACGAATAGGGTGCGATGTCGTCGTTCTGCACGACCAGGTAACTCATGCTGGCGACGACGGTTCCTTTGGGCAAGTACCATGCGATAGCCGGCTTAAAATGCGTCGTGTTCATTTGTACGTTTCTACCGGAGAACGGAATCTGTGAAGAGTCGCGCCCTAGGGAAAAGAACGGTTGATGCGTCACATCCTGGTAGCGGAATACTTTGGAACTGTCGTTCGAATAACTCGCCATGCCGATATCGAGTTCGATACTATCGAGGAGCAGGCGTCTAAAGTCCAGTCCAAAGGCGTTCCCGTTAAAGGAGTAACGTTCCCAAAGGATATGCGTCTCGGGAGTATCGACAGGGATTCCGCGCGCAAAGTTTTCTTTCATGATGCCGTTTTCGCCGTACATCGAAAGTTGTGTCGCGTCATATTCTAGAGGAAACGTGAAAATGCCTGCGAGTTTTGAAGGAAGCCTTCGGGTTGGACTCGCCATGCCGGCAGAGCTAAAGCGAAGGTCCGGATTGCCAAGAATGGACGTCCCAAGAATCCATTCTGCCTTTTGACCTTCCAAGTCATAAGTCCTTTCCGCGATTTCGTTTGCATCCGCCCCTTTGCGTGCCGTGCTTAATTCATTCACGGCGGCGTACACCGGTGAAAGCAGAAGGCTGATTGTGATAAAAATCGCAAAAAATGGCATATTGGTACTCTCGGAACCGAAAAATAGCTATTTTATAGAAAAAAACTAAGAGAGGTGTAGCATGTCCGTTCTCAATGTGACCGAAAAAGACTTCGACGAAGTCATTAATTCTGGGAAACTTGTCCTTGTCGATTTTTGGGCCGTTTGGTGCAGACCTTGTCAGATGATGAGTCCTGTCATGGAAGAACTTGCCAACGAATATGACGGTAAAATCGTGGTCGCTAAAGTGGATGCCGACAAGCAGGAAGCTCTCTGCACGCGTTTTGGCATTACGAACATCCCGAACATGAAATTTTTCAAGAACGGTCTAGAAGTGGCGAACATCGTCGGGGCCGTTCCGAAGAGCACTCTCGAAGCTGCTATCGAAAAGAATCTTTGATCCAAATAGACGCTTCTTTTGGTGTCGCTCCCGTTCAGGGAGCTTTTTTTGTACTGAGCGTCACACGGGAACACATAAAACCAGCCGAAAATCCAAAAAAGGAATTAAATTTGTAACAGATTATTTACTGGGAGGCCGGTATGTATAACGTAAAGAAATTAACCCTTTTGATCTTTGGAACCTGTGTCACTTTGGCGAGCCAAGCTTTTGCTCTGGACGCATGGGTGGATTTTGCGAGTGCAAAAGCCCCCGCAGATACGGTCATTCAGTCGAAAACTTATTACAAAATCGCATCGGCAGCTGATCTCGCTTGGTTTTCAAAACAGGCGGATTTGGTTGACGAGAGTACAACTATCACAATCAATGCGATTCTGACTGCGGATATTGATCTTGCGGGTAAACTCTGGACCCCGATTGCTCCGGGAACTGGCGAAGTCCGTTACCAAGGTATATTTGACGGAAACGGTCATACCATTCGTGGAATGTACATCAAGGGAACGGAACTCATTGCGCTGTACAAATCGAAGGAAGTTTCCGGATATCAAAAGTATATCCAGAATTTGGGATTCTTCGGAACTTTAGGACCGGGATCCTATGTGAAAAATCTGATTATGGAAGACGTGCATATCGAAGC
>DGSB01000089.1:0-4147 GCA_002390045.1 Fibrobacter sp. UBA4373
CGACACGCTTTCTCTTCCGTCAATTTGATTGACCGGAGCATCACTCAAGCACATCTCCAAATCCTTCAATCAGCCTTCCCAAATCTCGTTCGGGGTGTTTCTCGGCCGTTCTCGACCGGAACGACGCCAATTATAGAAATCCCCACGGAAACGTCAAGGGGTTTTTGTGCAAAATTCGACGATTTTCCGCGTTTTTTTTCTTACAATGCCAAAAAACAGCTAAATTCCGAGATAAAAACCAATTAATCTCAAATTATCAACATTCTATTTACATTTTTCTTTTTGGATCCCCAAAATTTTTGAGCAAAAACCTTCATTTTTTTCACCCCAATCATCCCTTTTTTCAAAAAAGCGTTCCTCAGCGTCTTTTTTTAACCCTTACACCATTCAAAAAGACCTTTTCTTTCCTAAATGTACACAGAAACGTTCCGTTCTGGATATTCAGGCATCTTATAGCTGGTTCATCACCGGTTCTATCGCGCCCAATCGCAAACAACTGCCACACTTTTGATTCCTTACAAGTTCACTAAACGTTCATTTGTAACAAATCTGTCGTGCACAAAAAAAATCCCTTCCGAAACGAAAGGGATTTTGTGAAACATTCTGTGAAACAATTTCTAGTTCAGGATTCCGACCGCGCGGCGAACACCCCATACATTTTCGGAAGTTTTCTTCAACACTCGGTTACCGACCAGCATCCGTACATCCAAGCGAACAACATAAGCTCCGGTTCCAACCAAGCGTCCTTCACTGCTACGCATGTTCCAGGCAAGGAACAAAGCTTTGTCACCCGTCGTACAATCTCCATTAAAGATGGAATCCGAACATAGGACTGTTCCATCTGCCGAGTTCACGTATTCGCCGAGATTGGTGAAGTAATAGTTCTCGTAATGGATTTCGATATCGTCTACCGTATACGGCTTTTCCCCTTCCTCGAGATGGGAATTGACGTCTTCCAGAGCGCCCAGGATTCCGTCGAAAGATACCACCTGTCCATGGCGGCCATATTCCTTGGAAATCTTTTCGGCAGAGGATCCTGCCTTCACAGGAATCGTTTCTACAGTCGGAGAATTTTCTGCCGGAGCCGATTCTGGAGTCAGCGTTACGATTTCTGTTGCGGACACGGCGACAGCACCACCGCCCGTGACACGAATCCACGGATTGTTTTTATGCGGAGTGTTTCCCGACATATCCATGGCAAGACTCGGGACGAAGCGTACGCTGTCTCCCGGTTCCGGGACATCCCCTGCAAGAACGTGGTAGTAGAGCTGGACACGGTCCGGCGCAACGCGCACACTGTAACTCGCTTCTACAACGCCCGAGTAAAGGGTACCCGAGCGCCAACGTCTGAATTCAAACGCTTGCGGGAATTCTACCGTCTGGCTATCCGAAAGGCCTTCGCTGACGCTCAAGGTCAAAGTCGAAATGTCGTCTTCGACAGAAAGGGACGCTCCCGTGAGAATCGGGCCGACACGATCTTCCAAAACTCCATCCAGACGGAACGGATCTCCTTCATACGTGTAATGAGCCGAAATACTTCCGCCATACGCCGACGAAGAAAGTCCCGTAAAAATTCCGGAAGTAAACGCGTTGCGGGACAGGCTTACGGTCACATCGTCTTCGCGTTCAAAATCATCAAACACGCTCGATGAGGAATCACGGAACACCCAGCGGAGCGAATCCGGGGCATCGCTTCCATCCGGAGCGTAAGAGAACTGGACGACAAGGCTATCGCCAATTCCATCGCCGTCGCGGTCATACATGCCCGCCAAATCGATCTTCGGGACCGGAGGTTCCTTCAGCGTAATGCCACTCCACACAAGAAGATTTGCAATGGCTGAAGCCTGCACCATAAACGAAACGTTTTCGACTTCTTCAAGGGCCATCACGTAGAACATGGCACGTCCATTTTTCATGACCACCGACGAAACGCGGGCCCCGTCGGAATTCAGGAATACGAGATTTGCATTCGAACTATTCAAGAAAAGGTCGGTCGTAAGCAACGTGTCATAAGTGAGGGCGATATACACCGGATACATAATGCCAGCCCATTCGCCAAGCGTTGCCGTATCGGCATCGATCGCATTGTACTTGGAATCCGCAAAAGTGATCGAAACGTCCGGCACGTCGATTTCTGGTTCCGGGACCGTAAAGGACATCGTCTTGGAAGCCGCTTCGTTTGCCTGCGAAGTGAATTCAAAGGTATATGTTCCCGGTAAAAGGCCCGAAATCGCCGAAGTATCAATGGAGAATCCGCTCATTGTGGAATTAATCGTAATTCCGCCGTAATAGGTTCCCGCCGTATCCAAGGCCAAACCTTCCAGCGGCAAATTTCCACCGTACAAGCGGAAGAACGATGCCGCCGGTTCATCTTCTGCGGTTGCGGAATAGTCACAAGCAAGACCGGTCGTTTTGATGTTCTGCCAAATCGTATAAGATTTTCCACCCGACGTCGAACTATAATCGCGCATACTGTAATACTTGATCGACGTACGGAGATCCATTGACGTGCGCATCCGGAAGTTACTTTCACTCTGCTTGCGTTCTGCATAGAACATGTCGAAGTTATAAGTTTCACCCGGAGTGAGTTTCATCGTGTCCAGATCGACAGCCCCGGCCTGCTGGTCATGAACGCCACCGATATCCACAGCCAAACGGTTATCGATAAAAACCCAAACGTCATCATCGCCGTAGAAGTCAAAGTATTGGCCTTCCACATAGGTGAATTCCGCATGCACCTTCATTGTAAAGCCGAAGTTATGGTATCCACCACTTCCACTTAAATTGTCAAAATATGGATTCAAGATGGATTGTGCATCATCCAGATATTCGAAGTCATCGAGAAGGAATGCGCCTCCTTTGTTACAGCCAGCACAATCCGTTGTCGAATAATCCTTATTGATCTGGCCAAGCCAAAGCCCAGTCGTGTCTTCGAGAATAATCGTAATATCGCGACAAGTCGCATTCGTATAAATTTCGTTGCCCTTTACGGCCAAAGTGTCCGGAAGGAACCAGTGATTGATGTGATCGGACGCCTTGCAGTTTTCCGGAAAATCTTCATCATTACGAACCGGAAGGCCATTCGATCCCAGAGTGGACTTGACCATGCCTTTTGTCAGACGGTTGCAGTTGTTGCCGTCGGCATTGTTATCGTGCTTACCGAAGTCTTTGCTGGTTCCCGTATCTGCCGCCGTATTGCCGCCCGAACCGTCCAACCAGTCGTAGAGAGTGACCGAAAGCTGACGCGACGGGCAATCGCCCAAGACCTTTGGGAAGGTCGAAGACAATACGGGAAGACCGCTCTTTGTGTTAATCCAGATCGTGTTGCTGATATCGGCAATGCTATCCAAGGCGATTTGAGCCCCTTCCGAAGCTCCCGATGCGGTAAAGATTTCCGGACCGACCGTTTGGACAAAAACAACATCCATATAGTCCGACGAGAGCGAGACTTCATACCAACCGCAAGTGTCCTTCACCGCTTTCATCTTGACGGTATCCCGGGCACCGTTATAAACGATACTCGGCGTGGTGCTGGTCCACGGAGACAGAAAACGGATCCGTTTGGTGCTAGAAAGTTTTTCGGACGACGAGGACTTAGCTGTACTGCTAGACGAAGACGTTACCGAACTCGACGACGCAGGAGGATTATCTGCGTATGCCGTAATCGCACCCGATTCATCTACGATCAAATAGATTACGCTTTCCGACGATAAAGGGGCGAGCGCAAAAGCGTCCGAATAATTCGACGCGCTGTAGACCGTTACCGTTTTACTTCCACCTATCGAATTATTATAAGTGACGGTGTAATAACCGCTCGGGTCCTGCGTCAGGGAATAGCGCTTTTGACTTCCCGAAAATACTAGAGCAAGGCCACCTTCGGTATCCCAGGATTCAGGAACCGAAACATAAAAAGAAACAGCGCCAAACGCTGACGAAAGGGTCATCAAGGCAAGCGCCCAGACCCAACCACACAATCTCATCCCATGTTCTCCTTTTCACCCACCAAATAACCAAACTTTAAAACTAGACTCAAAATGGTCTTTTGTTCCTAAATCTAAGAAAGTTTACAAATAGTTCTTCCCATTTGATCCGATTTGTTTCGCAAAACGCGATTTTCGTCAAGAATCCCCCCAAAAATACAGTCCGA
>DGSB01000089.1:4268-9905 GCA_002390045.1 Fibrobacter sp. UBA4373
CCTTTTTAGGCAAACAAATCCCGAATCAAAACGATCGCCATGACGATACTTGCCACCGAAATGAACCTTTTGATGAAAACATTGCCTTTTTTACGCTGCAATCGACTGCCCAAAAGGCCTCCGAGCATGGATCCGGCCGAAACGCAGATTGCAAGTCCCCATTCCACTTTGCCGATGGCGATCAGACCGATCGTACTGACGAGCAAAAATGTAGAAGTCAGCGCATTTTTGATGGCGTTCACGTGCAAAAGATCCAAACCCGTATAACGCGAAAGGGCGAATATCTGCAAAAAGCCAACCCCCACTTGAATGATGCAGCCGTAAATGGAAACCGCCAAAAAGCCTAAAAAAGCCGGCAAGGACAATTTTTCTGGAGGTGTCGCCGGAGGCTTGCCCAAGAAATCCCGTTTTAATTGCCCCATCACGACAACCAAAAGAATCGCAAGGGAAAGGATGCCCTGGAAAATTTTATCGTCCAGCCGAATTAAAAAGAAAATTCCAAGCAGGGAGCCGATGAACGTCGGCAGCAACAGATGGAAATAGATCTTTGTATTCAACAGACCATGTCGAAACAGGTTGACCGCTGAAGTGGTGTTCCCGATAAAAAGGCCGATGCGATTTGTCCCATTTGCGACAGTCGGAGGCAACCCGAGAAAGATCATAATGGGAAGGCTAATGGTACTTCCACCGCCCGCAATGCTGTTAATGGCACTCGTCAAAATTCCGACAAAGAAAAAGGCGACGTAAAGATACCATTCATATCCGAAAATCACTTGGAAAGTTCCGTCTGCAAAAATTGTTTATTGGAAATGACTGTGGCTCGGTCCTTGTAATTCGGGGCGAATTCAAGGCATGCGTCAAGTTCGGCGATCGCCTGGGAAAGCTTTTCGTGTTTGTTCCCTTTTTTACTTTTGGATTCCGCAAAAAGAGTGGCTGCTCGTTTGCGCTTTTCGGTGCAGAAGTTCGCATTCAAGGAATCCAGTTCACGCAGAGCTTCTCCACGCAAACGGCTCGATTTGATCTTGATGAAAGATTCTTTTGCCGCCTGCCATTTTCGCTCACCGGAAAGTTTTTTTGCTTCTTCCAGGGCCTTTTCCGGATCGTGCGAGTTCCAGTATTCCGCAGACGCAGCCGACTCTTCCGATCGCAGGGAAGATATTTTCAATAGCGCTTTCTGAAGTTCAAGCGTGTCGATAAAATCAGAATAACGCAGAACCAATTCGGAAAGTTTTTGTTCCGCCGAGTCAAAAGCAGCCTTTTCGCGGGCCAGTTGCAAAGCTTCGTCCCGGCCTTTTTTGACTTTTTCATAGGTGCGAACATAGGCGATATGCGCAAGGGAATCGGTCAAATGCCGAATGGAATCGCTCGGAGCCGTTGCAAAGATCGTATCCACCAGGGGCTTCACTTCTGCATAGGATGCCCGTCGAGAATTTGCATTGACAAGAGCGATTAGAAATTGCTGTAAATCCGCATCTTTTTTCGAGTATCCGCTCCGCACCTTTTCGCCGATCGATTTCGCTTGAACCTGCCATTCTTTCCACAACGGATTCAGCACGGAAAAGCGTTCCACGATGGCTGCCGCGGAATCCAGCTCCCCGGCGGCATAAAAGGAATCGGCACGAGTCAGCGCCTTTTGCGCAAGGCGCGGAATTTCCACATAGATGTCCGGGAATTCTACCGTCACCTCATTCGGCTTGGATCGTTCTTGTTTTGCCTCCGATTCTTTTACAAGCGCTTCCTTTTTTTCGGGAGCGGATTCTTTTTCCATCAAAGAATTCGGAGCGACCGGGCGGAAGGATTCTGTCGAATCCATCAAGGAAGATTTCGGTGCGGAAGAAGGCATTCCCCGATCCGGTTCCGCAGCAGATGTAGAAGGCTTCGGAGATGTCCCGACGCACGCATTCAGACAGAGAGATACGATTCCTAAAACAGAAACAAGTCGAAAAATTTTCATCGATTAAAATTCTCCCGGTTCAATCGGAACAAATGCGTTATCACCCGTGAAGTCCGCAGGCAATTCGAATTCCTCTTCTTCTGCCTTCGATGAAGAAGATTCATGTGACGGTAAAGCATCCGGAGCAAAAGCCGGCATGGAAAGCGACGTCATCATTCCCGAGTTGGCAGCACTTGCCGCAGCCGTTTCAACCTGCGCCGGCGACGTGTATCCCGGAACATCCAACAGCGGAACATTGCGGACCGTTTCCGTTGCCGAATAGACCGGGAGACCGGTAACCGGATTCACCTGGACTTCACCACGTTCCGTCCCAAGGCGAAGCGGAATTTCACCCTTGGCAAGCATCGAAATGTCGAGGAAATCGACCTTCGAATTTTCGCCACGAACCTTCACCACCGCCTTGGCAAATTCAGCCCACTGCGGAAGACCACCCGAAGAGCCCGCAATGCGGGTTCTGCCCGATTTCAACGGGCGGTTATCATCAAAACCGACATAGCTGCCGATTGCAATCACCGAATCCAAAGCAAAACCATTCTTGTTCGGTACAAATGTCGGAATCGCTCCGAGGAATGCCACGTTGCGGTAATCGTTCGTCGTTCCGGTTTTTCCAAACGTCGGATAAAGAAGCGTATTTTCGCCTGACGGGGACATCATCGTGAGATTCTTGTACTGACTAATCGCCGTTCCGTATTGGAACACCGCATGCAACATAACCGCCATCTGCTCCGTCACCGTATCGGAAAGAACTTTCTTTGTCTCAACGGAATTTTCAAAGATGCGACGACCATCCCTGTCCCGAATTTCCTTCACCAGGCAAGGCTCGTTCCATTCGCCGTCCGTACACTTGTAAATGTTTCCCGTCAAGAGCGTCTGATACGCAGTCGTCATTTCGGCCAAAGGAATTTCATTGACTCCGAGCGGCATACTCTGCACTTCGCGAAGTTTTCCATGGATGCCGATTTCGCCCGCAAACTTTGCAAAAGCGGCCATGGCGACAGAACGGCGGAAGTCCGGCCAATAGAAGAGCTCTTCCGCTTTCGAATAATCCACATCTTCACGCGGGATCCCCATCATTCCATTTAAGCGGCGAATATCCGAAAGATTCAAATTCGGATAGACTTCTTCATCGGACAAGGCGGTCGGTGACAGCGGATCTTCCGGGTTCAGAGCCTTCAAGTCACGGTCTTTGAGAATGGCCAAATAATGCAAGAAGTTGTGATTGAATTCCGCAAAATATTCCCTCTGGATTTTTTGATACTTCTTCTTTCCGGATTCCACGTTCCGTCCATAGAACATGTTGCGCAATGCGCGGGCCGCCGCAGGGCGATTTTCGTACAGAAGTTTTTCGTAAAGCGACTTTTGAGCCTTGGAAAATTCGATTTCCTGTTTAGCGGTTTCGTTCAGATACAGCCCGTGCTGGTCGCGCAAGCGTTTGCGGTAATCGTCAAAGGCTTCGTCTTCCCGCTTAAGATAACCGTTTTCGGCAGCGACTCCCATAAATTCTTCGGTAGAAAGCTTGTCGAGCAAATGGTCCAAAAGCCAGATGCTCGCAATATTTTCCGAGCGGACCGCAGCCCAAAGAATACTGACCGTTTCGCCCTTATTTTTATGGTCAGGACGCGGGAAGTAAAAATCATTTTCATACTGGAATAGGTTGAATTCATTTTCCAGTTCATCCAAGTAATGCCAATGATAGTTCAACGCTGCCGCATACAGAATCGGCTTCCAGCTCGAACCGAGCTGTCTTTTTGCCTTGAAGGATCGATCGAAACCTGTGTTGTGAAAGCCCGCCTGGCTCGCCACCACTTCTCCATTCTGTATCGCGACCAGCGCACCCTGCAAAACCGGTTCCGTTTCGATCAGGCACGGGACAGCGCCGTCTACTTTGACCGTATCCTTCACGCTTGCGAGCAAAACAGAACCCTTTGCGAGACGCGGGGCTAAAACCGTTTTCACATCGGCGTTCATCTGTTTTCCAAGATCGGCGAGATCCGACGCGCTCACGTGTCCATGCAACTGCCCAAAGGAAAGGTAAATGTCCGAAAGATTGCCCTTACCGTCATAATTCACAGAATCGACGGCACCGTACAGGTAATCCCCTGCGCGAGCAAAGGCGGCTCGATTCGGAAGATCGGATTTGGGAAGGACAAAACCGCCGAGCTTCACCTGCAAGTTCGAAATGTTATCCTGGACAGCCCGCTTGGCAGCCATCTGGTAATCGGCATCGATCGTCGTCACAATCTGCAATTGCGCCTTGCGCCAGTCCGAAATGCCTTCCTTTTCAAAAAGGCCCTGATAAAAATCCGTTTCAAATTTTTCTTCAAGTCGAGAGAGTTGCGTCGAGAGCGAAAAGCGGAAATTTCCGTGATTAAATTCCAAAGGCTTCGCCAGAGCGGAATCCATCTGTTCCTGCGTAATATACTCTTCGTCCACCATGCGGCCTAGCACATATTTCAAGCGCGTCCTTCCGCGTTCTAAGGCACGATCTCTCCGCTGTTGATTTCGCTGGATGAACGGATCGTAATTGAAAGGTCCCTTGACCGAACCGGCGATAAAAGCGCATTCCGCAAGGGTTAGATCCTTGAGGTCCTTATTGAAGAAATACTGCGCGGCGATAGCGACACCTTTTCCCGTGCCCGAAACATGGAACTGGTTCAAGTAGAATTCGAGGATTTCTTCTTTCGAAAAGTGCTTTTCCATGCGAAGCGCATTGATCAGTTCCTTCCACTTCGCCTTAATGCTGCGCTCTTCTCGGCCATAAATATTCTTGACAGTCTGCTGGGTAAGCGTGGAACCTCCCTGCTGCAAACGCCCGGCGCGGACATTATTCAACATCGCGCGGGAAAATCCCGTAATATCAAAACCGCCATGATCAAAATAACGAGCGTCTTCCGCCGCCACCAGAGCATTCACGATATTTTCCGGAATTTCACCAAAAGGCACATAAATTCGGTGATTGACGTCAAAAAACGAGCCTAAAAGGCGTTCTCCGTCGCGGTAATACACTCGAGACTCGCCGGAAAGTTCCGAAAGGATGTAACGGCGGTTAAATATTCCGTCCGGATCCTTCTCCGGCAGAACGCGGAAAACAATTATATATAGAGGAATCAGGCAAAGAAGCCCGACAATGCAAAGCGCAATCGCGATTTTTAAGAAAGTTTTCAAAAATTTCATGGCCAGTCCGGATCTAAACAGGGGTAAAAATAACTAAACGCAGCTTTTTCAAAATTTGAACTTGAAATTTCTGCGAAAAATATCTAGAATTGTGATCCCCCGAATTAGGGAAGGTGGCCGAGTTGGCCGAAGGCGCGTCCCTGCTAAGGACGTATAGGAGTTTTCCTATCGCGAGTTCGAATCTCGCCCTTCCCGCTCTTAAAGGTCTCTGCGAAAGCAGGGACCTTTAAGCTTTTTAAAGGGATTACAAAAGGATTATTTGGTCGCCTTCCATTGGGAGAAGACGAGAAAGCCATCATCGATAAATTTGACGGGGAAAAATCTTGCCGATTTCAACGGATTTTTCGGCTGATAAAAAATCACCATTCCGGAAAGGAAGTTCAACCAGAGATCCGGATTGAACTTTATCCCTGCGAAATGCGAAATAAACGGAACAATCCAGGCATCATGGGAACAGAAAAGGTTAAAATTCGCTGCGGAATTCTCTAAAATGAATTTCAAAAGCGATT
>DGSB01000033.1 GCA_002390045.1 Fibrobacter sp. UBA4373
CGTAACACCACGATTCCGACCAAGAAGAGCCAGGTGTTCTCTACTGCAGAAGACAACCAGTCCGCGGTGACGATTCACGTTCTTCAGGGCGAACGTACCTATGCCCGCGATAACCGCACTCTCGGCCATTTCGACTTGACAGGTATCAGCCCGAAGCCGCGTGGCGTGCCGCAGATCGAAGTCACCTTCGACATCGACGCAAACGGTATCGTTCACGTTTCCGCCAAGGATAAGGAAACCGGCAAGGAACAGTCTATCAAGATTACGACCTCCAGCGGCCTCACCGAAGAAGAAATCGAACGGATGAAGAAGGACGCAGAAGCCAACGCCGAAAAGGATAAGGCTGACCGCGAACGCGAAGACGCCAAGAACAAGGCAGAACAGATCGTCTACCAGGCCGAGAAGATGATGAAGGACAATGGCGACAAGATCCCGGCCGATACCAAGAGCCAGCTCCAGTCCGCCATCGACGAAATCAAGTCCAAGAAGGACAACGGCACGAAGGACGAAATCGATGCAGCCGTGAACAAGCTCCAGAGCATGATCAGCTCCATGGCTGGTGCCGCTCAGGGCGCTCCGAATGCAGGTGCTTCTGCAGAACCGCACGCCGAACCGAAAAAGGACAACGGCAAGGACGGTCCGATCGACGCCGACTACACCGTAGTGGACGACGACAAGAAGTAATCGGGTTTTCTCCTTGGTTAGATAACCTACAGGATTTTCCCCTCCTCGAGGGGGGAATCCTTTTTTGTAATTTTTGACAAAAGATTTTAATCTGATTTTTAGAGAGATTTGATCATGGCAGAGAAAAGAGATTACTACGAAGTCCTGGGCGTTTCAAAAGATGCGAGCGCCGACGACATCAAGCATGCGTACAAAAAGCTCGCCATTAAATATCACCCGGACAAAAATCCGGGCAATAAAGAAGCAGAAGAAAAATTCAAGGAAGCGGCAGAAGCTTACGAAGTTCTCTCCGACGCGAAGAAGCGCGCGCAGTACGACCAGTTCGGCTTTAACATGCCGGGCGCTGGTGGTCCAGGTGCAGGCGGATTCAGCGGCGGATTCAGCAACTTCGAAGATATTTTCAGCCAGTTCGGCGATATCTTTGGCGGTGGCTTCGGAGGATTCCATTCTTCTTCACGCGGTCGTCAAGGACCTCCCCGTGGACAGGATCTGCAGATCAAAATCGCTCTTTCTTATAAAGAAATTCTCACCGGCACGACAAAGAAAGTCCGCTTAAAACGCTATGCACCTTGTACGGAATGTAACGGCAAGGGCGGTTCCAATGTGAAGGAATGCCCCACTTGTCATGGTACCGGACGCGTGCGTCGTGTGACACGTTCTTTCTTCCAGATGGTGAGCGAAACGACTTGCCCTGACTGTAACGGTCTCGGTGAAGTCATCGGCAAACCGTGTTCTGTTTGCCACGGCGAAGGCCGCGTTCTCGAAGAAGAAACCATTTCGATCAAGATTCCTGCGGGCGTTTCGGAAGGTCAATATTTGAACCTGCGCAATGAAGGTCACTGCGGTCCACGCGGTGGAGACGCCGGCGATTTGCTCGTCGTCATTGCCGAAAAGAAGGACGACTTTTACACGCGCGAAGGTGAAGACTTGCATTGCTCGATTGACGTTCCGGTTTACAAGCTCGCCCTCGGCGGTACGGTTCGAATTCCCACACTCGACGGTGGCGAAGTATCGATCAAGGTCGCGGCCGGTACGCAGCCGGGTGCCGTATTCCGCTTAAAGGAACAGGGCCTTCCGCCACTAAACAATCGCGGTGGCCGTGGAAACCTTTTTGTCGAAGTGAGCGCCTCGATTCCGACCGACCTTTCTTCGAAGGAAAAGGACCTTTACAAGCAGCTTGCCGAAATTCGCAAAGACAAGGACAATGCGAAGGACGAAAGCCTTATTGAAAAAGTAAAGGGGTTTTTCTCGTAAAAAATTCCCCCTATAATCCGGTAGAATTATGAATATCAAAATTCTTCCCCAACCGGATGACGTGACGTGCGGGCCCACAAGCCTGCACGCGATCTACCATCACTACGGTTACCACATTTCCCTCTCTCGACTGATCAATGAAATTGAAATGCTCGAGGGAGGCGGAACCTTGGGTGTTTTTCTTGGGCTCGATGCTCTAAAGCGCGGTTTTGACGCAACAATCCATTCTGTAAACCTGGAGATTTTTGATCCCACGTGGGTCGACCTGTCTATGGAGGAGCTTGCAGAAAAACTGAAGCTCGAATACGCCGCCAAGCACCGTGCCAAGCTTCGAGTCGCCATCAAAGCCTATCTGCGCTTTATCGAAGCCGGCGGAATCGTCAACCTGAAAGACTTTAGACCGGGCCTTTTTGACCGCTATTTCAAAAAAGACATTCCACTGATCGCAGGCGTTTCAACTACATTTTTATATCAGAGCAAACGGGAGTACACGAACTCGGAAAATATGTCCGTCTTCGACGACATCCATGGGGATCCGATGGGTCACTTCATTGTTGTCTACGGTGAAAACGAAGAGAAGAAATTTCTTATCGCCGATCCGGACTGCACCAATCCGATTGCCCACGATCACTATTACGCAGTCGAACGAAACCGGCTCGTGCATAGTATACTCTTAGGAATTCTCACCTACGACAGCTTGATACTTGCCGTACAACCCAAAAAGAAATGAAAAAAATTATCGTAGTCAATAATCCGAAGAACTGGAAGTTTCACGTTTCTGAAGTTCAAGTCGTATCCGCAAAGGATTATTTGACAAATACGGAATTCACGAAAATGCGAAATGTGCGCATTTTCAATCTGTGCAAAGATTACAGCTACCAAAGCAAAGGCTATTACGTTTCGCTGCTTGCCGAAGCCCGCGGTCACAAAGTCATTCCGAATGTGAAAAGCATCCGCGACTTCAAAGCGCCTGCGGTCGTCAAAAATATTTCTGAAGAAATTGACGATTTAATCCAGAAGAGCCTCCATAAGCTCACCGGTTCCGAATTCACACTTTCGATTTACTTCGGCCAGAACGTAAGCCCACAATATCTGGAGCTTTCCCAGGAACTTTATCGACAGTTCCAGGCTCCGCTTCTGCGTGCGCATTTCGTCTTTAAGCAAAAGTGGTTCATCCAGAACATTCGCCCGATCTGCGTCAACGAAATTCCGGATTCCCACTTGGAAATGGTGGACCGTTTTGCAAAGGAATATTTCGACAAGAACCGTTTTACATCGGTCCACGAAGACGAATACCTTTACGACCTCGCGATCCTTGTGAACCCCGAAGAAAAGGAGCCCCCTTCTAACGCCAAGGCGATTCAAAAATTTATTGCCGCTGCAGAAAAAACGGGATTCCGCGTCGAGCTTATCACCAAGAAAGATTACCATCGTGTCGGCGAATTTGACGCGCTCTTCATCCGCGAAACGACGAACGTCAACCACCACACGTATGCATTTGCACGTCGTGCACAGTCCCAAGGAATTGCTGTCATTGACGACCCGGACAGCATTCTCCGCTGTTCCAACAAGGTCTACCTGCAAGAACTGATGACCGTCGGCAAAATTCCGGCACCGCATACGATTATTGCGCATTCCGAAAACCGGCACGAACTTTCCAAGCAAATCGGATTTCCGATGATCCTGAAAGCTCCGGATTCGAGTTTTTCGATGGGCGTCGTCAAAGTCAAAGACGAAAAAGAGCTCCAAGAAAATCTCGACAAGATGTTCGAAAGCAGCGATCTGATCATTGCGCAGGAATTCACCCCGACGAAATTCGACTGGCGAATCGGGATTCTCGACGGACGGCCTTTTTATGCCTGCCGTTATTACATGGCCAAGGATCACTGGCAAATTTACAACTGGAATTCCAAGAACAAAGACGACATCTGCGGTCTGTATGATTCGGTACCGCTAGACGACGTTCCGCATGGCATCATCAAGGCGGCTCTCCGCGTAGCATCCCTTATCGGTAATGGACTTTACGGAGTCGACCTGAAAGAAGTCAACGGGAAACCGATGGTCATCGAAGTCAATGACAACCCGAGCATCGATGACGGCATCGAAGACCAGATTGGCGGAGAAAAGGTCTATTTAACCATCATGCATTCCTTACGCCGCCGCATCGAAGAACGCATGAACACAGCACAGCAGCATTTACTGCAACACCACGGAATCGATTCTTACATCTTATGAGCAATTCATCTTGGCACCTCTTCGATCGCTTCGGGCTTGAGCTCGAATACATGATCGTTTCAAAAAAAACAGGAAAGGTTCTTCCCCGAGTCGATGCGGTTCTCGGCAAGGATGAAAACGGAGAGAATCTTTCCGACGTGGAACACGGCGACGTTGGCCTTTCGAACGAACTCGTTTCCCATGTTCTTGAATTCAAATGTGCAGAACCTGCAAAAAGCTTTGAAGGCTGGAGCGAACGTTTCCACAAGGAAATCCTCGCCGCCAACCAAAAGCTTTCCGCCCTCGACGCCGAACTTTTGCCGACAGCCGCACATCCCTTCATGGATCCGATGACGGAAACCAAGCTTTGGCCGTACGACTGTAACGAAATTTACGAAGCGTACAATCGTATCTTTGACTGCCGCGGTCACGGTTGGGCAAACTTGCAGTCCACCCATTTGAACATTTCATTCTCTGGCGATGCGGAATTCGGGACCTTGCACGCAGCCATCCGACTGCTCTTGCCTCTGATTCCGGCTTTTGCCGCTTCAAGCCCTTATTTGGATGGTCGTTATACGGGTTACAAGGATGCCCGTATCGAAACGTACCGTCACAATCAAGAAAAAATTCCGAGCATTACAGGCAAAGTCATTCCGGAAGCGGTCTATACCGAAGCGGATTACAACGAAAAGATTTTTGAAGTTGTGAAGCGGGATATTGCACCGTACGATACAGATCATCTCTTGAACCACTTCTTCTTGAATAGCCGCGGAGCCATTGCACGCTTTGACCGCGGAGCCGTAGAAATCCGACTGGTAGATATTCAGGAATGCCCGAAGGCGGATGTTGCGCTTGCGGAATTCGAAATGGCGATTTTGAAAGGACTGGCGAAAGGAACCTTTGCCCCTCTCGAAAAGCAAAAGGCTTTTGACACGGATCGTCTGGTAAAGATTCTCTTTGCTACCGTCAAGGACGCAGAAGAAGCCCTGATTCAGGATTCCGAATATCTGAAGATTTTTGGCATCGAAGCTTCCAAAATGTGCGCAAAGGATTTATTAAAGTCCATCCTTGAAAAGGTCCGTTCAGACATTTCCGCAGAATCTCTGAACGTGCTGCAAAAGCTGTTGGACCGCGGGACGCTCGCGACCGTGCTCGTCAAAAAGCTCGGCGAAAAGCCGAGTCACGAAGCCTTTATGCAAGAGTACAAAAAACTCGCCCGATCGCTCGCGACAAACACGCTTTACGAGTAATTACAGCGCAAGGAACGCAGCCTTGAGTTCTCGAGCAGCCACTTCCGGGTCGGCTGCTTTTTGTATGGCAGAGACCGCGCAAATGCCCGAAATGCCAGATCCTTGCAATACCTGAATGTTATCCTTGTTCAGCCCACCGATTGCATTCACGTTGATCGGAACCGCTTTTACGATTTCCTTCAGCGTATCCACACTTGTAAGGATCGTCACGACCTTGGTCGTCGTCGGATAAATCGCACCGACTCCAAGGTAATCGGCCCCGGCCTGGTAAGCTTCCAAAGCCTGCGGAACCGTCTTTGTCGTCGCCCCAACAATCTTATTCGGGCCCATCAACTTTCGAGCGATTGCAACAGGCATATCCGACTGTCCCACGTGAACACCTTCCGCATCGATTGCCAAAGCCACATCGATACGGTCATCGATAATCAGCGGAATGCCATAGCGTTTTGTAATCGCATGGACCTTTTCTGCCAACTGCAAATATTCCCGAGTGGAAGACTTTTTTTCGCGGAGCTGAATAATGGAAACACCGCCCTTGCAAGCCGCCTCCACCGAAGGCAAAAAACGATCTTCCGGCACCACAGTGCTGTCGGTCACAAAATAGAGGGTCGTATCCAGATTTTTCATATCCGGAAATTTAGCAAATTACATCTTCATTCGTTCGCAGCGGGAAATTGCAAAATTTGCCAAAATACAGCCTTAAAAATGGCAATGTCTTAAATTTTTTTTTCAAATCCAACTTTTAGTTTTAAATTTTATACAAGACAGGGGAAACTCCATCATGAAAAGTTCTTTACATTCCGGTTTTACTTTGATTGAACTTATGGTCACCATCTCGATCATCGGTATCCTTTCTACAATCGCCACGCCTCTGATGTTTGAGCAGGTGGAAAGAACACGACAAAAACTCGACTTGGTGAAGCTCTTTTATCTTCGCGACGCCTTGAACAAGGCTCTTGTCGAAGACGAGAACGCTCTATACAGTTCAGACTATATCACAAATGATGATATCAAGAACAAGGTCACAACCGCTCTCACGAGAGACAAGGGTCTTGTCCTGTTCGTCTTTGCCGGGCAACAAGGCTCTCGCACCGGAAATATCCAGGGTACAGGCGGAAATATCGAAAGCGACGAAACATTCTGCAGACTGATCGGCAATAGCTCGGGAGGCGTCTGGATCAACGCACTCAAGGAAGGCGGATTCGAAGGCGTTGCGGATATTGTCGCCTACAGAACCCATGGTATGAACAAGGATTATCTCAAAAGTTCTTTTAACGTGGGTAAATACGGCAGTTGGGCAACGACTTATCTAAACTCACCTATTTTCCTCAGTCGAGCCCTGACCCAAGCCACCCACCCAAACCAAAAGGGAGAAAACTACTACGGAGTTTCTTTCCAATACACCAACAAGAATCCGGAGAGCCGTTCGGTAGAAGTTTTCATCATCGAGTCCGGTGGCAATTACAAAAATTCTTATAGGACGAGCAACGGACTCTGCTTCTCCACTTACGGAGATGCAGGCTGTAAGTAAAGCGTTTAACGATTACACGTAAAGGTAATCGTTCAATACAGGCTGGAGACCTTCTCCACTCATATCCTTGTACATGGAGTTAAAGCTTCGAGTATCGTTGATTTCGAACTGTTCGTCGCCTTCCCCATCATCAGCCGTTTCTGTTGGAACGGCTTCGCCTTTTAGGGCTGCCGCCTTCGCGGCATTTTCTTCGGTTGTACGCGGATTACAGGAATCCTTCTTGTACTTGCTTTCGTGGTCGCCGATGCCCGTGGATACACCTGCCGAAATTTTCGTGGCGCAAATTTTTACGATGCCGTTACGGAACTCCTTGCTTTCGCGGCTTGAAACGGTAATACCCACAAAAGGCATGAAGATTCGGTAAGCGCACAGCACCTGACAAAGTTCTTTTTCGTGAACATCGAGCGGATTGATTTTGTCGTTGTTCACGATCGGGCGAAGTCGAGGGCAAGAAAGGCTCATTTCCGCATGCGGATATTTTTTTTGCAGGTAGTAAACATGCAGCGCGCTCGCTAGAGCATCTTTTCTAAAGTCAGAAAGCCCTAGCAACGCAGAAAATCCGCAACCTCGCATTCCGCCCAGAAGCGCTCGTTCCTGAGAATCAAAGCGGTAGGGATAGACCCGCTTATGCCCCTGCAAATGCAGTTGTTCATAGCGAACCTTGTCATACGTTTCCTGAAAAACCGTCACATAGTCCACACCGCATTCATGCAGGTAGCGGTATTCATCCGTATTCATCGGGTAAACTTCGATGCCGACGAGCTTGAAGTATTGATGGGCGAGCTTGCAAGCTTCACCGATATATTCGACGCTGCTTTTGGAACGGCTTTCGCCCGTAAGCAAAAGAATTTCTTCCATGCCGCTATCCGCAATCACCTTCATTTCATGCTCCACCTGTTCCAAGGAGAGCTGAACTCGTTTAATGTGATTGTAGCAGTTGAAGCCGCAATAGATGCAATAATTTTCGCAGTAATTCGCAATGTAGAGCGGTGTAAAAAAGTAGACGTTATTGCCAAAGTGCTTGCTCGTTTCAAGCTTCGCCTTTTGTGCCATCTGTTCAAGATAAGGCGCCGCCGCCGGAGACAGCAACGCCTTAAAATCCTCGATGGAACAAGTATCGTGCTCGAGAGCGCGACGGACATCGGCCCCTGAATACTTGGAATAATCATATGCATCGACATGCCCCATGACCCGCCCGTAGATATCGGACTTGAGAATTTCCATTCCCTTCATATATTGCATAAAGTCGGAACGGAAACTCGGATCGTTTTCCAAGCGATGCTTGCGTTCGAGAGCCTCCGGGGAAAGAGCCTCGGAATCGATCAAAAAACGTTCGTCATGATATTTGTTGTCTTGCATAGTCTACTTCTTTTTTGAAAACTAGTCGCGAAGGAATCCGGTCAGCGGATCGCTGGAACTTGCCCCGCGGGAAAGGACGCGTCCAAGCCCTGCCAGGAACGCTTCACGCCCCGCTTCGATCGCTTTCTTGAAAGCTTTCGCCATCTGCGGTAAATTGCCCGCTGTCGCAAGCGCCGTATTCGCCATAATTGCAGCTGCTCCCATTTCCATGGCGGCACAGGCTTCGGACGGTTTTCCGATTCCCGCATCCACAATAATCGGAAGCTCGATTTCATCGATTAAAATCTGAATGAAATCCTTCGTAGCAAGACCTCGATTCGAACCGATTGGCGAAGCAAGCGGCATGACCGCAGCTGCTCCGGCATTCACCAAGTCGCGAGCCACGTTCAAATCCGGATACATATACGGCATCACGACAAAACCTTCTTTGGCAAGAATTTCCGTCGCCTTGATGGTTTCAAAATTATCCGGCAATAAGTACTTGGTGTCGCGCATGATTTCAATTTTCACGAAATCGCCACAGCCAAGTTCACGGGCAAGGCGCGCAATGCGAACCGCTTCTTCCGCATTCCGAGCCCCTGATGTATTCGGCAAAAGCGTCGCACTTTTCGGAATGTAATCGAGAATGTTTTCATGTTCCTTGGTGTTCGCACGTCGTACGGCACACGTGATAATTTCTGCACCTGCATCCTGTACAGCCGCTTCAATCAGCTTCAAGGAATATTTTCCAGAGCCCAGAATAAAGCGTGAATTAAATTCATGTCCACCAATAACAAGCTTATCGTTTTCCATTTTCACTATCCTTGTTCCCTTGCAAGGCTTCTAGCCCGCAAATCAAGCGAACGACTGTCAAAGCCTCATGCGCCGCGCAAGCCATTACACGCGGGGCAATCAATCCAATTCCATCGTTCACGTCGCTGACGCCGTCCCCACAAATGTAGAAGTTCTTCAGGACGCGACGAGTCTGAATGCTATTTGCATCCTTGAATCCTGCCATCCCGGAACCCGAAACCAAGAACTGGTTAGGATTTTGTTCGAGGATCGTATTCACGAGCATCGCTTTGGCGTCGGCTTTGTCGAAGGCTTCACAGACTACGTCCGCATTTTGGGTCAGCGAAAGCGTATTTTCTTCAGTCATTCGAACAAAATGGGTTTCGAGCTGAACATAGGGCGCGATTTCCTGCAAGTTGGAAGAAAGGGCATCCGGCTTCGGCATTCCCACCTGAAACGCTTTATACTGCTGACGATGCAAATTCGAGATATCGACAGTATCAAAATCGATCAGAATAAGCTTCCCGACTCCGGCGCGCGCAAGAGATATGGCGATATTCGATCCGAGACCACCAAGCCCGCAAACGGCGACCGTCGCAGCCTGAAGCTTTTTCACATTTTCAAGCCCCTGCCTTTCAACAAGAGCGTCAAAAAGCTGCTGTCTGGAAGGAATCGTATTCATCAGCCGCCTCCCACAAAGCTGACCACTTCCAAGGCATCACCTTCTGCAAGGAGCGTTTCCGCATACTTCGCCTTGGGTACGATTTCGCCATTCTTTTCGACGGCGATCCGTTTAGAGTCATAATTTGTGGAAGCGAGATAATCGGCGAGCGTTTTCCCTACAAAGGAGTTTCCGCCGATATCGATATCAATACCGTTTACTTTAATCATGTTACCTCCGTTGGCATTATCCAAATCAGGTTCGGTCGAAGTTTAAAACTTCCTCTCAGCCGGTAGACACCAGCTCCCGCACTTACAAATTAAAAAAAATTTCCATACATCGGCAATACATATTCGGCGAATTTCTATAATATGCATATGCAAAAAAAATCCGTTCTTTTTTTAAGCTGCGAACACGCATCGAATGCAGTCCCTGAATTTTTAAAAGCGCATTTTAAAAGTAAAGAAGCGAAAGCGATTCTTAAAACGCATCGCGGTTACGATATCGGCGCCGGTGACGTCTTTTGGGAACTCGCCAAAATCGTGCGAACTTCCTATGCCATCCAAGGGGCCTATACTCGCCTCGCAATCGATCTGAACCGGAATACAAACAAGAATCATCGCTATTCGGAATTTACGGAAACCACTTCAGAATCCGAAAAGGAACGCTTGGAAGGCTACTGGGACGGATTCCGCGATGCATTCCACGGAGCCGTCAAGGCGGAGCTTTCCAAAAAGAATCCTTCGCAAATTGTGCACCTTTCCATTCATAGCTTTACGCCAGAGCTCGACGGAAAAGTGCGAAACGCCGATATCGGCATTCTTTACGATCCGTCCCGAAAAAAAGAAGCCGAATACGCAAAAGCGTTCAAAAAAAACTTGGAAACCTATTGCCCCGAACTGCGAGTCCGCTTCAACTATCCCTATGCAGGAAAGACGGACGGGCATGCGACTGCGCTCCGCAAAATCTATTCGGAAGCCGATTACCTTGGCTTTGAAATCGAATTCAACCAGGGGATGCTTGTGCATTCCAATCCGGAAGACGTGGCACAGCTGATTGCAGAATCCTTACCGGAATAATCTTTACGCATTTCAAAAGAAAGGACTCGTCAAACGACGAGCCCTTTCTTTTTTTAGATTCAAAGCTTTTACTTGGAACGCAAGACGAGGCGTGCATAGCCCTGTGCGTTAAATTCCGGAGCATCCTTGCTGAACGGAGCCTTGGCTTCTTTTTTGAATTCAAATTCTCGATCTTCGTCTTTCCATTTTGCACCGGATTCGTATTCGGCGCCATCTTCAAAGATCGTAGCGGCAGCAGCGATCAGCACCGACCTGCATTCGTCAACCGAAAGCGGAGCCTTTACAGCCGTGCAAAGATCCGGCAAGCCAAAAGGTTCGAGCCCAAGCGTAAAAAGCGAATCCGAAGTTTCGATCACATTGACAAAAGCTTCCATCGGAACTTCACCCGAAGTCAAATCCGCGAAGGCTTTTGCGATCCAGGCGCAGCCCGAATTTTCTACATAAACGCCCAGCGCCCCTGCGTCCAAAACTTTTTTTGCAGCCAAAAGGAAGGACTTGAATTCGTCCGCACTCTTCACAAAAAATTCCAAGAAGAAGAGACTTTTGTGAGACGCGAGAATTTTAGATTCTTCGTCGGTAAGCGGTGCATGTTCCGCAAAGATCGATTCAAGGCCTTCTGCCGCTCCTTGCAGAATCGGGGTGTAAAAGAGCGAAGATCCTGGAATCATCACCTGTTTTTTGGACATATCGATGTTCAGTTTTTCTAGCAAAAACTGCGGAGCTTCTTCCAATGCACACGGAAGCGGAAAGGCGACGGTAAACGGTTTCATGGGTAACCTCAGAATGATTTTAACGAGAAAGCTTAGAGATCAAGCGGTCCACTGCCCGGGAAAGCAGATTTCCGGATGCAGAAAAATTCCACGGGCAGCGTTTTTCATTTGCAGCCGATTCCAGGCTCTCGCTTGAAAGTTTTTTTTGCGGAACCAGTCCTGCCATTTGGGCCCTATGCAGCATTTTTCCCAAATAGACCTGTTCCGTTTGACCAGGCGTCGGAACAAAAATGCAATCAGCCCCCAAATAGACCATATCCATCACGGTACTATAGCCAGGTCGCGAAATCAAATGTTCGGCACTCAAAACAACCTTGGCAAAATCCGGAGTTTCCAAATGATTAAAAAGCGTCACGTTCGAAGGGACCGCAGGCATTTCCGAATCGCCAGGAAGTCCTCGAATGACCGCATGATGGCCCGATAAATTTTCGAAGGCTTTCAAAACTCGTTTTTCAAAAGACGTCCGCAACGGTTCTGGTCCCGAAAGAATGGCGACATAGCGATATTTCTTTCCAAAATCCTGATTCAAAAAATGCAAGCCCGCAAAGCGCGAAAGCGGGCCGACAAATTCCACCGGTCGAGAAAGGGCGTGAGAAAGCTTTCCCGCCATTCCCGGATATTCGGCAAAATCCGGAACCCAAACCGTATCGAATCGACGCATTTCATGCGCATGCCATGCAATCCCCACCTTTTCGAAAATGGAAAAAGGACCAGGGAACGCGATATCCAGCTGGTGCGTCATGTAAACGCTATGAGCCTTTGCCGAATGGAACCCAAAACGGTTATCCGAAAAAACAACATCATAGCCATTTTCGTTGACCAGGGAATCCGCAATGCGCTGTTCTTCCCGCATCACACGCATCAAGTGCCGACCATTTTTTAAGAGCCATAAAGGCATCTCAAAGCCGTGAGCCGGATACCGGATATGATACCCAGGAATTTCGATTTGCTTTAAATTCGGGAACTGACCTTTGTACAGGGCGCCGATGCGTCCCGAAACCGCGAGATCGACTTCGAAGCCTCGGGAAAGCATTTCGTCGATAATCGGAATGGTTCGAGTCGCATGACCAAGCCCCCAATCCAAAGGCGCAACCAGGATCTTCATCTTACGGAGTTCCTATGTGGGAAATCCAGGCATTCGCCCAATCGCCGTGGTCGCAGTCCATATTCCCGCCCTTGATTACATGCAATTCGAGCGTTCGAGCGTTTACAACCGGAATCTCCACTTTAGAAGAGTCTCCGGAATATAGACGCTTGGAATGCCAAACTTCACGGCCACCTAAAAGGACCGCAAATTCAGCCCCATCACCGCAAGCGCTTTCCTCATCAAGGCCCACAACGGCATGCAAAGTTCCATTCAGGCTAGCGCCTTGGCATTTTCCACCCGAGCAAAGATCGAGCACGATCGTTGAATTCGCATGTGAACCAAAACCATAGCGGTAGAATTCCCCACCGACCTGAAGTCGATGATGCTCCACGCTTTCGTCACGTTGGACATCTCCCCAATCCTGCGAAACACTTTCAAACGGAAGCGTCGAAAGCAGCTGTACGCTCTTTCCATCGACAAAGAGGTCGCGGTTCATCCGAATCGTATCATCCGGCACATAGAAGTTAAAACGGTAGCGTGAAAGCCCTTCCGAAGGCTCTACCATCGAAATGGAATCGATCGCTTTGTCCAATACTCCGTGCGCCACCAAAGAATCTCCGACAAAAACATCATAAGCAACGGACTCCAAAAAATTCTTCGAAGCAATAAAACGGTTTCCATCCATTTCACTCAACGAAAGGCCTTGCGCATACATGGAAAGTCCATGCTTGGCAAGAATCCGGTGCACGGTCAGCGGATAGCCAAAAAGACGATTTTCCACAAGAACCTTTTCCACCTTATAGCCTTCGAGAATCGTATTGATCTGGTCCGTCGTTTTAAAGCCTACCACACGAGATTTCCGGTTCACTTGGCCATAGCCGTCCTGGCCTCGGACCAGGTAAAGATTTCCACCGCTCCAATTCTGATACCTGGCAAAATCATCCGTAGACCAGCCCATAAAGGAGCGTTCACTAAAGCTTGAATGCCCCGACGCAAGCATCTGCCAAGGACGAGAATAGATAAAGATCGAATTCTCCGGGAATTTTTTCAGATAGGTATTCAAATAATTTTCTTCGCCCAAAAGCTTATTCTTGTAATAGAGCATGTTCGCATCGAAACTCGAAGTATGCACGACCGTAAGTCCAGCCGAAAGGACGACAGCCACGGCAACTGTCACCATCGCCGAACGCTTTTTATCGAGGAAGCATGTCGAAATAAAATCGCCCATACCTAGCGCCATGATCAAGGCAAACAAAGGAAGCGCCACCAAGACATATCGCTGGTTGATATCGATTTCAAACGTTCCCGAAACATTCAACAGGATCACAAAAATTTGAATGCAGAAGAGGATTCCCAAAACAAAACCGCGGCGGTAACGCTTCTTAAAAATCATCCGATAAAGAAGCCACCCGGTCGAAAGCAAAAGAATCACCGTAAATGTCGTATAGAACGGATTTTCGAGAATTCCTCCATGCGAAGGATCTTCCTTTAAATTCATCATCGTCGCAATATTCGTCTTCAGATTGAACCAAAGGTTCGAAAGAGAATGCGCAGCATGTGTTCCGCCCTGGAAGTCATAACCGCGATACGCCGCCATCGTATTGACCGCGGGCCAGCTGACCGCAATTACCGAAAGCACAAACAGCGGAAGCCTGTAAAATTCACCCCGGAAATAGCGGATATAGTAAAGCGCAAACGGAACGAAGGCAAAAACCGTTTCCTGACGCGTTCCCGAAAAAAGGCCAAGCAGTGGCACCGTCAAGAGGAAATGTTTCCACTTCACTTCTTTCGCAGGAACAAGCGCATACCAAGCCATCAAAAGCGAAAGGATCGCAATGTACAGGACTTCCGTCGATGCTGACCGCGACTGCAATAGATAAATCGGCATTCCCCCTAGGAACGCGGTCGCCGCAAGCGCAAGCCAATCATTTTTAAACCAAATGGAAAGGGCGAGGAAAAAAGCCACAAGGCTAAAGAGGTAGAACGGGAAGTTCACCATCAAAGCCGTATCGCGATTCGGATCGGCGACAAGAAAAACCAGCGAATAGACGAATCCAAGCGTTTTTCCTTTGAAATTGTTGACTTCGACTTTGCAATCCAAGGATCCGTCTTTCCAAATGCCTTCATTGCAGATTCCTCCCGAATGCTCGAAGTACATCTGCAAGCCCATCGACTCCCAGCTTGTTTCATCCGAAAGCACTCGATGCGAATTTTCAATATGATTCACCGAAAAGAGCGTAAAAAAGCCAAGAAGGCATGCTAAAAGAACAAGGCTCCTCGTCGAAGGCACATGCGATTTTACCCGAAGGAAAAATTCCTTTGCGTTCACCACGAATCCGGCGATGAGCACAAGAAAAGTCACCAAGGTCGCGTAGTAACCCCATTTGATATCCCAGGCTCTGGCATAGGGAACAGAAAGATGGTTGAAAATGAGAAAGGCTCCGACCAACACGACGAGTGTCAAAAAAATCGCCCAGCCTTCCTTACGCGTAATCGAAAAAGGTACAGAATCTTGTTTCATAGCTCTTTAAAGATAAAAAGAAACCCGCAGAGATTCCCTGCGGGTTTCATCGTTCAAAAGCGGAAATTACTTCACTTCCACATAGTAAGACTGAAGAGTCTTGCCGTTAGAAGTCAGCACCACGAGCTGTTTTCCCTGCGGAAGGGTTCCCTTCACCGAGAAGAGGCCTTCAGCCTTGTATTCCACAGCGAGTTCGGTCTTCTTCGAAATATCCGGGAAGATACCTTTCTTGTCGTTTTCAAAGCCCTGGCAGTCAGCGTGGGCAGAAACCGGAGCGCTCACAGCCGGATAGGCAGCGGCTTCGATAGCAGCCGTCACAGAGCCCGGATTGCAATAAAGAACGTCAAAGGATGCGTCCATCACCTTCGGATCCGGAAGCTTGTTCACCTTGATATCCTTCTTGGAAGACTTTTTCTTGTCCTTCTGACCCGGAGCGGAAACGCTCATGTCCTGTTCAAAGCTCGTGCGGAGACCGGCGAGGGATTCTTTACAGGTCGTAGAGAAAATCGCCCAGCTGTTCGTCACCTTCGTGCCGCCTTCTGCACCGGCCATATACATGCCCGGGCTCACCGTGTCCGGATATTCATACAGGGTGATTTCGAGATTCGGGTTTTCATTCGAAGTCGTGAACTTCTGCTGACCAAGAATATACTTGCTGCGACGAGCCTTGATCAGGTATGTGCCCACCTTGACACCTTCGAACTTAAACTTACCTTCCCTAAGTAAATCCTTATAGGCATAGTTCTGACTCTGGGTACCGTAGATGGTGGAATCCATCCACACGGTCGGCATTTCCACCGGCTTGCCGGTGAAAGCATCCAAAACCTGACCAGAAACGGTACCGGACTTATCGCAACCGAAAAGAGAAAGAGCAATAGCCGCAGTAGCCATAGGGAACAAAATTTTTTTCATATCGAAACTACCTCTAAATGATTTAAGTGGTCCAAAAATAAAAAATTTAAGGACCATGTGCACAGGAAACTTAAATAGTCTTTGAAAAAACGCCTTCCCGTTGAAGATTCTGCATCAGCGGATCGAGCTGCATCGCCAGATAACGAATGACCAGGGTTCCTAGTTCCGTCGTTTCCACTTCGGAATCGGACTTTTTGACCAAAAGATTCTCCTTTTCGAGAGCGCATAGGCGTTCCCACCCTGCACCCAGGACCTTTTTTTCGTCATCCGAAACCCGCAATTTCCGGTTACACATCAAACGTTCGATAGCATCCCGGATAATGCGTTCTTCTTTCGACAGTTCCTCACAGCGGATTTCCGTCATCCGATGGGCGTCCTGCAATTCCACGTATGCCTTGCTGTCATGAACATTTTGCGAATATGCGTTGTCCAACTGCGAAATGGCGCTCGAACCGAACGCATAGACTTCGCCTGTCGTCGCACGGGTACAGTAGCCCTGGAAGTTGCGGTGCAAAAGGCCTTCCGAAAGCGCAACGGCAAGAGAATCCTTTGGATCGCAGAAATGGTCCATTCCCACATCCACAAGGCCCGCTTTTTTGAACATTTCGCGCGCTTCTAGGAAAAATCCCAGTTTTTCATGCGGAGTAGGCATTGGGAACTTTTCCAAAACCTTTTGGGCTTTCTTAATCCAAGGCACGTGCGCATAGCTGAAAAGGGCAATCCGGTCGGGATGCGCTTCGATGGCAAGTTCTACGCTCTTGTAAAATGCAGCTTCCGTCTGCGAAGGAAGTCCGTAAATCAAATCCAGGTTGATCCCTGTAAAATTCAATTCCCGCGAAAGGGAAAGCAGATCTTTGACCGGCAGTATCGACGGATCCCGGCCCACGTTTTTCAAAACCTGGGGGTCAAAATCCTGAATTCCGTAACTGACCCGGTTAAAACCGATTCTAGCCAGTTCACGCAGACGAGGTTCATCGATCAAAGACGGATTGCATTCAATGGCAATTTCTGCATGCGGCGCAAATGTAAAGCGTTCCCTTAATTTATTCAAAATCTTTTCCAGATAGGAATACGGAACCGCGGAAGGAGTCCCCCCGCCAAAATGCACTTGCGTCACCGGACGCGAAGCATCGATCCACGGAAGCTTTTCGTCCATTTCCGAAAACAAGGCATTGAAATAGCGCACGAGTTCCTCCGGGTTTCCCGGCAGAAGTTCCGCCGTGCAACCGCAAAACAGGCAACGCTTTTTACAATACGGAATATGAAAATAAAAACTGATATTCTGGGGTTTGAGGGAATTGGACTCTCTCCAAACCCGCTCCACCTGTTCTTTACTCTTTGCCGCATGAAAAAGGTTCGCCGGCGGGTAACTCGTATAACGGGGAGCATTCGTGTTGTATTTCAAAAGGAAGTCAATCATTCCATTGTCCATGCCCTTAATATAACAAACGCACATGCTTTTTTTTAGATTTTACGCCGATGAAACGTTCTTGTACCATTCTATGCGCAGCGCTTGTTTGCGTTTTAACATCCTGTACGATGCCTCTCCGCCCAAGCTATGACAGAGCATCCGGCTCTTACAAGCTTTCCAAGGGAGAAGCGCACACCAACCAGGTTGTCAAAAATGCATCGGGAGCCACCGCAGACTGGATGACCGTGATCAAGCCGTGGCTTGGAACTCCGTACAAATACGGTAAAGCCTCGAGAAGCGGAACGGACTGTTCTGGATACGTGATGAACATCTTTAAGGAGAAAACGGGGATTTCACTCCCCCACAGTTCTACCCAGATGTACAAAATGGGCAAAAAGATCGACAAGGACGAACTGAAAACCGGAGATCTCGTTTTCTTCGGAGGCTTCACAGGCGTTGACCATGTCGGCGTCTATTTGGAAGACGGAAACTTTACCCACGCCAGCACGTCCAAGGGAGTCATGATCAGCCCTATGAACGATTCCTACTGGCAGCCCCGCTACAAGGGTGCTCGGAGAATTCAATGACAAAGAAAATCGCATTTCAGGGACGTCGCGGCGCTTATAGCGAATCCGCAGCCCGTTACCTTTTCGGGGAAGACATCGACGTACTCCCGATGAATACGTTCGAAGAAATCTACCAGGCCATCGAAACCGGCAAGGCGGACGGCGGAGCCATCCCAATCGAGAATTCAACCGCTGGTTCGATTTACGAAAATTACGATTTACTCGCCAAATGGCGCCATCCCATTGTCGGCGAAGTTCAATTGCAAATCGAGCATTGCCTCTGCGCAAACAAAGGGGCTACCGTCGAATCGCTCAAGCATGTCATGAGCCATCCGCAAGCACTCGCCCAATGCAGTCGCTTTTTTGAAGAACATCCTTCCATCGAAAAAGTCATTTTCTTTGACACGGCCGGTTCCGCAGAAGAAGTCGCCAAGCGAAAGAATCTGACCGACGGGGGCATTGCTAGCACTTACGCCGCAAAGCTCTATGGGCTCGACATTCTTCGCACGAACCTCGAAAACATCAAGGGAGTAAACTTTACCCGTTTCTATGCAATTCAAAAAGCCCCAGTCGAGATTTCCCAAACGGAAAACATCAAAACGGTCATCTTGTTTGAACTCGCAAACGACGACAAGCCGGGATCCCTTTACGGAGCACTAGGAGCCTTTGCCAAGCGCGGCATCAACATGACTCGCATCGAAAGCCGCCCCAATCCCGACAAGCCCTGGGGTTACATCTTCTACGCATCGCTTCTCGCCAACCCTAAGGATCCGCAGGTAATCGAAGCGTTTGAAGAACTCGGCAAGTACACCACCTTCACCTACCGTCTGGGTTCATTTGTTCGAGGAAAGACCGAACGCTTAAAATACGAGGCTTAAAATGGAACGGATTGACAATCGAAAGTTTAACGAAACTCGCCCGGTGAAAATGACCACCGGATTCATTTCTTCTGCAGACGGCTCCGTTTTAATCGAAATGGGAAACACGCGCGTCATCTGCAACGCGACGCTTCTCCCGGAAGTTCCTGCATGGCTTTCTGGCAAAGGCCGCGGCTGGATTACCGCCGAATATTCCCTGCTCCCCCAGAGCACAGGTAAACGTGTCGAACGCGAACGCAAAGGCGCATCCGGCCGCACTCAAGAAATCCAACGTCTCATCGGACGTTCCCTCCGCGGAGCCGCAGACCTGAACGCTCTAGGCGAAAACGCAATCGTTGTAGACTGCGACGTCATCCAAGCGGACGGAGGCACCCGAACGGCAAGCATCATCGGAGGCTTCGTCGCTCTTGCGATTGCCCTGAAGAAAATCAAAAAGAATCTGGGCATCGAAGCCCAAATCTTAAAGCATGCGGTCACGGCGATTTCAACAGGTGTCGTGAAAGGCGAACCTCTCCTTGACCTCTGCTATGTCGAAGACTCCGCTGCGGATGTCGACATGAATATCGTCATGCGCGACGCCAAAACCTTTATCGAGGTCCAAGGCACCGGCGAGCATTCCGATTTTGACCGTGCTACACTCAATACGTTGCTCGATCTCGGAGAGAAAGCTTGCAAGGAAATCTACCCGCTTCAAATGCAGGCAATCGGAAGCGATGAACTTCCTTAAATCCTAAAGCGTTTTAAAACAAAAAAGCCCGCCCCGATCGAGGCAGGCTTTATTTTGAAACCGGGAGCTACGGAAGGAAACATCTACGAGTCCCGAAGGGATTTCCTTCTGCGGACCTTTCGCCGAAGCTCTTGTCCAGTCACATCTATAAAGTACATCGCCCTTTCCAAAAATGCAAGCAAAAACATTCCAGGACATGTACCAAATCAACATATTCCAAATTAGAATCCTTTTGCAAAGCAGAAATTTCTAGTTTTGGACTAGAGGTCATTATGCATATTGGTCAATTTGAATACGCCCGCGTCGAAGAAATCAAACCGCAGGGATACTACTTGGAAGTCGAAAGCGGAGGCCGCGTGCTTCTGCCAGGTTCCAAAGCACCACGCGATTTGCGCGAAGGCGATGAGCTAGAAGTGTTCATTTATGTGGACAACGAAGGCCGTCCCATCGCTACGACGCAAAAACCTTATGCGACCGTTGGCGAATTCGCCGTTCTTGAAGTCAAGGATGTAAACGATGTCGGAGCCTTCCTCGATTGGGGTCTCGACAAGGATCTATTCCTTCCTTACAAGCAGCAACTTGGAGATCTGGAACCGGGAGACCGATGCGTTGTCTACATTCTCGAAGACGAGCGCACCGCACGTATCGTGGCAACGGAAAAGATCAAAGCTTTCCTTGACCGCAACACCCGCGATCTTCATATTTCGCAAAAGGTCGACCTCGTCGTATACGATGTCGCCGAAGATTACGTCGACTTTCTGGTGAATTACCGCTACACGGGACGTCTTCATTTGGATTCTTCCATTACGGACACCTTTGAAATCGGCGACTGTGGCGAAGGATATATTCAAAACATCCGCGAAGACGGAAGAATCGCCTTGAGTCTAAAGCCTGTCGGCTACCATGCGACCATGGACGCCGCAGACGACATCATGAAAAAGCTCGAAGAAGCAGGCGGACTTCTCCCCTATTCCGACAATAGCGCTCCAGAAGAAATTCAACAAGAATTTGGCATTTCGAAAAAGGCTTTCAAAAAAGTGATCGGAGGCCTTTTCCGCCAGGGAAGAATCCTCATCAACAATGATGGCATTCGCCTTGCGCCTAAAAAAGAACAGCGCCGTTATCCTCGACGTTCTGACAAAAAGAATTTCCGTTCCCGCTACTCGGAGGTTTTCGATGATTCAGCTGAACAAAGGTATTAATCTTGGCGGTTGGCTTTCCCAGTGCAACTACACGCGTGAACGTTACGAAACGTTTATCACCGAGAGCGATTTCGAGCGTATTGCGGCATGGCATTTTGACCACGTTCGCGTCCCGTTCGATTTCAACGTCATCGAAAAAGAAAACGGAGAACTGATCGAAGAGAATTGGAAATATCTCGATAACGCCGTCTCCTGGGGAAAAAAGCACGGTTTGAATGTCATTCTGGACTTGCACAAAACCGCAGGCTACGACTTTAACGATTTTGGAAATCAGGCAAAAAACAACCTGTTCAACAACGTCAAAGCCCAAGAGCGCTTCCTTGCCATTTGGGACCGAGTTTCGAAGCGTTATGCCAACGAGACAAATGTTCTCTTTGAACTTTTGAACGAAGTGGCGGACCTTGAATTTATCGACCCGTGGAACAAGCTGATCGTCAAGGCCGTCGACGTCATTCGCCAAAACGCGTCCGAAACGCCGATTATTTACGGCGGCGTCTGCTGGAACAGTGCCTCCTTTGTCAAGGATCTGGTTGCGCCGCCATCGAAGAACATCATCTATACATTCCATTTGTACGAACCGTTGCTCTTCACCCATCAAAAGGCATACTGGGTAGACGCCCTGAATAACGACAGGGATATCCCGTTCACCGACAGCATGGATTTCTTCCGCGAAGAATCCAAGGTTCTCGGCTATATGGGAGAAAACCTTTTGCGAGCCAAATGCGATACGATGGGTCCGAAATTTTTTGACGAATTCTTGAACGAAGCCGTCAAAACTGCGGAAGCTCACGGTGTACCGCTATACTGTGGCGAATATGGCGTCATCGACCGCGCCAACCCATTCGAAACGGTCAAATGGTTCAAGGCTGTTCATCAGATCTTTGAAAAGTACCACATTGGCCATGCTCTCTGGAGCTACAAGGAAATGGACTTTGGTTTTACCGGGGACCACTACAAGCCGCTCCGCGATTTTATGCTGTAATCGGATAAGAACCTGAGGGGAAAATGAAAAAAGAATCCACTGTTGAATCGTCAATCACTCCAGAAAAGCTGTTCTGGGAGAATGAAGTCAAAAGCAACCACCTCATGTGCTCGGTGTTGCTTTTGTTCTGGGGATTATGGCTCACGCTCGGTCTATTCAGCGTTCTCCACATCTTCTGGCTCGATTTTAAATCGTTCATGACCTTCTTCGGGCTCACGACAGCTTTAATTGCGCCCGCCATTGCGATCAGCCTTTACTACAAAGGTGAAAAACGCTGGATCAAGACCATGCTCACTTTTGTGTTCCTGATCTGCGTTGGCATTTTTGACACTTACCTCGGCTACAATTTGAAGCTGATGCTGGTCGTGCCGATGTTTGTCAGCGTCCGTTACTACTCCAAGCGTTTGACCTGGAGCGTTTGCATTGCAAGCTTCATCGTGATGTTCTTCAGCTGCATTCTGAATACGATTTTTGGTGAAGTGGACCTGAACATGATCGATGTGTTAAGCGAAGTGACGCTTCTTCCGAATGTGGATCCTCGCGAAATCATTCTGGCAGAAGGCTATGATGAAGCAAAGCTCGTCTGGAGCCAGCTTCAGTTCGGATTCCTTCCGGAAGCTTTGGTTCTGATTTTGTTAACCATCATGTGCGTTAAAATTGCCAGCAGAAGCCAGAACCTGGTCGTGCAACAGGCCCAAATCGCGGCAAAGACGGCACAGCTCGAAACAGAGCTGAACCTCGCCTCGAGTATCCAAAGCGGACTTTTGCCGAATATTTTTCCGCCTTTCCCCGACCGGCATGAATTCGATATTTTTGCAAGCATGAAGCCCGCGAAAGAAATCGGCGGCGACTTTTACGACTTTTTCATGATCGACGACAATCATCTCGCGCTTGTCATGGCAGACGTCTCCGGAAAAGGCGTTCCCGCAGCCCTCTTCATGATGATTTCCAAAGCCTTGCTCAAGACCCAGGCTCAAAACGGACATTCCCCTGCTGAAGTTCTTGCCAAGGTCAACAACCAGCTTTGCGAAAACAACTCCGCAGAAATGTTCGTCACCGTATGGCTTGGAATTTACGAAATCACGACGGGGAAACTGGTAGCGGCAAATGCAGGCCACGAATATCCCGCCATCCGCAGAGCGAACGGTGAATTCGAATTGTTCAAGGATAAACACGGTTTTGTCGTCGCCGGCATGGAAAACACCAAGTACAAAGACTACGAACTAGAACTCCACGTCGGTGACAGCCTGTTCGTTTATACCGACGGTCTTCCCGAAGCGACCAATTCGAATGAAGAACAGTTCGGTTACGATCGAATGATTACCGCATTGAATTCAAACCCGAGTGCCGACATGAAGGGATTGCTCTCGACTGTCCACACCCATGTGGACGCATTCGTGAATGGCGCAAACCAGTTTGACGATTTGACAATGCTTGCTTTCCAGCGCAGAATTTAAAGGCTGTGCCCCTATTTTCATGGCAAACGAGTTCCTGGATAAATTCCTAGACCACGTTAAAACCAAGTCGAGTGAAATCGCTCTCGGCGATGGCAATATTGTTTATTCGTGGAAAGAATACGGCATCCTTTCCGGAAAGGTTTACGCTTATTTAAAAGACAGAGGTATCGGCAAAGAGCAAATCGTCGGGATTCGGCTAGGACGCGGCCTTGCCCAGCTCATCTGTGAAATCGGAATTCTCCGAAACGGAAGCGCTTTTGTGGCTCTCGATACGGATTCCGTTCCCGAAGACCGCTCCCGCTATATCGAAAAGAACAGCGAATGCGTTTTGATTCTCAGCGAAAAGGAATGGAACGAGATCCTCGATTACCGCTCCGAAGAAGGTTACAATCCAGAACCCGACGATCGCAATTTAGCATTTGCCGTTTACACAAGCGGTTCTACAGGAAGGCCGAAAGGCGCTCTGCATGAGCGAGGCTCGCTCACCCAGTCCGGACATTCCGTCTACAACGGATCCACTTCGATGATTGAAGGGTTCGACCGTTTTGGCGTGCTCATTCCCCAATCCATGGCGGCGGCTTTGATTTTTACCATCAAATCCACGTTCATGGGGGCCTCCGTTTTTATTCCGCCGCTTTCTGTTGTGAAAGACCCTTCGCAGCTTCATCATTTTCTCGAAGAATTTCACATTACAAACGTTTTTGCGCCACCGGTCCTTGTTCCTCTGATCGAGTCCGCCAAAAGCCTTCGTTTGATTCTTGTCGGGGGCGAACTTTGCATTCATACCTTTAGCGAAAAAGTACCGCTCTACCAGATTTATGCGGCAAGCGAATCGATGTTCGTCCTGAATACGACACGGATCTATAAAGAAGATCCCTTGCCTACGCTTGAAGTTCCTGCTCCGGAGAACAAGGTTCAAATCGTCGACGGAGAACTTTGTTTTTACAATCCCTATTTCAGAGGTTACGCAGGCGACCCGGATGCGACCCGAAGCGTTTTTTTGCAAAACGACACAGTCCGTCTGGAAGATAAGATTTACCGCAGCCGAGACGGCGCCAAATGGGATGAAAAAGGGCGCTTGGTTGTCACGGGACGTTTGGACGACATGTTCAAAATCAACGGGAACCGCGTAGAACCCGGAGAAGTCGAATCCGCATTCAAATCGATCTGCGGGGCAAAAGAAGCTGCCATGCTCAAATTCGACGTCGGAAACCGTTCGGTCACCGTCATGTTCTATACGCAGCCGCAGCATGCCAATCAAACGGTAAACCTGTGGAAGGAGCAGCTTTCCAAGAACCTTCCGCATTACATGATCCCGACTTATTTTGTACAGATCCGCGAATTTCCGCACCTGCGAAATGGAAAGCTCAACCGTCGTAGACTTTTCTGCCCGGATTTTTCAAAGCTGCGCCCGGAATACGTTGCACCCGAAACCGAAATTCAAAAGGAAATCGCAAGCGCTTTTGAAGAATCTCTCGAAATCAGCCACGTCGGTCTCGATGACGATTTCTTTTTGCTCGGAGGCGATTCCATTGCCGCCATGGAGCTTTTGCTAAGTCTCGAAAAGTACGCCTTGCAACTGCAAGACATCGATTCGGGGAAAACCGTGGGCGGAATTGCGGAAATTTTAACGGAACGCGGAATCGTGTCAAATGTTCCCAAATCCGTAGCGCAAAAGAAATCCTATCCGCTGCTCCTCACGCAAAAACACATGCTCTTGCAGCAGCTTGAAAATTCCGGATTTTCACCGCTTTGGTTAAATGTTCAGCTGGAAATTCCCAAAGGAACAAGCCTAGAAAAATTCAAGTCCGCTGTCGATTCGACCCTTCAAGCGCACCCTGCATTTCTTTTTGTCTTTGAACAAGAAAAGGATCAATATCGGCAACGATTTGCCCCGGAGCTTTTTAAGCCGACCGAAATTCAAATCGTCGAAGATCTCCACAAAGAACGTTCCCGATTCTTTAAGCCAGGAAAGATTCTCGGAGAACCTCTTTACCGCGCCCGAATTTTCAAGGATTCACAAAAAGCCGTTTTCGTTTTAACGGTCAACCACGCGATGATCGACGGTTCTTCGCTATCGATGTTCATCTGCGATTTGCAAAGGACGCTCAACGGAAAAATTCCCGTTAAGGATTCCTATTTCGAAGCTCTGGAAGAATTCGAAAGATTCTTCACGCCCGAAAACAAAAGCGCCTTGTCCGAATTCGAAAAAAAATCCGAGGCGATTTTTCAAGAATACGCGACACTTCCCTCGCCCGATTTTCAAGGAATGTGGGGAGCCTGTGCAAAAACATCCGAAAGGGATGTTCCTGCCACGCCTTATCTCCCGACAGAAATTTATGCGTACGCCTATGCGAAAACTCTCCACGAGTACAATCAAACCGATAAAGTCGCATTCGTCATTACGCATCACGGAAAAGTCACCGAAGCGCAGCTCCAGTGCTGCGGGAATTTTGCCTCGGACATTTTGATTTCATTAAATTTTGACGGCACGTCGGATCTAGAGCTTTTTAAGAATCTCCGCGCTCAAATTCAAAAGGCGCTCAAAAGCCCTTACCGCCCCGTGCTCCCGCCCATGAGCGCCGTCATCTATCAGTCGAATGTCCTGGAGATGAAGCTCTTTGGAATCAATGTGGCGGAATCCTATATCCAGTCCGACTTTGACATCGCTGAAAACGCTTTAAATGTTCATATCTTTAAAAAGAACGGGCGAATGAAGCTCATTTGCGAATTCGACTCGGCGCGATTTAAACGAGAAAGCATGGAAAAATTTTCGGAGCTTCTCCAAAAGAATATCGAGGACATGGATTCTCGGAAGGAATTTCTCTTTAACCTGCGAGGAACACTTTGAAGAACGTTTCGTTCTGCGGAAAGAAATTCAATTCGATGCTTTTTTCCGCGACAATCGTGATGATTGTCGTTGTTGTTCTTTTGCTTTCTGATCTCGCAATTGCAGGGAACATCATCGGAGAAAAAGCTGTGGCGGCCATCAACTTGCTCCGGACGCCCTACATGCTCGTTCTCGGTTTAAGCTCTATCATTAGCCAAGGCTCTTCTCTTTTATATTCCCTGAAAATGGGTGAATTCGACAAAAAGGCTGCCGATAAAATCTTTGGTCAAGGACTTCTGGGAGCGGGAATTCTCTGCGGAATTATTTTCATTCTTTATTCGCTAGGGCTCGATCCTTATTTTTCATACCTGAATACCGATCCGGAAACGGAGCAGCTCGCCAAAGAATATGCCCGATTTTATATTCCGACACTAGCCATTTACCCGATGTACATGTACATCGCCGCAATGGTCTATACGGACGGCGATGAAATTCTGAGCCTGATCGCAAACCTCTTTTTGATCTTTGGAAATATCGGGCTTTCCATTGCGATGGGCTTAAAAATCGGCATGGCAGGCGTTGCGCTCGGATCTTTTGTCGGCGTATTCGCCTGTACAGCGGTCACATGCCTGCATTTCATCAAAAAGACAAATTCGCTAAAGCCAAAACTTTTTGTCAGCCTTCGATCCTTATGGGATATGGCTAAATACAGTTTTGTCGATGCGGGCATCTACATTTATTTTGCCATTCAAAGTTTTATTCTGACCAAGCTCATCATTACTCAGTTCGGCGTCAAGCATCTGGAAGTTTACTCTGTCATCGTCGGACTTTGGCAGCTGACCCTTATCTTTGATGGAGTCGGCCAAGCGTTCTGCCCACTCGTGAACGTTTACCGCGGTGAAGGGAACATTCCGGGAATCCAAAAAACCATGCGCTATTCCTTCCGGACCTCTCTCATCGAAGGCTTGGCGATGACACTTGTCCTCTTTGCGTTTGCGGATTTCGTCCCGGTGATTTTTGACATTCAAAATGCAGAGCTTGCAACGGAAACCATCCATGCAGTCCGCATTTGCAGCGTTTCGCTAACAGCGACTTCTATCCTATTCTTGCTGACTTCCTATTACCTGCTTACCGAAAAAATCACGCATGCAGTCCTCATCTGCTTTTTTAAGGACTTGTTCATGCCCACGCTGTTCGCAGTTCCCCTTGCCTTGCTTTTAGGCTTAGACTTCCTGTGGGTGGGCCTCGCCTTGGCTCCGGCATTCGCTTTGGGAATCAGCATTTTTGTCACCATCAAACGCTTCGGGAAAAAAGGTTTCCCTCTTTACGTAGACAACATAGCAGACAAAATTCAAAGCTTCAACTTTATCATTGAAGATGAATCCGTCGTCAATGCTCGCGATACAATCGAAAAGATTCTAACGGAACACAACGCAAGCAAGCGCACAATCATGCGTTCCATGTTGCTGATCGAAGAACTTTTTATGCTGATCAAGGAAAAAAATCCCGACAAGAAAGTGACCGCCGAACTGACGGTTTTCCTTTCCGAAAACTCGGTCAAATATGTGATCCGCGATGACGGAATCATTTTCGATATCACAGAAGAAGATGATCCTCTCGCCTCGATCCGCGGATTTATCGTCGCATCGATGATGCACAAGCAGACTGTCCGCAAGAACCTGACAACGACAAGCTTTAACCGAAACATGTTCGTTCTTCCATTACAAATGGATACGAACTAAAAAAA
>DGSB01000008.1:0-5540 GCA_002390045.1 Fibrobacter sp. UBA4373
AATCTTCGGAAAATACGGTTGAAGTTCCCATCATCGGACGGGTCGCCGCAGGCGCTCCGATTCTCGCTGTCCAGAACATCGAAGGAACTGTCACTGTCGATCGCGACTTCCTCGCGAGCCAGCCGAATGTTTTCGCCCTGCATGTCAAAGGCGACTCCATGATCAACGCCGGCATCTTTGATGGAGACCTTGTCTTTGCACGTTCCCAGACCGTCGCCGAAAGCGGTGAAATCATCATTGCCCAAGTCGATGACGAAGCGACTGTCAAATACTATCAACCGAAGCCCGATCATATTGAACTTCGCGCAGCCAATCCGAAGTATCAACCAATCATCGTCAACCCCGACCGCAAGTTCTCGATTGCGGGCCGCGTTATCGGCGTTCTTCGTAAGATCAACTGATTTTATCCGAACAAAAAAAGTATCCGAACAAAAAAAAGGAAGCCTGCATTTTCGAATGCAGGCTTTCTTTTTGAATCTCAAAAAAATCAAAGCTTAACGCAAATCCGAATCATCGTCCAGATTCAAATCGTCATCCGCTTCTTCAATTTCCTGCTGGGAAGGAGCTTCGCCAAAGTCATCATCATCGCGAGCTTCATCCAAGGAATCCACGCCCAGAAGTTTAGCCTGGTAATTCAAATGGCGAGCTTCCTTCGATCTTCCAAGGCCAAGAATTTCTGCGCATTCTTCACAATAGCCAAGATCCTTGTCGACGCGGAATTCCGGAGCAACCGGATTGCGGCAGCACTTGGAGCAAAGCTGATGCGAGCATTCCTTTGCAAAGCGCAAATTTTCTTCTTGGAGTTCAGCAATCACGCGGGCATAGAGCTCTTCCGGAGTTTCTTCCGCAAGAGATGCTCGATGGCGCATGCTGGCTGTCGGCTTTTCAACGACATCCGCAGAAACTTTTTTCTTCGAAGAACGATCTTCCTGTTCATCGTCTTCATAGAAGAAGGCGACCTTCAGCAGTTTGACACCGCCGCGTAGAAGCACAGCGTCTTCTTCGACTTCCGGTTCAACCTTCGGAGCTACTTTGACAGGTTCAACGACCGGGGCAGAAACGACCTTCGGTTCACCCTCTTTAGGCTTTTCCTGAACAACTGACTTCGGCTTTTCTACAGCGACCGGAGCCGGTTTCGGTTCAACCTTTTTCACCACTTCCTTTTTGACTTCGACCGGTTTCGGCGCGACTTTTCCCTTTTTGGGTTCAGCCTTTGGAGCCGGAGCCGGTTTTGCAACGGGCTTCTTCGCAGGAACCTTTGCCGGAACTTTCTTCGGAATAGGCTTGGCGGCTGGCTTCTTGGCTGGAGCCGGTTTTTTGGCAGGAGCTGTCTTTTTAGCCGGAGCGGTCTTTTTCGGTTCGACCTTCGGAGCCGGTTTTGCAACAGGCTTCTTGGCAGGAGCCTTTGCCGGAGCTTTCTTCGGAGCCGGCTTGGCGGCTGGCTTCTTGGCAGGAGCCGGCTTCTTGGCAGGGGCTGCCTTTTTAGCCGGAGCGGCCTTTTTCTGAGAATCTTTTTTCACCGGTTGCGCCTTTTTGGCGGGAGCGGCTTTCTTCGCGGTCTTTTTTTCAGGAATTGATTTTTTCGTAGTCAATTGTTTTTTTGAGCTCATATCACTAAAATATAACAAACTATATTTGTGCCCGATGGCCAAAATAGAAGACAATATCCGCAATTTTTCGATTATCGCCCACATTGACCACGGCAAATCTACCCTCGCCGACCGTCTGATTGAACTGACCAAGACGGTTGCCGAAAAAGATATGCAGAACCAGCTCCTGGATGACATGGATCTGGAACGGGAACGTGGCATCACCATTAAAGCCCATGCGATCCGCTTGCTGTACAACCGAGACGGCGAACAGTACATTTTGAACATGATCGATACGCCGGGGCACGTGGACTTCAGTTACGAAGTCAGCCGTTCCCTTGCCGCTTGCGAAGGCGCCATTCTCGTTGTCGACGCAACTCAAGGCATTCAGGCACAGACACTTTCGAACCTGTACCTCGCCATTGAAAACGACTTGACCATTATCCCGGTTTTGAACAAGGTGGACCTGCCGAGTGCTAACCCGGACCATGTGGCACAGCTCGTCGGCGATCTTCTCGGATATGATCCGGACAGAATTCCTCGCATTTCGGCTAAGACAGGCATCAATATTCCCGAAGTTCTCGACCGCATCGTCGATGAAATTCCGGCCCCGAAGGGTGACGCCAGCGCAAAACTCCAGGCGCTCATTTTCGATTCCATGTACGACACCTACCGCGGGGTGATCAACGACATCCGTATCATGAACGGAACCCTGCGTCCAGGCATGGAAATCCAGCTGATGGCAAGCGGCGCCACCTATACGGTGACCGAAGTCGGAACGTTCACCATGAAACGCAACCCGCGCAAAGAACTCACTGCGGGCATGGTCGGCTACGTCCTCGCGAATGTCAAAACGATCAGCGACGTGAAAATCGGCGACACCATCACCGACTTTGCAAATCCTGCCGATCATCCTCTTCCGGGTTACAAGGATATCCAGCCGATGATCTATTCGGGCATTTACCCGATCGACCCGGAAGATTACAAGAATTTGCGCGAAGCCTTGGAAAAGCTCAAGCTGAACGATTCCGCTTTGCAGTGGGAACCGGAAACTTCGGATGCTCTTGGTTTCGGATTCCGCACAGGCTTCCTCGGTCTTCTGCACATGGAAATCGTGCAAGAACGTCTCGACCGCGAATTCAACGTGAACATCATCACGACCGTTCCGAACGTGGAATATCACGTCTACCTGACCGGCGGCGATATGATTCACGTTTCAAGCCCTTCCAGGCTTCCGGACGCTTCGCGTTACGAACGCATCGAAGAGCCGTATGTCAAGGCCCAGATTTTTACGCCGAAGGAATATGTCGGCGGCCTCATGAAGCTTTGCGAAGAAAAACGCGGCGAATTCGAAAACATGGAATATATCGACGAAACGAAGGTCATCCTCAAGTACGATCTTCCGCTTGCCGAAATCATGTTCGACTTTTACGACAAGCTCAAGTCGATCAGCCGCGGTTACGGTGGACTTGACTACGCCCCGAACGGTTACCGCGCAAACAACCTCGTGAAGCTCGACATCCTTTTGAACGGTGACCCGGTGGACGCATTCTCCGTGATCATTCACCGCGACAAGTCTTCGACTTACGCAAACGCCATCTGCGCCAGGTTAAAGGATTTGATTCCACGCCAGCAGTTCGACGTTGCGATCCAAGGCGCCATCGGCGGAAAGATCATCAGCCGCAGCACGGTCAAAGCTGTCCGAAAGGACGTTCTTGCCAAATGCTATGGCGGTGATATTACCCGTAAGAGAAAGCTTCTCGAAAAGCAGAAAGAAGGTAAGAAGCGAATGAAGAGCATCGGCACGGTCGAAGTTCCTCAGAAGGCGTTCCTCGCCGTTCTTTCCCTTTCCGACGCAGGCAAGGGTTCCGAAGACTAAGCATGTCTATTCAATCGACTAGCCGTAGACTTTTGCATTCCACCTCCCGCAGTTGGAACGTGCTTTTGGCTACGATTCTCGCCACGATTTTCGTGGCAAGTCTTGCGGCTAGATTCTATGCGATTGAACCTTACCGCGTTATCGAGAATTCCATGGAGCCCCTTCTTCCAGCCGGAAAAATCGTCTGGGTCTGCAAGCTTCCATCTTGTACAGACAAATTAAGTCAGGGCGACATGGTTCTCATTTCTTTGCCGGACCATTCCATAGCCGTGCGTTCCGTTTTCGGACTTCCGGGCGATTCCCTTCATATTTCGCCCAACGGAAAGCTTCTCGCCCAAGGGAAAGTGCACCAGTGGGACGATGAATTTGAAATCGTCGCGCCCCGATCGTTTTACGTTCCCCGAAAAGACGATTCCGTTTCTTTCAGCACTTTGAATGACCTCGCTTTCGATTACACTTCTGAACTCATTCGCCGTGAACTCGGATTCCGCAATTTTTACACGCAGGCAAGGCTTTACCGAGGTAGCGATACGCTTTCTATGAGCCGAGTCGGCAGCACCCACATTTTTGGGCGCCCGGTCAGTATCCGCGAAATCAACGGCTTGCATTGGCAAGAATACTTCCTGATCGGTTTACAGATCGACCGCGAAGATCCCGGAGCCAAGCACGTGCATTTTGAACGCAAACTTTTCCGCACCGAAGATTCTTCGGAAGTTCAATATATGCACACCCCGGAAGATACGTATTACGTCGTATGCCAAAAAGGAAACCGCTGCGAAGATTCCCGTAGCCTCGGGTACATTACCCGCAAGCAAATCATCGGGAAAGTTCTACGCTTTTAAATGCCGCTTCCGCGCTTGCACCGAACAGGCGCACCACATCTTCTTTTTGAATAAAACGCTTTAAGGCGAGAACCGCCTTGCCCGAATAAAAATTCCAGCCAACAGGATGACTTAAGCTGCGAAGCTTTTCTTCATCGACAGGCGCCGGCGAAGTTTCATAAATCGGGAAATGCTGAATTTCTATCGAATTTTCCTTAGCGATCTGAGATAAATCCGCAGCCGTCTGAGCTGCCGAAATCCATGCAACTTTTTGCACATTCCGGATTTTCAAAAACTGGGGAAAATCCTTGCCCGCACCATTTTCCGATCCAGCAGCCGCCACGGGAATTCCCTTTTGCAGTAGGTACTGCGCCGTCTTTTTGCCCGCGGTAAAAATAACACCCGAAAAATCTTTCAAGACATCTTTGGCAAGTTCCACGGCCCGCGGACTTCCTAAAAATGCAGCGTCGCAGCCAGAAAGATCCAGGCGGATTCCCGTCGGGCGGTATTGCAAAGCAGGCACGTGCCAAACTTCGTTTCCTGCCGAAGCTTCACGGGCCAAGGTTTCCGCATCCGGAGGGGTCAGCTTGGTATCGATGACCAGCATCAGTGTTCCCGATTCCAAAAAGAAGCGATCGCTTCGGTTCCCGGAGCCTCCGAAGGGAGCATTATGTTTTGCGCATGGCAAGCTTCGGAAAAAGTTTTTGCGAAAGCGTCCAAAGCGGCGCACGCCTGAACCTCTTCCGAAAGTTCCTCCGCCAAAAAGCGCTTTGTCATCCGCAAGGAATGTCCATTCTGCGGGTCAGCAAGAAATGCCGTAAAGAGGAAGGCATTCCCTTCCGGCGAAAGAATGGCCCCCATCGGAACCCGGCAACCGCCGCCGAGCAAATTCATCCAGTGACGTTCCACCCGGGCGGCGATCACCGTTTCACGGTGAGAAATCGCCTGCGCGATTTCTTTTGCCGGGGCATTTTCCTTTAAGCTTTGCAACGCAATAATGCCCTGCCCGATTGCCGGAGTCACCTGATCCACGGTAAAAACTTCCGAAATTTCCGACGGCAAATTCAAACGGTTCAGACCCGCCGCTCCCAAAAGAATGGCGTCCAGTTCACCCGTTTTCACCTTCTCAATCCGCGAAGGCAAGTTTCCGCGCAAGTTTACACAGTGGACATCCGGACGGATCGCCTTCAGTTGCAGAACGCGGCGCGGAGAACCCGTTCCGATCGTTGCGCCGGGCTTCAAATCGGCAAA
>DGSB01000008.1:5652-25691 GCA_002390045.1 Fibrobacter sp. UBA4373
AGTTCAAGCCTATCATCCATCGAATCCGGAACATCCTTTAACGAATGCACCGCAATATCGATTTTCTTTTCCATCAAGGCTTCTTCAATTTCTTTGACAAAAACGCCTTGACCGCCAAACGAAACCAGAGAACGCACATGGTCCTTATCGCCGCTCGTCTTGATAATGCAAATTTCAACGGACAGCTCCGGATTTGCCTTTTGTATCAATTCCCGGGTCAAATTGGCTTGGGCGAGCGCCAAAGCGCTTCCCCGCGTACCGATTTTAATCGTTCCCATGCAGCCTCTCATTCGTCATTTTTCAAATCAAAAAGTTTTTCTAGAATCAGCCGGCTTTCCAAGCCCATGCCCGCGGCCCCCAAACGTTTGAGTTCCGCTGACGGCTTATGCAAAAGTTTCGCAATCAGTTCATCGTTGTAACGGCGGATATGTTCAAATTCTTCCGGCGTCACGCGATGTTCCCACTTCTGGAGCAATTCCTGTCCAATCGTTTCATGGTGCTTGCGCAGCGAAAGCATCAACGGGATCACGCCGAGAGTCGCGTACCATTCCGCAAATTCATCAACGGCATCCCCGATGATTTCACGGGCCCGCTCCGCAGAGTGGCGTCTCTTGTTGCGGTTATCTTCCACAACACGGCTCAAGTCGTCAATGCTAAAAAGGGACACATTCGGCAGGTTCTCTACCGCAGGATCGATATTTCGCGGAGCGCCAATGTCGATATACACCGTTTTCCCTGTACGGTTCAGCTGACGCACCATTTCCTCGGTCACCAGATATTCGGGAGAAGAGGCGGCAGCGATGAGCAGATCCACTTCTTTTAAATGGGCCTGCATTTCATAAAGGTCGTAGGCTTCCCCGCCAAACCTCGCCGCGAAATTCTGCGCTTTCGCAAGGGTACGGTTAAAAAAGCGGAATTTCGTCACGCGTTCCGCCGAAAGCTCCACCGACGCAATATTCCCCATATCGCCCAAGCCGAGAATTCCCACGCAAAGAGGCGAAAGATTTTCGAATTCGCGCAAGGCAAGCTGCACCGCCGCAAACGGAATCGAAACGGTTCCTTCGCCGATCGCCGTATCTTCACGGACTTTTTTGCCCAAAGTCAGTGCCGACTGGAACAGATGGCTCAAAAAGAATCCGACTGACCCCGCCTTTTGCGAAAGCTGGAACGCTTCCTTGACCTGGCCCATAATCTGGTTTTCCCCCAGGACAAGGCTGTCAAGAGAGGATACCACCGTATAAAGATGGGAAATCGCCTCGGTATGGGTCAAATAGAAGCAGTGCGGAACCAGTTCCGCCGCATCCATATGGGCAAATTCAGCCCACCAGTTGACGAGCGTATTGCGTAAAGCTTCCGGATAGAGCGTCGCCGCATAGATTTCTGTCCGGTTACATGTCGAAAGAATGACCACTTCCGAAAGTCCGGGCAGATTTCGAAGACTAGCGAGGCCTTTTTCGAGCAAATTACCGGAAAACCCAAGCCGATCGCGCAAAGCGACCGGACACGTCTTATGACTTGCGCCGAGAACGACGCAATGCGTATTTTCTTTATTTTTCATCACTTTTTTCCAATATGTAAGCTAGAAAAATTTCGGGAACTCACCTCTCAAAAAAAGGATTATATATATTTGAGGCAGACTATTTATTGGAGTAAACGAATGAAGTCTACGTTATTCGCGATTATCGGCATGTTCGCAGCGACCGCTTTTGCTGCCGATAGCTATACCATTGATAAATTCTCCGGCGATGAAGTCGGCACACCAGACCAGTATATCGACGCTGAATTTGGCGGCTCCCTGAAAATTTCCGCAACCGGTTCGGTAGAAAACGTTCAGAGCGGGCGTTTCTACGTGCGTCAAAAGTTCGAAGATCCATTCGGCGAAGCTCCGACAACCTACCAGCTTTACGAAGGCAGAGAAGGTTCTGACAAGGCAAACCTTTCTGAATTCTCCCTTCCGGACGGCATCGCTTACGGTTTCGTCGTCAAGGCAAAAGCCTATGCAAGCGAAGATGCAGATGCCAATAGCGACATCGAAAAGGTCTACTTCGACGGCAAGTCCGTATTCGCAGAAGGCGTTTCTGAAATGTACGTGCACCGCGGAGTCAAAACGATCGCCCTCGTTTCCGCAAATGCAGAATCTTCTTCCAGCAGTGCCGACGATTCTTATGCAGAAGAAGACACCTATGCAGCCGCAGCGCCAGAAAGCTCCTCTTCCGCAGCGTCTGACGAATACGAATACTGCGACGACAACGATCCGGATTGCGAAGAAGAAGACGATTACAATTATGATGTCCAAGGCGACGTAGGCGCAACCGCTAGCCGTGCAAACGACGAAGATTATGCGTCGTCTGCCGCAGCCAACGATGTGACGGATCGCTTCGGTATTGCTGACGAAGTTCGCAAGTGGAGCGCATGGGGTCTTGTCGGCGTTGCTGCAGCCGGTATCGGTATCGGCATCTACGACCAGATGAAGTATAGCGATGCCAAGTCCGCATACGACGGCGTGAATGACGTCATCGATTCTCACAAGGCAAACATCGAAAGCGCTTGCGGTGGAGACAAATCTTGCTACGAAGCTACCCTCTGGTACGAAAAACAGGACAACACTTCGGAAATCAGCAAGTTGGAATCCCGCAACAAGAAGAACAAGGACACGATGAATTCCTATTCGACCGCTCGTAACATCTGGTTCGGTGTTGCAGCCGCTTCGATCGCGGGTTCCATCGTTCTCTTTACATGGTAATGAAGACCGGTAAAATTACGGTTCAAGATTTGGGCTTTGAGACGATTCTCGGAGCCCTTTCTTTTGAACGCGTCACCCCTCAACCGGTATCGCTCAGTTTTTCCCTCTGGCTAGATTTCGAACCGATCGCAAAGTCTGACGATTTGAACGATACTGTCGATTATGCGGAGCTTTCCAACGAATTGGTAAAGTTTATCCAGGATTCCCAATTTCAACTTGTGGAAACATTGGTTTACCGTTCGGCTGAAAAAATCCTGCAAAAATCCCCGAAAATTTCCGCAGCCTGGGTCCGCATTCAAAAAACGGAAGCCATTCCGGGAGCCAAAGGATCCATTGCAGAAATTAAGCTCGAACGATCAGCAGTTTAATCCAGAAAAAGCTCTATACCTTAAAGCTTCCGCGATGTCCGAACATTCGACGGGAGCCTTTTTTGCAGACTCCGCTTTGGATCCGTATGCAGAGGCTCGCAAGTCCGCGATAGTGCGGGCGACCTTCAGCATGCGGTAATAGCCTCTAGCGCTCAACTGCATTTTATCGGCAGCGGCTACGGCAAAGCGTTCCGTCGAAGCGCTCATTTCGCAAAATTCCTTGGTTTCATCGCTTGTCATTTCGGAATTGGTACGGCAACGGCTCCTTTCAAAGCGGTGCATTTGCAAAGCTCTAGCCGCCATCACTCTTTGGCGGATATCCGCAGAAGACTCCCCTGCCGGTTTCTGCATCAAGTTTTGTGGATCCATCGAAGGAACCGCCATTTGAATATCAATCCGATCGAGTAACGGTCCCGAAAGACGCTGCCGATACCTCCGAATGGAATCCGGCAAACAAGAACATTCCCTTTTCGGATCCATCGAATATCCACAAGGGCAAGGATTCATGGCTGCGCCCATCATAAAGCGGGCTGGCCACGTTACCGTACCACAGGCCCGGCTAATCCGAATGATCCCTTCTTCCATCGGTTCGCGGAGAGCTTCCAAAACATTGCGGTTAAATTCCGGAAGTTCATCCAAAAAAAGAACCCCATTATGAGCAAGACTCGCTTCTCCGGGCCTTAAACGCTGGCCTCCGCCCACAAGCGAAACCATCGACGACGAATGATGCGGGGATCGGAACGGCCGCCTACTCCAAAAGGATTCCGTTTTGTCTTCTCCAAGAACATGCAGCGAAGAATAGATCCGAGTACATTCCAAAATTTCTTCATCGGTCATGGGTGGTAAAATGCCCGGGAGACAACGGGCGGAAAACGTTTTCCCAGCCCCGGGAGAACCGACCAGTAAAAAGTTATGGGCACCCGCAGCTGCAATTTCCAAGGCTCTCTTCACCCCTTCCATTCCCACAACCGAACGGAAATCAGGAACCGAGGGGTCTACCTTCAAATTTCCATGCGTAATGCCCATCGCCCGCACCGGGCGAACCGTCGATCCCGGCGCAATCGCATGAATGCATTCCGTAAGGGTGGAGACTCCTATTACAGAAAGGCCTTCTACAAGACTTGCCTCCGCCACATTCTCCTTCGGTACCACCAGCACATCTTCTTTTTTAGAAAGGCTCATCGCCACCGAAAGGACTCCGTGTACGGCTTTCACCTTTCCATCTAACGAAAGTTCCCCTAAAAAGACAAACTTTTCCGGATTCTCCGCCTGAATTTCTTCGCATGCGATCAGCATTCCAATCGCGAGCGGAAGATCCAAAGAAGTCCCCTCCTTCCGCAAATCCGCAGGGGAAAGGTTCACGGTCATGCGACTTCCGGAAGCCGCATAGCCAGAACTTCGAATACTGGAAACAACGCGTTCCCGAGATTCGCGAACCGCATTATCCGGAAGGCCGACCAGCGTAAAACCGGGAAGCCCCGCCGAAGAATCCACTTCTACGTTGACAGGAATCGCCTTGATTCCAAGCAAACAACTGGTACGAATCCTCTGGAACACGTTGAAACCTCTTTATGCGGCAGTCACTTCCTGATACTTTTCCAAAATGCAGTTTTCAATATGCTCGCGGCATTCCCGCGTAATCGGGTGGAAAATGCTACGGTATTCTTCGCCCTTGTAAAACGGGTCGTTCGGATAGCCGACAAAAAGTCCATTTTCGCCGTCCATCACACGAAGCTGCGTGAGTTCAAACTGATCGTTCAGAACCACACGGGCAAGCGCCTTGATATGTCCCATGTTGATTCCTTCCTTGAACGGATACACGCGGACATTGGTAACGACCAGGCAATCAAATTCCGAAACCTTCACCGGTTTTTCCTGCTGATCCTGTTTGACTTCTGCTGTTTTTACTTTTGGCATTGTGCCCTCCTATTTTGAGTCTCAACATCGAGACGCTTTTATTAAGGCAAAATGCGTGCCAAAACAAAAACGGCGATTTCTTAAGGAAATCGCCGTTTCAAACTTTAGACAAATGATTAAACAGTGATTATAATCGATTAATCAGCGTCTTTGACGCAACGAACGCTATGCGCATAATTATCTGCGAAGTAATCAAAAACCCACGCTTCATCAAACCAGTCATGATAATTATAAAGAGCAACCCTGAACGCGTTACGCTCGGGGGTCAAAGTTCCTTTTGTCGACGTCCAGAAAAAAGCGGAGAATCCGATGTTTTGGCATTCGGGAACACAGCCCCCCGCAGGAATGGCTCCAAAACCGAAAGGATCGTATCCATTACGCTCAATCGTTTTATCATAAGCCTGATAATAAGTCGATTTCCAGCCAACCTTGGATTTTAAAAGGCGTCCGGTCTGCCAGGATTCCACATACCTCGCGTTAGAATAAGCATACGCCGTAAGTCTGTGAAATTCTTGACTGCTCGGCAAATGCCACCCTTTGGGGCAAACGCCTCGGACCGTATCCTTTGGGGCGCATTCCTTTGATTCTAGTCCGCACTCCTTGCCGTCTTCGCTAAAAAGAGCCGCAGAATCCATGGCGGCCGCCCACGTATAATAACGTCCGAGCTTTGCACAATACTCAACGGAATCTTGATAGCAGAAACTGGTCGGTTTTCCCGATGCCGTTTGCACGTCATAATCAAAATTCAGGTTTTCCGCCATCCAGATTTGAGTCGAATCCTCGCTTCCGATTGCAACCGTTCTATAGACTTGCCCATCTCTTTCGTCGACAAGTTCCCCATATGAAATATTCGGGTTGTAATATTTTCCAGATTCCAAAACAGAATAGGAAGAAGATGAAACGACGTTTACACCAGAACTGGACGAATTTGCATCCGAAGATTCTTCTGACGAGGAAAGGTCTACCTCGGAACTAAAAGATGAGGAAGAAACTGAGGTAGACGAGCTTTCCATTTCAGGAGCTTGAGACGTTTCTTCACAAGCAAGGAAGCAGATGGCCGCAAAAGCCATCTGTCCCAAAATCCACTTTTTCATTTTACCCCTTAATCGCATCCGACATACTGAACATCGGCATGTACATTGCAATCATGAGGAAGCCGACCGCACCGCCGAGCACCACCATAATAAGCGGTTCCATCATTGACGTCAAAGCGTCAATAGCAGCATCCACTTCTTCGTCGTAAAAGTCTGCGACCTTCAAAAGCATCGCGCCGAGCTGACCCGTTTTTTCACCGACGCCGACCATCTGGATGACCATCGCCGGGAAAATCTTCGTTTCCTTCATCGGATCCACAATGCTCTTACCGCCAGCAAGGCCGACCGCAATCTTCATGATTGCGGCTTCCACCACGGAGTTTCCCGAAGTTTTTGCCGTCACCTGCAAAGCTTCTGTTACCGAAACACCAGCATTCAAAAGCGTACCAAGAGTACGGCTAAAGCGCGCCACGGCACTCTTGATCTGCAAGTCCCCCACCTTGGGCACTTTCAGCAAGAACTTGTCAAAGGCAAAGTGCAACTTCGGAACCTTCATAATGACTTTGAACGCAACGATAATCGCGACCACGCCCAAAATCCAGAACGCCGCATAATCGCGGATCATATCCGAAAGGTCCATCACGAACTGCGTCGGCCACGGAAGCTCGCCACCGAGTTCCATAAACGAAGCCGCAAAGGTCGGCACCACAAAAGAAAGCATCAAGACCACCACAAGAACAGCCACGATTGCGACCATTACCGGGTAAGTCAAAGCCTTTTTCACTTTGCGCACCAAACGTTCATTCGATTCCTGATAATCGGCAAGACGCGAAAGGATACCGTCCAAGATACCGCCCGCTTCACCTGCCGAGACCATGTTGCAATAAAGCTTATCGAAAACCTTCGGATGCTGCGCAAGGGCATCGGCAAGGCTCGAACCACCGCTAATCGACATGGTGAGTTTGTGCACAACTTCGCGCATCGCCGGATTTTCCATCTGCTCTTCCAAAATGGTCAAGCACTGGAGCATCGGAAGACCTGCGGACGTCATCGAGCTGAACATTCGCGTAAAGCGAGAAACGTCTTTCGACTTAATGCCCGAACCGATATTGATCTTAATTTCAATCGGTTTGCGCTTGAGGCTTTCCACCACCAAGTGCTTACGGCGAAGCAAGGATTCCGCTTCGTTTTTGTCTTTTGCCTCAATTTCCCCGCTGAACTGGTTTCCTTGAGTATTTTGCGCCTTATAAAGGAAAACCGGCATGGATTAAACTCCCATTTGTTCAAGTTCTTTTTCGAGTTGGGTCGGGTCCGGCGACTTGGCGACCGCTTCGAAGTGTTCAAGCTTACCCTGGCGCACCAGTTCCGCAAGACGCATATTCATCGTATTCATGCCGAACTTTTGACCGATTTCGATCATGGAACCGATCTGATGCGACTTGTTGTCTCGGATCAACGCACGGATAGCCGGAGTCACGTTCATCACTTCATAGCACATCACGCGACCGCCGCCGATTTTCGGCAAGAGCATCTGGCAGACAACACCCTGAAGCACAAAGGAAAGCTGGGTTCGCACCGTCTGCTGTTCACCCTGCGGGAACGCGTCGACAATACGGTTAATCGTCTGAACCGCGGAGTTCGTATGGAGCGTCGCGAGAGTCAAGTGACCCGTTTCCGCGATCGTCAAGGCGGCGCGGATCGTTTCGAGGTCACGCATTTCGCCGATGAGCACAATGTCCGGGTCCTGACGGAGAGCCATTTTCAAAGCCTGTGCAAAGCTCTTCGTATCGTTCCCCACTTCACGCTGGTTCACCATGCAATTCTGGTGCTTGTGCAAGAATTCGATCGGATCTTCAATCGTCAGAATATGTTCGTGACGTTCCTTGTTGATTTTATCGATCATGGCTGCAAGAGTCGTCGATTTACCCGAACCAGTAGAACCGGTAACCAGCACAAGTCCCGACGGGCGCGTCGTAAATTCAGCCACAATCGGGGGAAGATCCAAATCCTTGAAGGTTTTAATTTCGAGCGGAATGATACGCAAGGCGAGAGCTACGCAGCCACGCTGCAAATAAGCATTCGCACGGAAACGCGCCAAATTCGTAATACCGAAAGAAAAGTCACATTCCTTGTTCTGTTCGAAGGACTTCTTCTGAAGTTCATTCATCAAACTATACGTCATGCGCATGGTTTCATCCGGTTTGAGCGCTTCTGTGCCCATCGGAGTCAGCTTACCGGCCAAGCGGAGCATCGGAGGAATTCCTGCGGTGATATGCAAGTCGGAAGCGCCACGCTTCACCATTTCTGCGAGAAGATCTTGAATATTATACATGTTTTGAATATAACATTAAATTTTGCGACTAGTATTTGACGTTTTGGGGATTTAAACAAAAAGCGGGCTGCAAAACTGCAGTCCGCCTGTTTATCAAGCAAGAAGCCTAATTAATCGAGCAAATTTTCAACATCGTCTTCCGGAACCGTGTAAGTCACGGCCTTAGCCTTGGCAAGTTCCGCTTCAACGCCGTTGTAGTTGTACGGCAAAAGGATGAAGGAGATCGAGGTATAACCGTAGCCAAAGTCTTCCAGATCGTAGCTTCTATAAGTATAGGAGTCATCGATCGTCGTGTAAAGAGAGTAGTCCGACATCTTATTCGTCTTATAATAGAGACGATAGCCGTAGATTTCTTCTTCCGGAGCTTCCCAGCTAAGGGTGATATCGTAGTAAGATCCGTCATATTCTTCGACCTTGAAATTCTTGACCTGGCTCGGAACTTCGGAAGCAGTGCCGCCGACCTTGAAGGACTTGGAGTCCACCGAGTAAGAAGCGCCTTCAGTCGAGTAAGCGGTACCGTGGATGTAGTACGTGTAACCCTTGTCCCACTTACCAGAATACGGCTTGATGGTAATCGTCTTCTTGGAGCTGTCGAGAGCGACGGTCACCAAGACACGATAGCTAGAAGAAGTCGAGCCCTTCGTGACAGACCAGTGGTCTACAACAGAATCCTTGACGAGAGCTTCCGAGAAGGTGAGCTTCACCGTCGTTGTCGTATCGATCGAAGACGTATTGTCCGAAACGAGGAAGACTTCACCAGCCACCTGTTCCATGACGACAGCGTTCAGGTTCTTTTCTTCACCAACGCGAAGATCGCTGACCGTTCTATAAGCCGTCGTACCATACTGCAACTTGTTGAACGAAGTCTGGCCGAAAGTGATTTCGACTTCCACATTTTCCGGAAGGTTATCAAACGAATAGTAACCGTTCTTGTCGGTTGTCGTCGTCATTTCCGACGGGACAAAAATAGAGCCGAGCTTTGCATAAACAGTCACACCGGAAGCGACTTTCTTCGTTCCCGTTTCTGCATCGAGATAGAAAACAGCACCGCTTGCCTTAACGCCCTTCTTGTACATTTGGACCGTGGAATACACATCCGGAACGCGGGCCACATCGCCCTGGCCCTGTTCTGCGACAGAAACCACGATGCGACGAGAAGCATAGTCATCAGCAGAAATCACATAAGCGTAATCACCGATAACTTTGTTCTTCAAAATCGCAACGCCCAAAGAATCCGTTGCAAAAGACTTATCGTCTGCGACGGAATAAACCTTTGCAGAAGAAATAGCGGCTTGAGAAGTGGCGTCCACGACCTGCAAAGTAACGTTGCCCTTGGTCTTGGCTTCGTCATTTACGTTCGTGACCGTTTGGCTGCAAGCTCCGAAAAGAGCTGCCGTAGAAAGCATGAGAGTAATTTGTTTGAAATTCATATTTGTAAAACCCCTTACAAAAAAGTTTCCCCTAACATAATAATTTGTAAGTAAAATGCAAGATGTTTTCGAAACTTTTCGTATCGTTTTTTACAACATTTCACAACTTTTTACGCCACATGAGTTTCACTGAGATATAACTCTAAGTCATCTAGATGCGCTTACGCCGATTTGCTAAATTAAACCCCGATGAAGATCGTTTCGCCTTTGATTTTTCTCCCTGCTTTCCTCCTAGCCCTCTGCCTGTCTAGCTGCAGCGATGCCGCATACGACCGAATTCCCGAAAAAGTCGAAGGCTTTCCAGGAGTCAGTCTCTTTATTTTTCACACATCCTGGTGTGGATATTGCAACGCTGAACTTCCATTGCTCAAAGAAATCCATGCCGAGTATTCCCCATGCGGGCTTCACATGATCGGCATCAACGAAGATGACAACGAAAGTACCATGCACGCTTTTGTAAAGGCGAAGCAAATTCCTTACGACGTCATCTACTGGGACTATCCACTCATGAAAAAATTCGGACACCCGCGTTCGATTCCCACCCATTTTTTAGTGGACAGCGCGGGGAACATCAAAATGCGTCAAATCGGTCCGCTGAACGAAGAAATTCTTCGTTCGCAGATCGAAAAAGCTTTAGACATTACGCATTGTCATCCATAAACAAGATTACATCTTCGATATTTTTTTTACCGAGGGCGAGCATATAAAGGCGATCGAGTCCCATCGCGACTCCAGACGCCGCAGGCATTCCATGTTCGAGTGCGGCAAGGAACTTTTCATCGATCGCCGGAACAGGCCGTTTATTCGCCTTTCTCCAAGCGATGTCCGCTTCGAAACGGCGCCTTTGTTCTGCAGGGTCCGTCAGTTCTTCGTAGCCGTTGCAGAGTTCCATATTTTCGATGTAAAGTTCAAAACGTTTTGCGACAGTATCGCCGTTCGAATTCACATACGTCTGAGCGAGAGCTGCACAGCTTTCCGGATAATCCATCAAGAATTGGGGAGCTCCCTTGCCCAAATGCGGTTCTACAACCGTCACCATCAAATAATCCCACCAGTCTTCGGTCGAAAAAGTTTCCGAGCCTTCCACATCCGGGACATCATTTTCCTTTAATGCCTTGCGGAAATCGTCCGCGGTCGCCTTAAAAGGATCGACTTTCGCATACCGCAGATACGCTTCGCGAAAAGTCAAGCGCTCCGCCGAAATCTTCTTTCCCAGAATTTCAGAAGCGAGGTCTTCGACTTCTTTCATCAATTCTTCGTAATGCATTCCGACGCGGTACCATTCCACCAGCTGAAATTCGGAATTATGCTTACGTCCGACTTCGTCTAACCGAAACGCGTGCGCAATTTCGAAAATATCGCCGAAGCCTGCGGCGAGCAAACGCTTCAGATGGAATTCCGGACTCGTCATCAAATAGCGGGTCGGTTTGCCGAGCGTTTCAAAATAATCCAAATGCGCATCGGTTCCACTCGCGCGGGAAAGCACGGGCGTTTCGACTTCCTGCACTCGGCGAGCCTTAAAAAAATCTCGAATTTTTTCGGTCAGAGCAAAACGGGCTTTCCACGTTTCGAGATCGCAGCTCGGTTCAAAAGTCTTCATGCGAAATTATTCCTGCACGCAGCGCACGGAAAGTCCAAAGCGCTTATCCACCGAAGCCTTGTCCAGATTTGTCGCGTCCGAAAAGAGGTTCCGCACGAATCCGCGAGAAGCGTCTTCTTCGTTCGTCGTCCAGAAATAAGTTCCTTCGCCGACAAGCGTGCAAATTCCATTCTGGTTAAAGTAACCGCCGAATTGGACTGTCACCGCAAAATCCGCCACATCGACAGCCGAAAGGGCGTCAAAATCTTCATCCGTGGCAGCATGGAAGCCTTCCGGGCAAGCCTGCTGAGCCGCTCCAAACGTATAAAGACGTCCATACAAATCACAATTCAAAGAATCTCCGTCATAGCAAGCGGAAGAATCCGGGACATCAAAAGAAATGTTGTCAATCATCCAAATCTTTTCGCCAAAACGTTCTACGCGATACGTCTTGTTGTCACGCGGGTCGACAACACTGCCGATGACTGGGCAACGAACAGGTGCATTCAGTGAATCCAGGCGCGCATTTAAAGAATCCCCATAGGCATCGCACAGATGGAATTTTCTTCTTGCAGAAATGAAGTCCGCAGGATCGTTCCCCATCAGGAACGTGACCGCAGAATCGATGGACGGAATGACGGAATCCCCGACTGCAGAAAGCCAATTGCTTGCCACATGAAAAGGCGAAGCCCAAAAAACGTCTACCGAAAGGGAATCGATCAAAAGCTTCATCGGCGAAGGCGTCGGGACGCTGACTTTTTTAGCAACAAGCTTCTGCGGATTCGCCGCGCAGGCAGCGGAATCCGGAGCGTCTTCCCGGGTAAAAGAAGAATCGGTACGGGCGATGCAGGCAGAAAGGCAATCGTTTTTTTCTTTCTTTTTGCAAGTTTCCCAGACAAGAGTATCGACTTTAACCATCACTGGCTTCATGAACTTTTTGTTCTTGCGAATTGCCCCGAGGGTTTGGCCGTAAAGTTCAATCGCCGAAGTATCACCCGACTTTCCCTGTTCTGCAAGTGCGATCAAGGATTCCGAACAAGCCTGTTCCCCATTCGCCTTGGAACAAGCCTTAGAAACTTTAGGAGCCGCAGCCAAAGCCGCGCTCGACATCAAAAGAGCTGCAATCAAAAAGAACTTTTTCATACAAAAGAATATAGAAAATTCCCTTTCCACTAATTGACATATCCGCCAGTCGGCTTGCCTTTTACTTTCGGGCGAACCGTAAAGCAGTCTGCAATTCCGAGCGGCGGAAGGAAATCCTTCAGCACTTCATATTCGTCGCCAGCAGAAAAGGCGTTCTTATGCTTTTGGAAAAGATTGAAGAGATGCGCGGCGCAATCGGCCTGTTTCTGTTCTACGGCGAACATTTCGACAAGACTCACGGCGTAAAGATGGCGCAAAAGAAGCCCTGGGAGCATCATCACGGTAAGGAACCAATCCGTTACCACTTTGGATTTTTGCGGTTTATCTTTTTGCTGGCGAACGACATTCACATTTGTGCGGACTTCCTTGCCAAGCGCATTCAGCTGTAACGGGCGAAATTCCGGCATTTCAAAAATCTTTGCATCCGCCACCATGTCAAACGCACTGCACACCAAGAACTTTGTAAAATCGGAATAGATGGAATAGCCGATAGAATCGACCGCTTCTTTCTGGTTTTCCGGCACGAGCTTTGCAATTTCTGGACGGATCTTATTCATCGCCATTGCAAAATTGCTTTCGGTGCAGCAGACCTCAAATTCCTTGCCCGCAAGAAGCGATTCGTGGAACATTTCAAAACGGACCACTTCGCGGAGCTTTTTGTATGCATCCGTCGCGTCTTCGCTGAATTCCACCTTTGCGCCATACTTCTTTTCGGCAGTTTCAACTTTTGCCTTGACAAGAGCATCGTAATCGGTACCGTTCACGATCTGCATCGTTTCGCCGATAAGAACCTTGAACTGTTCGTTATAGCGCGCCGCAGACTGTTCGTCTACAACTTCGATGTTCTTCAGATTTTCAAGAGCTTGATCAAATTCTTTCTGCATGAATAAAACGACTCCACGTTCAGTTAAGCCAGACAATCACCTAGCCTATGCGGTCTTTTCCGCATGAATTGTCGGGGCCTTATCCTTGGGCAGGACCAGATTCAAAATGACAGCGAGCAGGAACACGACCGCCACGCAGTTCTCCGCAAAAATCGTCTGCACGATCTGCGGAAAAATTTCGAACATCTTAGATGCCGATGTAAACCCAAGCCCTACGCTAAGCGAAAGACTCGTAATGATCATGTTCCGCTGAGAGAAACCGCTTTTGGCCATCATCCCGAAGCCAGCAAACAAAATCGAGCCGAACATCATAATGGTACAGCCCCCGAGCACCGCCTGCGGAATCGTCGAAAGCAAGTGACCAAACGGCGGGAAAATTCCCCCAAGGAGCATCACCACGGCACTCGTTCCAATCGCAAAACGGTTCACCACGCCCGAAAGCGAAGCAAGTCCCACATTCTGGCTAAAAGACGTAATCGGCGTACAGCCAAAAAGTCCCGAAATAGAACTGACAAAGCCATCGCAACTAATCGCTCCGCCCATTTCGACCTTATGAACCTGGCGCTTCAACGCGCCATTCACCAAGGCACTCGTATCGCCTACGGTTTCCGTCGCCGACACAAGGTAAATCGCAATGATCGAAAGGATCGGTCCTACATGAAATTCCGGCTTAAAAGGAAGGAAGGTCGGCAGGGAGACGATGCTGCAATCCATCACGCCCGAAAAATCGACCATTCCCATGCAGAGCGCAAGAATATAGCCGACGATCAAACCGACCAGCACCGATAGCGAACGCAAAAATCCCTTGGCAAAGATTTGTGTCAAAAGACACACAAGAAGCGTCACACTACCGACAATCCAGTTTTCTGCAGCGCCGAAGTTCGAAGCGCCGACACCACCGGCAAAGGAATTCGCCCCAATCGGGAGCAGCGAAAAGCCTATCGACGTCACCACTGTAGCCGCCACAATATGCGGAATCAGCTTTAGCCAATACTTCGCACAAAGTCCGAGCAAACCTTCAACGATACCGCCCACAATGACAGCGCCCATCAAAGTTCCCATTCCCTGCGTCGTTCCAATGGAAATCGCCACCGAAAGGAATGTAAAACTTAAGCCCATCACAATCGGCAGACGAGAACCGATTTTCCAAATCGGATACAGCTGGATCAGCGTACCGATACTCGCAATGATCATGCAGTTTTGAATCAAGGACGCCGTCACGCCTTTTTCGATTCCCACCACATTCGCCAAAATGATAATTGGCGTAATGTTGCTCACAAACATGGCAAGCACGTGCTGAAGCCCAAAAGGAAGGGCCTTGAGCAATGGAACTCTGCCGTCTAGCGTATAAAGATTTTCAGAAGATTTCGTCGTCATTTTTTTAGAAATTAAGATTCCTGTTCGCGGAACTGGATAAAGCCGCTTTCCGCATCCATACTTTCGACAATGGCCAAGGATTCAAGTCGAACGCCTGCCGCCCGGAGCTTTGCACCGCCCGGCTGCATTCCCTTTTCAATGGCAATTCCCACGCCCACCAGTTCAGCGTGAGCCTGCTTGACAAGATCGATCAAGGCGGCACTCGCTTCGCCATCCGCCAAGAAATCGTCCACGATCAAAATCTTATCCGTAGGCTTTAAATAAGGCTTCGAAACAAAGATTTCGTTATACTTTTTATGCGTAAAGGAATAAGCCTTTGCCACATACTTGTCGTCGGTGCTGTTCACCGTCTGACCTTTTTTTGCAAAGACCACCGGAATTTCGTTCACATAGGCGACGGCAGAGGCAATCGCGATTCCGCTCGATTCGATCGTCAAAACCTTATTGAATTTAACATCCGAAAAACGGCGTTTGATTTCTTCGCCGATTTTTTTCATCAGTCGAATATCGATTTGATGATTCAAGAAACTGTCAACTTTCAAAACGTTGCCGGGCTTGACAACGCCATCGGCAAGAATCTTTGCTTCTAGAAAATTCATGTGCGAAAAATTAAAAAAATCCCTATTATTTCACTTGTTATTTTTTTATTTTCTACAGCAATGAACTACGATGTAGAAAAAATCCGCAATCAATTCCCGGTTCTCGCACTCCACGATAAGGATCCGAAGCCTTTCGCGTTCCTCGACAGCACTGCGACGACCCAAAAGCCCGAATTCGTCATCAACGCGATGGACAATTTCTATCGCAAACATTACAGTTCGATCAAACGCGGAGTCTACTCGATGGCCGCCCAAACGACGGACGCCTACGAATCCGCTCGGAAAAAAGCCGCCCAGTTCATTAACGCCAAACGCGAAAGCGAAATCGTGTTCACCCGCGGCACAACGGCAAGCATCAACCTAGCCGCTTGGAGCTACGGGCGGAAATTCCTAAAAGCCGGCGACGAAATCGTCATCAGCGCCCTGGAACATCACGCAAACATCGTATCGTGGCAGCTCATTGCCGAAGAACGCGGAGCCAAAATCAAGGTAATCCCCGTTGCCGACAATGGAGACTTGATCCTTGAAAAGATCCCCGAGCTTGTCATTCCGGGCAAAACAAAAATCGTTGCCTTTGCGCATATCAGCAACACCATCGGAACGGAAAATCCGGTCAAGGAAATCATCCGGACCATCCGTCAGATTGACCCGTCGATCAAGGTTCTCGTCGACGCAGCCCAAAGCGCTCCTCATGTCAAGATCGATGTTCAGGACCTGGACTGCGACTTCTTAGCCTTTTCCGGCCATAAGATGTACGGGCCAACGGGCATCGGCGTTCTTTACGGCAAATATGAAATTTTAGAAGCCATGCCGCCTCTTGAAGGTGGTGGCGAAATGATCGACCAAGTCACGTTCGAAAAAACAACCTTCGCCCTTCCGCCAGACCGTTTCGAGGCAGGAACGCCTCCTATCGCCGAAGTCATTGGCCTGGGTGCCGCCATCGACTGGTTAAACCAGGTCGGAATTGAAGCGATATACCAGCACGAACAAGAAATTTTGAAATATGCGGAAGAAAAACTTCGTGAAGTTCCGGGATTGCACATTTTAGGCGCTCCCAAGCACCGCGGTTCCCTGCTCAGCTTCACCCTGGATTCCGCCCACCCGCACGATGCAGCGACGCTTTTAGACGAAGACGGCATCGCCGTTCGCAGCGGGCATCACTGCGCTCAACCGGTAATGAAACGTTTTAACGTTCCGGCGACGATCCGCGCAAGCTTTGGCGCCTACACGCAAAAGTGGGAAATCGACAGGCTCGTCGAAGGGCTCTTGCGCGTAAACCGCATCTTCGCCCTTTAGTTCCTAATTCCTTTTTCGAAAAACAAAGTAACGATACAGGGCAAAGCTCACGACTACATAGGCGACATTCGCAAGAATGTTCGCCAAATAGCCTGCGCTTAAAAACTCCCCTGCCGACGGAAGGCTTTCCTTGAGCGATTCCAAAACGAACAGGTTCACCGCGTATGCGCAAAGGAACACAACGGCAAACCGCACGATTTCCGTCCTTTTCTTGTTGTTGCTCTTAAAATTCAAACGACGGTTCATGACATAAGAATTCACGCCGCCCGCCACAAAGCCTAAAAAGTTCGAAAGTTCCAGGTTCCAATGCAAAAGTTCGTACAAGATCCAAACGACCACGAGCGTAATGAACGTGTTCACCACACCGATCAAATTATACTTGATAAAGTTCCACATCGTTTAAACGTTCCAACGGGGATCCCCGAATCGATCCCGGAATTCCCTTTCGATATCGTCCGCAAAAGGAATCACGCGGTGCTGCATCAAAATGTTTCCGTTGCAGATGACCGTATCGATCACCGAGGAATTTGCCGCATAGACCCAGTTCGAAATCACGTCGCCCACGGCAAAGCACGGAGCCTTCAAATTGAGCAGCAAAGCGTCAGCAAGCCAGCCTTCTTCAATTTTTCCCGCATGGAACCCAAAGGCTTCGGCGCCGTTCTGCGTCGCCATTTTCAAAGTTTCCTTCGCCGAAAGGATCGTCGGATCTCCAGAAGTCATCTTGGCGAGAAGGGACGCGAATTTCATCTCTTCGCGCATATCCAAATTATTGTTCGAAGACGCGCCGTCCGTTCCGAGCGAAAGCCGGATTCCGCGATCGATAAAAGGTTTCGCGCGGAACACTCCGCTAGAAAGCTTCATGTTCGAGCAAGGATTATGCGCAACGGTCACTCCGCGTTTAGCCAAAATGTCCAAATCCTTTTCGGAAACGTGCACCACGTGAGCCGCCACAGTCCGTTCCGAAAGGCATCCCAACGCATCTAAATATTCCACCGGAGACTTTCCTTCTGTGGAATCGACGCTACCCTTCTCTTCGCCAGCGGTTTCCGCCAAATGCACGTGCAACGGGATCCGATATTTTTCGGAACATTCCGCGCACATCTTCAAGCTCCGAGCCGTATTCGTGTAAATCGCATGCGGTGCCACCGACAGACGAATCCGGTCCTGATACTTCGAAACATTTTCGGCCAGGAACTGCAAATTCTCTGTCGCATCGGGCTTTAACACATCGGCAAAAGTAACTCCGATCGAAGCTCGGATGCCCATTTCTTCAACCGCCCGGATCGTCTGCTTTCGATGCCAGTACATATCCGAAAAGAACACCGTCCCCGAACGGATCATCTCTAGAATCGCGAACTTGGAAGCCACATAAACATCTTCATCCGAAAGCTTCGCTTCCCGTGGCCAGATATGCTGTTCGAGCCAAACCTTTAACGGCACATCGTCTGCGAGGCCCCGAACAAAAGTCATCGCCGCATGCGTATGCGTATTGTAAAAAGCCGGAACAATCGCCATATGGCGGCAGTCCAATTCATAAACATCCGGAACATCCGCAGTCAAAGTTCCTGCAGGAGCGATCGTTTTAAAAACACCGTCCGCAATCCGGATATCCCGACGTTCATTTTCCAACCACACCGATTTCAGCAACAACTGACTCATACAACGTTCCCAAGATGAATGCACCAATTTAACACGATTCCAAAGCCAGACTTACACCAGCCTATCGCCGCAGGAAAACCGCCGACCGCAAACTTTGCAATTCCTGGAACAAAGAACAAGTTCGCGCAAAGAATCGCTGCATAGGAAAAAATATAACCATATTCTTTTAAATCCGTCTGTATCGGTCGAGCTTCCTTAAAAACGCTGACCAAATGAAAAGCCAAAAAGAAACCCACAAGACCCTGCGCCACCATTTTAGCTTCGGGAATCAGGATCTGCGTAAAAAGGGCGGTCACAAACGCAAAAAGCGGAAACGAATAAGGCGCAAGGGAAATCACAGGGTTCGTTCCCCCGTAAAAAGTCACCTGCCCACCGTCATCCGCATGTGCAAAAAAGGATTCGACTTTATGAAACGAAAGAACGGCAAAAACAGTATGGTTCAGCTCGTGGCAGAAGGTTTCCAAAAAATCAAAATTCCTACCGAATAGAGCCAGCAAGACCCGCAAGGCTAAATACGCAAGAACGCCCAAGCCTTCATAAATATACAGCCGATAGTCCGAAACGAGCGCCATGCGTTCAAGCCAAAGTACATTGGCAAACGCCGCCGCCACAACAAGGAGCGCCACAGCACCGAGACTGCCAAGCAAAGCTTTCATCAACGGGCCATATCTAAAGAATCCAATTCTTCGCGAAGAGCCGCATCGCTTGCCTTGAGGCTATCCAACGTTGATTTCTTTTTTTCAATTTGCATTTCGATACCGGCCGCTTCTTTTTGCTTTTGCGAAATCACTTTTTCCGCTTCTGGATCGGAACAGGCAATCAAAAAAATGGCAGCCCAGACGGCAATGAGAATCTTGTGCATAAAAATCCTTTATTTTTCAACGACGAATATAAAACAAATTCAATCCAAAAAGTGAGGCGATTTGTAGCAATCCCTGAATTATCCCAAAATTTTGCAACTCTTTTGTAAGTAATATAAAGCATTTTTTAGCGATTTTTGCACAAAGAGATGTATAGATTAAAAATGAGGGGTAAGGAGCGTTACTATGTTGAAAAAAATCTTAGCCGAGTGGGATCTGTTGCTCGCAAACATCGCAATTCTTGCAGCAGGCGCCATCTTCCTTTTCATGTAACCAAAACCTTTATCAAAAGTCCCTCGAAAGAGGGACTTTTTTATTGGCCTAGAAATATTTCCATCCGTATTAGCGACAATTTTTGTCACTTAAAGAATCTAACTTGTCATTGCAAACAAAGGAGATTCTTTATGTTCAAAAAATTGATTGCCGTATGGGACCTGTTACTTGCAAACATCGCCATTATCACCGCAGGCGCTATGATGATGGCAATGTAAGGCTTTTCCGCAATTAGAGCTTTTCGATTTCATCCATCGGAAGACCTGTCCTGCGAGGTTGTGAATTGCTTTCAGATTTTTTAGTTTTGCAATAGCATTTACAGCGAAAGCCCCGTTAGGCACGCCAACACATCGGTTGTGAATTGCTTTCAGATTTTTTAGTTTTGCAATAGCATTTACAGCTGATGAAGTGGTCCTTTGCGTTGAGATCCTGTTGTGAATTGCTTTCAGATTTTTTAGTTTTGCAATAGCATTTACAGCGAAGAAGCTCACCACGATGCACATTCCTCTGTTGTGAATTGCTTTCAGATTTTTTAGTTTTGCAAT
>DGSB01000002.1 GCA_002390045.1 Fibrobacter sp. UBA4373
CCGTTCACATACTTGCCAAGACGCGGTCCAAGGATGATCACGCCGGCGAGAGCGCCCCAGCCGCCCACGGAGTGCACGAGTTCAGAACCGGCGAGGTCGTGGAACACGTGACCGAAATGCGTTGCAAGGAAGCCGTCTTCAGCGCCGAGCCAGCCGCCGCCCCATGTCCAAGAACCGACAATCGGGTAGACGAAGGCGACGTAGACAAGCGTGAACACGAGGAAAGAGCTCAGCTTGATACGTTCGGCGACAGCGCCCGAAACGATCGTCGCAGCGGTAGCGGCAAACATCGCCTGGAACAGCCAATCGGCAAAGAGCGTAAAGTGACCGTTGTATTCCGGCGAGAAGGCCGCCGGATTGTTGAACCATTCACCGATGCCGAAGCCTCCGAATCCGAGGACTCCGTTGAAGGTTCCCGGATACATCAGCCCGAAACCGATGAGACCGTAGACGGTGATGCCGATCGCCGGAACGGCGATGTTCTTAAAGCAGATGTTGGCACTGCTTTTGGCACGGCAAAGGCCGGATTCCACGCAGGCGAATCCAAGGCCCATAATGAACACGAGCATCGCACTGATGCAGATCCAGAGGTTTTCGCTCACAAAGAGAGCGTAGTCGGGAGTGACAGTTTCCATTTTTAATTCTCCTTAGCCGATTGCTTCCGGGCCAGTTTCGCCAGTGCGGATGCGGACACATTGTTCAAGGTTCTGAACGAAAATTTTTCCGTCGCCGATGTTTCCCGTGCGAGCGCCTTTGATGATGGCGTCGATGCAGGGCTGTACATATTCGTCATTGAGTGCGATCTGCAGACGGATCTTTTTGAGAAGGTGAACCTCAGTTTCTGTTCCGCGGTAGCTCGAGGTGTAACCCTTCTGCTGTCCACAGCCAAGAACGTTGGTGACGCTCATCTTGAAAATGCCGGCTTCGTAAAGGGATTCCTTGACGCTGCCGAGCTTTTCGGGTTGAATGTATGCGGTAACGACTTTCATTTTCATTCTCCAGTGTTTGTCGTTGTAAGACCGGTTTGATCTTTTCGGTCCTCTATAATGCAAAAGGCGTGCCAACACGGAAAATGGCGAAATTCGGCGAATTTTAGAGAATGTTATGTGAAAAAATCACAAAATTGTGCTATGGAATTGACAAAATTGCAAAATTAAAAAAAGAGCTTTTTTTTTTAATTTATTTATAATTTTTCACTCCACGAAACTTACAAATTAACTACATTGCGCGCTGTAAAACAATGTTGTTTTACATATGGAGATATCTCACATGAAAAAATTACTCATTCTCGCAGCTAGCCTGCTTTCCTTGAATTTGATCGGTTGCGCTGCCGGTCACAAAAATGTCGATCCAAGCTGGACAGAAGCCCCGAAGACGATTTCTGTTCTTTTCACAGAGCCGACCGTGCAGAACAAGGATGACGTCGAAGACGATCTTCCGGAATACAAGGACAATTTCTCCGGCTGGTTCAGCGAACAGCTCAAGGCTGAATTTGCGGAACAGACGGGCATTACTCCGTCCATCGTGGAACAGAAGAGCGATGACGCTTTCGATATGACGGTGACGAAGCTCGGCAAGAAGGAATACAAGGTTCCGAATCCGAAGTTTGACGCGATTGGCGTGAATAACGGCTATGTCGTTTCGATCGCATTCCTCGATGTGTCTCGCCTTTCGGAAACCCGCATGATCGTCCCGGGCAGCGTCGAAACCAAGAGCTATTTGCAGTACCTCGGCCAGTATACGATTGCGGATGTGGATGGCAAGAAGGTCGTGACGAGCGGCACGTTCAAGGCTCGCGTGACCCTCGGCTTCGCTCTTCAGAAGGGTGACTGGGAAGAAAACGTAAAGAACCTTGTTGAAGAAATCATCAAGGATACACCGCTCGAAAAGAAGTAATTCTTTTTTCGGTTTTGTTTGGGGAGAGAAATCTCCAAAAAAAAGAGCCTCTTTCGTTTGAAAGAGGCTTTTTTTATGGATTGCTTTGATTACTCCAGGTAAATCGCCTGGAGGGCGGCGGCGAGGTAAGCGAAAGGCGCGTTCCAGTTGATCGCCACTTCGTTTGTCGCGTAGCTGCAGTGGGCATCGAGATAAGCGAGGGCTGGCTTGTCTGCTTTGGCGTAATCTTCGCATTTCCAGGCTTCCTTGCCGATATCCTGCTTGCCGAGGTGCGGTCCGCCGACGAGCATTCCCGGAATCGGTTCGTCCACGTTGTCGGCTTCGCTTGGGCGGTGGTGCGGATGCTGGGGGGACCTGTGCCCGAAACCCGTAACGTATGAAATCTGCAACGGATTCTTGCCGAGAAGGTAGTCGAGGGATTGCTGTGCGGCGTTCAGGTATTTGACATTGCCCGTCGCCTTGTAAGCATGCAGCAGAATGATGCCGTTGTTTGCCACGGCGCTGTTAGAACCCCAAGTCCAGTTCCATGGATGCATGGCAAGATAATAGCCGGCAGAATCGACCGCTTTGAGCAGGCTTTCGGCTTCGTTCAAGAGGATCTGCTTCGCTTTTTCGTGGAGTTCCTTGCCGTAGAGCTTGGCGTCTTTTGCCATTCTGTACACAGCGAGGAAGTTCATGTCGCCCCACCAAGGGCCGTTGCCGTTTACGGGGTTTGCCTTTAATTCGTCAAGATATTTTTTGGACTGAGTTGCACGGTAAAGCTCCGCGGCGGCAAATCGGAATTCATCCTTGCCGTTTTCGTCCGCTGGCTGGTAGCTTCCCGTGTTTACGTCTGCAGGCTGCGAATAAAGGTTTTTCGGATTCTTTTTAGCCCAGGCGTAGGCGCGTTCGGCTGCCTTCAAAAGCCGATCTGCGTAGGCTGCATCGAACTTCTTGTAAATGACGGAAGCCTGAGCCAAGGTTCCCGCAAAGTCGAGCGCCGCGGCAATTCCTTTTCCGATGGCGTAGCGGTCCGCTTTGTCGCCTTCCGGCATGACCGTCGAGCTGAACCTTAACGTGGTGAGCTTGTGGAATACGCTGCCGTCTTGATCCTGCATGTCGAGCATCCAGTCCAGATTCCAGCGAACTTCTTCTAGGATCAGCGGAAGGTTCGGCATTTCGCGTGGAATATCCCACACAAGCTGATCTGCATAGGCGGTATAGTTTTCATAAAAATCGAGCAATGTCGAAACGGTAATTCCCGAATTGACGATGTACTTTCCATAGTCTCCGGCATCGTACCAGCCCTTGGGAGCGCTGATGGAACGATTCTCTCCGTATACCAAAACATGCGTGTCTGGGTGGCCTGCGGCGCGAGCCCATTTGCCTGCATACTTGGAATCGAGCGCGGTGCTCGAACGCTGGAAATAGAACCACTTGAGCGCGGCCTTCGCGACATCTTCGTAAGGACGTTCCGTGATTTGGATCGGGGCGCCGAGAATATCGCCGTTGCGAACTAGCTGGTAAGTTCCTGTTTTTGTAATCTTGGAAAAGTCGAACGCTTGGACTTCTTCGCCACTTGCGTTCCATTCGTAAACAAGCGGAGCTTCGACCGTCAGCACGCTTTTCCCTGAGTTCATTTCGCGGATTTCGAGCGGGTTCGCGTCATTACCGGGAATGACTGCGAGCTTTTGCGATTTAGGCGTATAGCCTAGTTGATTGACCGCGGGGAGCGCAGCGGAACAGACCGATGCGCCGATGACAGGGGAAAGAAAAAGAATTCGCAATTTGAGCATCCGGAACCTCATCCAATTTCCTCCGAAAATACACATTCCCTTTTGGCGGGGAATTGAAAAAGACAACTTTTCTGTTTTCAGACGAAAACAGCGAAAAATGATGGCTGGCTATGGAATTTGGATCGAAAAATTTCCGGTCCAATCGCTGTAGTCGTCGTCGGCATAGGGCCGTACCGCCGTGATGGTGTACGTGCAGGATGTTGCGCTACTGCCGGTATAATATTCGATGGAAGACTGTTCGTTCGACGTCAGGTAGATGTAGGAAGTCCCGTATTTTTTGTAACCGTTGTCGCAGACGAGGTTGTAATCGATATACAGGGAAGGGAGGCTCTTGTCCCAATTGTTCTTGATGACGACGATAAGGTATGTGGAATACGTATACTCGGTATCGAAATAGGCGTCGACAATATTAAAGTCGTCCCCTGGAGCGATTTCGTCCGTCTCGATTTCGAGACATCCGGAGAGCAATGTGGCGCAGAGCGCGGCGAGTAATAAATGGCGGAGCATGATCCAAACCTCCCTTTGGATGTAAATATAATTCCTCGTGGCTCCTCATCCCGCAAAGTTCTGAACATAAAAAGAAAAAGGCCACCAAATGGTGACCTTTTTCTTTTAGTCGGAATAGCGGGATAAGACGGTCGTTCACTTCGTTCTCTCCCGCCCTTCGGGTTCGCACAGGGTGCGAATCTCTCTTCGCCTTTGCGTTCACTTCGTTCACCGGCTCCGAGTCGGACCCACTTCCTCGTGGCTCCTCATCCCGCACTGTACACGAAATAAAAAAGAAAGACCACCATTTGGTGATCTTTCTTTTTAGTCGGAATAGCGGGATTCGGACCCACGACCTCTTGCTCCCGAAGCAAGCGCTCTACCAGACTGAGCTATATTCCGAGGACGCCCCTATTTTAGAAAATTTTTGAATGATCTGCAAGGGGTGAATGCGAAAAAAAGTGAATTATTTTCGTCTTCTGTCACGAGGGATCACGTTGAAGGTGTTGTTCTGGCCAATCTTCATAATGCTAGAACCGGAATTGTTCGGTTCCGTCTTGTAAAAGACGACTTTATGACGCCAAACGGTTGCCACCTTCTTGTCGATGATGTGCTTCACGTTGCCGTATTCCGGATTGCCGCCACCGTGGATGATGCGTAAAACGGAAAGGCCCGCGCGCTTCATGCCTTCCATCAGATTTTCGACGGCTGCGGCAGCTTCTTCTGCAACATAGCCGTGCAGGTCGATTTCTTCTTCCGGTTCCGGGAAGTTCCATGCGGCCGGATTCTTGCGCGGCTTCTTGAACTTTTTCACTTGGGCGCGTTGCCGCTCTTCTTCGGCTTTTGCGGCTTCAATCGCTCCATCCTTATCTTGCATCGGATTGTGGTTCATCCATTCGAGTTGGAGCTTTTCGATTTCGGTCAATTCTTCGCTCATGATGCGTTTCCTATGGTGAAGTTGCGGTGATAGTTCCAGGTCCACTGTTCCGGATGTTCCGAAATCCAAAGAGAAACTTCCTTTGCGATTTGCGAAGTCACATCTTCGGGGCTGGACTTGGGGGCGTAAAAATTTTCGAATCGGATCGTGTGACCGTTTGCTGTGCGGAACGTGCGGAATGTGACGATCCCGGCTCCCATCGCCATCGCTTTGAGGGGGAGCCTTAGAAAAAGTTCAGTGGGTTGGCCTAAAATTTGTACTTCGTTCCCGCGGCCTTCGGTCGCCTGGTCCACGAGCATGGCGAGTACGCCTTTGTTTTTGAAAAATTCCCGGAGCGTATTTGCGACCGTATTCGTTTCGCGTTCTTCGAGGCCCGGCGTTTTGCGGATGTCGTGCAAGAGTTCCGTCAAAGCCTTGTCGGCAAAACTGTGCGTAAAAAGATAGACGTGATCCGAGTAGCGGGTGAGTACGCGGTGCATCATTTCGAATGCGCCCTGGTGAATGCCCATGGCGACGACAGGAATCCCGTGAGAAAGCGGTGTGCGGATGATTTCTTCGTTTTCAAAATGGACGCTTTGAAGCGCCTTCGGCAGCCGGCAAAGATATCGAAGGCAGTCGAGGTAATTCTTGTACAGCGCGTAAAAGACTTGGCGCGGGGAAGCCTTTTGGATCATTCCCGTGTTCTGCAAATGCTTCTGAACGCGCCCCCAGGCTCTTTTTTGATGCAGGGCTTTGTAAATCGGGTAAATGACGGCAAACAAAAAATCCTCCAAAGGCTTTGGCATGTGCAAGAGCAGTTGGAGAATTATTTTGTATGCAATTCGCATGGGCGTTAGACGTTAAGCGTCGAATTCAAAGATGCCGCGCCCGAGTTCACGGTCGAAGACTTCCTGCGAAAGATTTTCGCCGCCGTAAGTCAAACGCGGAGAAATTTCGTAAAGCTTTCCCGGCTTCACGTTTACCTTCGCCTGTTCAAGCCAGTAGCGGTGGAGCGTCCCGAGCATTTTGCAGGCCGATTCCGGGGAGTCGTTGCCGGTGGCATTTTTAACGGGCGCAAATTCATCTTCACGTTCGACACCGTAGGGAAGAATCTTTCCGAGGAACGGGAATGCGTCGAGCAGGAACTGTTCGAACTTCCAACAGTTTTCGACACCGTTTACGGTTTTACGTGCAACATGCCATGGAAGTTCCTTGGTAGAAATCTTACGGAGAGCATCCATGCGGAACGCATACATGCCGGTGTTTCCGCCGTCGAATTCGAGCGATCCGTCTTCGAGGGTTTTGTTGCGCAGTTCGTCCGAAATGTCCGAATATTCGAGTACAGCCGGCTTGTTGTTCTTGTAGGCGAAGATGCCGACTTTTTCTTGGGCGTTCTTCTTGTGAACGACCTTGGCTGCACACGGGGTGATTCCGTTGCTTGCGAGCGCGCCGATGAACGTCGGGTCGCACATTTTGACAAGAGCGTTGTCGACGTTGCAAAGGAACACAAAACGCACGCCCTTTTCCACGAACCAGGCGAGTGTACCGCTCATGGCGAGAGCGCGGAAGCAGCCGCCGTTTCCATCCGGGGCTTCGACGTAATTGCCGTTTTCATCTTGCAGCGGAGTGCCGTCCGGTTTTAAGGCGCAGAGCATTCCCTGGTCGAAGAATCGGATGTAGTCGCGGTTGTAACCGAAGTAGGAATGGTCTTCAAAGTGTTGAACCGTTTCGGCGCGGTTGAGCGGCGAAGTCATAATGGCCCAAGGGATCGGCTTTCCGGCCTTGGCGCCGAGGTTCATGAGCCTGCGCGCTTGCAGACGGAAAAGAGTCGCCTTGCTCGGCAGTCCGAATTCATAAGCGCCTTTGGGACCGTCAAAACCCAGGCGGGAACCTTGACCGCCTGCGAGCGTGAATGCGGCGACAGCGCCCTGTTGCAGTAACAGGTTTCCGGTTTCTGTCCACATTTCCTTGCGCAGATCTTCGTCGGCCATGGTAAATGGCATCGGCTTAATGACCGCTTCGGCTTCGGAAGTTTCGGCTGGAGCCGCATTAGAAAATTGGGCGTAAAGCTTTTTGACTAAATCAAAATCGATGTTCGACATTAGCGGATTCCAAAGAAAATGACAAAACTGACGATTAAAGCGAAGATGCTCACGAGATGCATTCTCCACACGATCTTGGAATTCATGAGCGGCTTCGATGCGAATTTACCTTCCCACTTCTTTTGGTAATGGTGATGCAGCGGTGCGCAGAGGAAAATTCTCTTTCCCGTACCGGTCATCTTTTTAGTCACCTTGAAGAAGGAAATCTGGAAAAGGACGGAACACGCTTCGGCAATGATGATGATGCAAACGATCGGAAGGAAGAGTCCGGCCTGCACCAGAATGAACATGATACCGATAGCAGCTCCGAAACCGACGGATCCGGCATCGCCCATGTAGATTTCTGCGGGAGGACTGTTGAACCAAAGGTAGGCGAGAAGGGAACCGGCAATGGCTGTCGCAAGCGGGAAGAGTTCGTCGCAGCCCGGAAGGAACGGCATGTTCAGATAATTGCTGAAAATGAAGTTTCCGCAGACATAAGCGACGACGCCCACAAAGACCATGCTCGTGAGAATCGGCACGGAAACGAGGCTGTCGAGACCGTCGGTAAAGTTCGTTCCGTTTGCCGTCGCGGCAATCACGAAGGTCATGAAACCGATGAATGCCCAGTTCGGCAGGTGAATCTGGAACATGTCTACCGGAACAAAAGGAACGGTCAAGCTTCCGCGCAAATCCGGAATGAACTTGTAGCAGAAAATCGCGATTACCAAGCTAAAGAGGAAGTAAAGTCCCAAACGCACGGAACTTGAAATGCCGTCCGCTTTTTCCATATACGAAGCGGCTGTCGCCTTTCCCTGCGCAATCAAACGCTTTGTCTTGACTTTGGCGAGGTCATCTACCGCACCGACAGCGCTGAACGCTGCAAGCACAAGAAGGGTCGAAACCGTATAGCCGTTCAGCTTGCAGGTGAGCAGCGAAACGACAATGACGACGATCACGAGCAAAAGCCCTCCCATAATGGGCGGAGCCTTGATCTTGCTGTTCTGATCAAAATCCGAAGTTGCATCCGACTTTTGCAAAAAGCGGATGTACGACGGCATGGTCGTGAGCACGAGAATGATGGATAGAAGGGCAGCGAGTCCTGCACGGAACAGGCGGCTGTCTAAAAGGGCAATATCGGTGAGATGATAGATCCATTCGCAAAGCATGCGAAAAATCTAGCAAAATCAGCCAACACTGTGTTCGAGCTTGAGCGTCAAAAGCTGTCTAGCTTCCGTCGCAAATTCGCCCGGGAGTTCCTTGAATACGTCCTTGCAGAATCCGCCGACGAGAGCCTGGATCGCGTCTTCCCTTCGGATGCCTCGACTTTCGAAGTAGTACAGCTGATCTTCGCTGATGCGGCTGGTCGATGCTTCGTGTTCTGTCGAAGAACTCGCGTTTCTCACGCTGATATAGGGGAACGTGTGGGCCGCGCTTTTTTGACCGACGAGCATATTGTCGCATTCGGTGTAATTGCGCGAACCTGTTGCGCTTTTATGGATGTCTACCAGACCGCGGTAGCAGTTCACGCTGTTGTCTGCGCTAATGCCTTTGCTGATGATCGTGCTCTTCGTATTTTTTCCGAGATGGATCATCTTCGTTCCGGTGTCGGATTGCATATGACCGTTGGTCAGGGCGACGGAGTAGAATTCGCAGGTGGAATTGTCGCCTTGCAAAATGCAGCTCGGATACTTCCATGTGATTGCAGAACCCGTTTCGACTTGGGTCCAGCTGATATGCGAATTCTTGCCGGCGCACTTTCCGCGCTTGGTGACAAAGTTGTAGACGCCGCCTTTTCCTGTTTCCTTGTCGCCCGCATACCAGTTCTGCACGGTGCTGTACTTGATGCTCGCGTTTTCCTGTGCGATCAGTTCCACGACGGCGGAATGGAGCTGGTTGCTCGAAAATTCCGGTGCGGTGCAGCCTTCGAGATAGCTGACTGTCGCATCTTCGTCCGCAATGATCAAGGTACGTTCGAACTGTCCCGCTTCCTTGTTGTTGATGCGGAAGTAGGTCGAAAGGTCCATGGGGCAATGGACTCCAGGCGGAATGTACACAAAGCTTCCGTCACCGAATACCGCGCTGTTCAAGGCGGCGAAGTAGTTGTCGCCACTCGGAACGACGCTTCCCATGTACTGCTCGATCAGTTCCGGGTATTCCTGGATCGCGTCCGAAATGGAACAGAAAATGATGCCCATTTCCATGAGCTTCTTTTTGTGGCTTGTGTAAATGCTCACGCTGTCAAAAACGGCGTCCACGGCGACGTTTGCAAGGCGTTTCTGTTCGTCGAGAGGAATGCCGAGCTTGTCAAAGGTTTCGAGCAGTTCCGGGTCCACGTCTTCAATGGAATCGTGCGCCTTTTTGGTCTTGGGCGCGGAATAGTAAACGATATCCTGCAAATCGATAGGCGGGTATTTCGCTTCGCACCAGTGCGGCTCTTTCATCTTTTGGAGCTTTTCATAGGCGTCCAAACGGTACTTGAGCATGAACTCGGGTTCCTTGCGGATGCGGGAAGCTTTGCGAATCACGTCCTCGTTCAATCCCTTTTCAAAGGAATCGTTTTCGATCGGGGTGACGAATCCGTACTTGTAAGGTTCTCTGTAGGCTTCTTCGGTACCCATGCTAGTTCTCCGGAGTAGTCTTTGCGTTTGCGCTGTTGTCGTAACCGTTGCCGTAGAGGGCGGAATAGGCGTCTTCCGGGACAACGCTTAAGTTGTAATAAACGTTATCGCGTAACTGGTCTTCGATATAGTAGAGGGTTCCACCGCTAGCGGCAGAGCATCCGTTGCAAGCTCCCTGGAAGCGGATTTGCACATGCGTGTCGTCGAGCATTCCTAAAATTTCAAGATCGCCGCCGTCGTTCTGTAAAGCTTGGCGTACGTTCAAATGCAGGCATTCCGCGATGCGCTTTAAGCGTTCGTCCGTGGAAAGGGCAGCCCATTCCTTGTCGGCTTCGTTTCTGCCTTCTACGGTCTGGGTACGGTATCTGACTTTTTCCATCGTTTCGCGTGCGGCAAGAGCGATTGCCTTCTTTTCCGGGTAAGAATCGACAAGCTTCTGGATCAGTTTGGCGAGGCTTGCGAGCTCCGTCGATGTGGAGGGGATAGCCGGAACGTCCGGCGTATCGCGCAGTTCGACTTCGAGCTGGTTCACGTCGGTTTTTCCGAGGTATTCCACCGCTTTTCCTTGCAGACGTTCACAGAGCGTATCGGCAAGGGCGGTAAAGATCGGGCCACCGTAGGTAAAGAATCGGGTTTCGACGATTTGATCTTTTTCTGGATCCACTGTGATGTATATCTTCAGGCTTTCTTCTTTGCCGTCGATTAAAGCGAGGCCGCGTTCATCGGCTTCGACTTGGAAGATAGCTCCACGGTATTTGGGAGCCCTGGCAATTGCCTTGACTTTTTCAGAAACAATGGATTCGGAAATTTCGCTCATAGTGCTTAAAATTTAGTAATTTCAGCATTGGAAAATCGAAAAAGGAGCTTAAAGATGCAAATTCCTAGTAAAAAACTTGGTCTTGTCCTCGAAGGAGGCGGAATGCGCGGAGTCTATACGGCCGGCGTCATCGATTTTTTACTGGAACAGAATCTTTTGGTCGATGGGGTTGTCGGTGTCAGCGCCGGGGCCGTCCAGGCGGTGAACTATGTCGCGAACCAGCCCAAGCGCGGATTCCGCGTGATCGCGACGTATGCAAACGACAAGCGCTACATGAGCTTCCGTTCGCTTCTTTTGACTGGGGACCTGTTCAACAAGGAATTTTGCTATGAACGCATTCCGAACGAATTGGACCCGTTTGATTATGCCGCATTTGAAGCCTCCCCGGTCAAATGCTATGCTACGGTCACGAATGTCATGACTGGCGAAGCGGAGAACCTTTTGCTCAAGGACATGACCGGCCCGGATATGGACAAACTCCGCGCTTCGGGATCGCTCCCGCTCGTTTCTCGACTGGTGAATATCGATGGAATCCCTCATTTGGACGGCGGAATTGCGGACAGCATTCCGTACAAGGCTTTTCAGCAGATGGGCTATGGAAAGTGCATTGTCGTCTTGACGCGAGCCAAGGGTTACCGCAAGGAACCGAATTCCCTCATGCCGCTCATTCGTTTAAAATATCGCAAATATCCGAGATTTGTGGAAGCCTGCGCAAACCGTTACCGCGTTTACAATCAAACCCTGGAAGACCTGGAAGAAGCGGAAGCCCGTGGGGAAGTCTTTGTGATTCGCCCGCAGAAGACTGTCGAAGTGGCGCGCCTCGAAAGAGACGTGAACAAGTTGAACCTTCTTTACGAAGAAGGCTACGAAGAAACCAAGTCCATGTTCGATGACTTAAAAAAGTTTATCGGTAAGCTTTAATAAAAAAGCTCGCCATTTGGAATGGCGAGCTTTTCTGCTTTTCTGCAAAACGTCGGAATGGATTAGTTGCTGCTCGAACGGATCTTGTTCAGAGCGCTGCCTGCCTTGAACCAGTCCCACTGCTGTTGGTTGTAGGTCTGGCTTAAGTCTGCGGTATCTTCGGTTCCGTCTGCGTGATGGATCACGAGGGTGAAGTGGCAGCCCGGGGCGAAGTTCGTGAGGCCGTTGATGTCGAAGTAGTCGCCTTCGCGGACCTTTTCGTAATCAGCCGGATTCGTGAACGTCAGGGCGAGCATACCTTGCTTTTTCAGGTTGGTTTCGTGAATGCGGGCAAAGCTCTTCACGATCACAGCCTTCACGCCGAGGTAGCGCGGTTCCATCGCTGCATGTTCGCGGCTAGAACCTTCACCATAGTTTTCGTCACCGATGACGATCGAACCTGTACCGGCGTCGCGGTACTTGCGGGCGAGAGCCGGAACTTCGTAGAACTGGCCGTCATTGCCCTTCACCTGGTTCGTCTGGCCGTTAAAGGCGTTGACCGCACCGATGAGCATGTTGTTCGAAATGTTTTCCAAGTGACCGCGGAACTTGAGCCACGGACCGGCCATGGAAATATGGTCGGTAGTGCACTTGCCCTTGGCCTTGATCAGGAGAGGAGCGCCCGAGATGTTCTTACCGTCCCAAGCCTTGAACGGAGTCAAAAGCTGCAAACGCTTGGAAGCCGGATCCACGGAAATCTGGATGTTTGAACCGTCTTCTGCCGGAGCCACGTAGCCCGGATCTTCGACAGCGAATCCCTTCGGCGGGAGTTCGTCCTTGGAAGGCGGAACAAGCTTCACCTGTTCGCCCTTGTCGTTGATGAGGAAGTCCTTTTCCGGGTCGAACAGGAGAGATCCGGAAAGGGCTGCGACGACGGCCATCAGCGGGCTTGCGACGAAGGCGTGCGTGTTCGGGTTACCGTCGGCGCGCTTGGCGAAGTTGCGGTTAAAGCTGTGGACGATCGAGTTCTTTTCCTTCTTTTCGGCACCGAGGCGAGCCCACATACCGATGCAAGGACCGCAAGCGTTCGTCATGATCGTTGCGCCGAACTGCTTGAAGAGGTCGATAAAGCCGTCGCGTTCCGCCGTGTAACGGACCTGTTCGGAACCCGGGTTGATGATGAGCGGAGCCTTCGGGGAAAGGCCCTTTTCCAAAGCCTGCTTAATGAGGGAAGCGACCTGGGAAAGATCTTCGTAGCTCGAGTTCGTGCAGCTTCCGATGAGGGCAGCGCTGACAACGTGAGTCGAATCGAATTCCTTGAGGGATTCCTGCATTTCGCTGACAGGGAATCCGCGGTCCGGGCTGAACGGGCCATTGTAATACGGCTTCAGCGTGGAAAGGTCGATTTCAATGACCTTGTCGAAATATTTTTCCGGTTCCGCTTCCACTTCCGGGTCTGCGCGGAGATAGTCAGCGATCTTGTTCGCTTCGTCTGCAACGGCTTCACGGCCCGTGGCGCGGAGGTAACGTTCCATGGTGGCGTCGTAGCTGAACGTACTGCAGGTGGCGCCGACTTCTGCACCCATGTTGGCGATGCTTGCCTTGCCGGTAGCGGAAAGTTCGCGAGCGCCTTCGCCAAAATATTCACAGATGGCGTTCGTACCGCCCTTCACCGTGAGCAGGCGAGCGACCTTCAAAATGACATCCTTCGGGCTGGCAAAACCGTTGAGCTTACCCTTCAAATGGATACCGATGAGTTTCGGGTACTTGAGTTCCCACGGAAGACCGACCATGGCGTCTACAGCGTCAGCGCCGCCGACACCGATCGCGAGCATACCGAGACCGCCGGCGTTCACCGTATGGGAGTCCGTACCGATCATCATACCGCCCGGGAAGGCGTAGTTTTCAAGAACGACCTGGTGGATGATACCTGCACCCGGTTTCCAGAAGTCGATGCCGTACTTGGCGGCGACGGAGCTCAGGAATCCGTAAACTTCCTTGTTTTCTTCGAGAGCTTTCGGGAGGTCTTCTTCCTTACCGTTTTTTGCGGTAATCAAGTGGTCGCAGTGAACGGAAGACGGAAGGGCAACCTTGGACTTACCGGCGGTCGTGAACTGGAGCAAGGCCATCTGAGCCGTTGCGTCCTGCATGGCAACGCGGTCCGGGTGGAATTCCGCAAAGGACTTTCCACGTTCGTAGACTTGATTTTCTGCGCCATCGATCAGGTGAGAATAAAGGATTTTTTCTGCCAGGGTCAGCGGGCGACCGAGCAGTTTGCGCGCTTTTTCCACACGTTCTGGGATGCGAGCGTAACGTTCCTTGATCATGTCCAAGTTAAAAAGCATAAAAGTACCTCATAGACGTTGGCGCACAATTTAGTAAATCAATGCGGAATTTTAGCCATAAAGGGCTATTTTGAAAGCGTTTTCGTCACAAATCAAGCTCGGCCTGGCTTCCCTTGGGAATGGGCAGGTGCAAAGCTTGGTAAGCGGTAGGGGTCAAAATGCGTCCACGCGGGGTCCGCGAGAGCATGCCTTGCTGAATCAGGTACGGCTCGTAGACTTCTTCGAGGGTATCCGGCTCTTCGCCGAGGGACGCTCCAATGGTTCCGAGCCCCACAGGGCCTCCGGCGAAGTGCGTCGCCAGCGTCGAAAGGATTTTTCGGTCCATCGGATCGAGGCCGCGGTCGTCGATGCCGAGCATTTTCAGGGTGCGTTCGGCGACTTCCTTGTCGATCACGCCTTCTCCGCGGACTTCCGCGACGTCGCGGGCGCGGCGCAGGATGCGGTTCGCGATTCGGGGCGTGCCTCTGCATTTGGAACTCAAGATCTGCGCCGCTTCTTCGGTAATGCCGACGTTCAAAATTTTGGCGCTGCGGATAAGAATCTTTTGCAGATCCTTTGCCGGGTAAAGGTCCAGGCGGTAGTGCAGACCGAAACGGTCACGGAGCGGACCGGTGAGAAGTCCGGTACGGGTCGTGGCGCCGACGAGCGTAAAATGCTTGAGCGGAAGGTTCACCGTTCTTGCCGCGGGCCCGGAATCGAGCATAATGTCCAAACGGAAATCTTCCATTGCGGGGTAGAGATATTCTTCGATTACACGGCCCAGGCGGTGAATTTCGTCGATAAAAAGAATATCGTTTTCACCAAGGCTTGTGAGAAGTCCGGCGAGATCGCTTGCTTTTTCGAGGACGGGCCCGCTAGTAATGTGGATCCCGACCCCCATTTCTTTGGCGATGATTCCGGCGAGAGTCGTTTTACCTAGACCCGGAGGGCCTGCGAAAAGGCAATGGTCCAAGGCTTCGCCGCGGTGCTTTGCCGCTTCGATGGAAATCTGCAAACTTTCTTTGATGTGATCTTCGCCGGTAAAATCCGCCAAGGATTCCGGTCGAAGGCTGCGTTCGATTTCGGCCTCTTCGAAGTTTTCCTGCTCGGGAGAAATGATGCGGTCCGCCATGGATTTCCTTTATGGGATTAAACGTGCTTGAGCGCTTCGGGAATGAGTTTTGTGACGTCTGCACTGGAACCGAGAATCTCGACCGCTTTTTCGACAGCCTTGGATGCGGCAGGTTCTTTGACTCCGAGGGTGTGCAAGGCTTGGATTGCTTCGCTCTGGTTCGGGGCGAGGAGCGCGGTCTGTTCACCGCCTTCCACGGCAGAAAGGGCCATCGCCTTGTCCTTCAAATTCAGAACGAACATCTCGGCGGTCTTTTTACCGACGCCCTTGATTTTGCCGAGGGCCGCTTTATCGCCCCGGGCGATGATCGAAAGGAAGTCTCCCGGGGAAACGCTCGAAAGAATGCGCTGGGCGGTCTTCGGGCCGACTCCGTTTACCGTAATCATGCTCAAGAAAAGTTCCTTTTCCTGGGTATCGGCAAAGCCGAAAAGTTCCATCGCGTCTTCGCGCACCACGAGATGCGTGAGCAGGGTGATTTCTGAACCTTCGGCGGGCAAACGTTCTCCCGTGCGGGCAGAGATCTGAACCCCGTAACCCACACCGCCGCATTCAATGACGGCAAAAGTCGGGTGACGTTCCACAAGAATTCCATGCAATCTTTCAATCATACACATTAAATATACATACTTTCGTGTACTTTTGTGCAGTAGTCTTGAAAGTTCTGCGAAATTTCCTATTCCAAGGTTCTGAGCAAGGAATCCAGACGGTGGGTGAGCTGTTCGGCGCCGGCTTCTGACAGATGGTCTGTGTCCTTGGCCATGTTATCTGTGTAATCGTGCGCGCCCATTTTGTTTTCGTCGAGGAGCATAAAATATGGATACTCCTTGCTCAGGTCTGCAATTTCTTGGATCAGAGCTGGGGCTTCGCTTCTACGCAGCCCATAGCGTCCAAATGCACCTGTCTCCGCATATTTCGGATTTTGAGGAGTGATGACTCCGATGATGTGGATCCCGTTTTCGTTGCATGTCTGAACGATGCTTTTGAAAAGCTGCATGTTTTCATAATACTTTTTATAATAGGTGTCAAACCAATTAGAATCATTGACAATAGGATTGCCCCATTCGTTTGCGCTTTCTGCAAAAAAGCCTCTTGTGGGGCGAAGTGCATCTCCCGTAGACGATGGACCCGGAGAATCGAAGGTTGCTTCGTATAGACCTTCGGGGTATCCGTCTTTCCAGTAATTGTGGTTTTTGTCGTAAACATAGCCCGGGTAAGATTTGTACGCTCTATTGAAAATATTGGTACTGCTGACTCCTGTTGTGGAGTTGCGGTCGATATCGACGGAAATGATGACGTGTTTTAATTTTTTGTAGTGGGGCAAAATGTAGTTGTGAAAGAAAGCAAAATCGCTTTCAACGGATGCGCCGCTAATGGCTAAATTGATTGCATAGTAAGGACTCTTGAAACTGAGAGGCTTTATTCCGTAATAGGCGCGGGAAGATCCAAGGATAACGACGTTCGCCGAGTCTTTATATTGCCAAAGAATTTCCATTTTGAATCTGGCAACGTCCGCTCTGGAATAAGCTCCGCTGGTGTTGTAATAAATTCCAGCGCTATCCAGATCGAGTTCAAAAGGCGCTTCGGTCTGGGTAGTATCCTGTGAGGTTGTGTCCGATGCCGTTGTATCGCTAACAGTGGAATCATTCGCTGTGGAATCGTTCTCCGCGGTTTTGTTTTCGGTCGCATCTTGGGTGCTGGTATTCTGCTTGGAAGTTTTGGCTTTTTGGATCCAAAGACTTGGATGCCAAAGTTCTTCGCCTTCCATGATTTCTGTAACGGAGCTGTCTTGGAGGTTTACCAGGGCGATCTTTGTGTGGGCACCGTTGTCGTTGGTCAAAGTCGTGATAATCAGGGAATTCTTTCCGTCGGTCGCCCATTCGCTGTGGTCAAATGTATATCCCGAAGGTGCTTTCACGCTTTGCAAAAGTTTTCCCGTGCTGTCGGCAATCAAGATTCTCTGGTGCGTGGAATAGGAGCTACCGACAAAGTTTTGCCCGGTTTCTCCGCCGAAGTCTAAGAATGCGGTCCGCTTGCTTCCGTCCATGGCCAAGGAAACGTTGCAAGCTTGTTCTCCGGCATACCAGACGGTATCTTTTCCTTTTAAACGGGCTCTTAAAATTCGCGCACCGCTTACAGCGAGATTCATATCTTCGCTAAGTCCACCGTGGTACGCTCCGGCAAAAAGTTTTTTAGGCGTCCCGAACTTTCCGTTTTCAAATGGCACTTGCCACGTAGACGTTTGTTGAAAAGTCGCATTATCCTTGTTGTTGCCTGCATCGTTCACGTAAACAAGGACTGTATCTCCGCTGTCAAGAACCCTCCAACGAGGAATCGCTGCGCTTTCCACCTCGAGCGGGATCGCTTCGGAAGAATCCTCTAGGCTTTGCACGTAAAGTTTGGACTTCCCGGAAATTCCTTCGAGCCCTGTGCAGTAGGCGACCCATTTCCCGTCCGGAGAAATATCGGGATGGAACGCTTCGATGCCAGAAGAAATTTCGCGGACGGAAAGGGAACCGTTCTTGTAATTCAGGTAGGAAATGTTTCCGGTGAGATCGTTGCGAAAAACGAGCTTTGCGTTATAGGTTCCGACAAGGCCTTTGATGGTTTCTGCGCTTGCGAGAGGCGTGATGACGCTTGTAACGGAAGTCCCGTCATCACTCATCCACAAGGGATCTGGAATGCTGCCAAATGCAAGACGGAACCCGACATATTCGGCGCGTGTAGAAGACGTGACGGTGTAAACGTCGCCCCGGCTGTAAGGATTCAGCTCTTCTTCAGAAGACGCATAGTAACCGCCTTTGACAACCCTTTCGTCCATGTCACCGCCGTCTGGAGCGCCTGCGTAATTGGAAACGGTTGTGTCTTGGAATGTGCCGAGCCAGTCGTTGACCCATTCCATGGCATTGCCCGCCATGTCGCAGAATTCGGTAGAATCCGAATGCGAGGAATCCTTTGCGACGCTGCTGGTAGAAAATTGGCAGACTGGGTGGAGCTTAAAACCGGAGTTTTCACTGAACCATGCTTTTTGAACGTTCCAGTTCTTTGCTGCCGCGTAGACCCATTCCGCTTCGGTCGGTAAACGGAATCCTTCGACGTCCGTATGAAAGTTTAATCCTTCCAATTGAATGCAATGGTTGTCGCTATCGAAATTCGCTTGGGTATAAGTGTAAACGGTATCGTACTTGAGAACTTTACTTTTTGCGTTGGCGAAAAGAATGGCGTCGTAGTAGGTAATATCTGTGATGGGTAGGGAATCGCTTGGGCAATCTTCAAACGTTTTCAAATGGGATTTTTTTGCGATGGAATCATATTCTCCGCAGGTGATTTCGGATTTTCCCATGTAAAAATCGTAATCCAGTTTTACTTGCATGGCAGGGCGTTCATTCGCCTTGAAATTCTTGTCATCGGATCCGACTGTCGTCGTTCCTTTTGCCAAATGGATCATCCCTTCAATCGATATTTCGATGGAATCTTGTGCTGCAGAAGATGAACTTTCCATTTCGGGAATGCTCAGCTTTGAGGCGTCGTTCGTGCAGGAAACGAAAAAAATAATGAATAATGTCAAAAAAAATGATTTTTTCATTCTGCTCTCCTGGAAACTCTCATTGGCTCTATCATAAAGATAGTATCTTCCATTTCACCGGGTTGGATCGATACGGATTTCAAAGTTTATGATGGCGCCGATGCCACTCAGCAGCCTGCGGGCCGCGTCGGGAATCCGCTCGATATTTCCAACATGTTGCTTTTCCTTGCGAGCGAAAAAGCGGGATTCATCACTGGCGAAAATGTTTGCATTGACGGGGGAATGACCCGTCAGATGATTTACCACAACGATTGCGGTTGGAAGTATAGCCCTTCCAAAGATTCTTGAATTTATTGGATTACGATAACCCGAGTGCTTTTTTCAATGCGGATTAGGTAATGCCCCGGTTGCATTCCGACAAGGCTAAAATGGGAACTTGTGACGTTACCTTGTAAAAGAACCTTTCCTTGCGGATTAAACAGGAAGTATTTCGACCCGACGACAGCATTTGAAATCTGCAATTGATGAGCATGGACGGTTACGAAAAAATGAGATAGCGCTGGATGGAAAACGATGCCTGTTTTATTGTCTGAATTTTCGGAATAGTTGGCGGAAATCGCGAGGTCTTCCAGAATTTCGATTTCATCGCCTGCGACTCCCAGTTTTTCGCCTTCATGAAACCAGCCTTCAAAGGTATATCCGTCTTTTTCTGGAACGGAAGGCAGTGTGAACAGGTTGCCACAGCCGATGGAGGATTCCATCGAGAAATCTTCCATATCGAGATGGATTGTACAGCTGAATTGGGTAGAATCGTAAAGGGCTTTATATTGGGCGTCTTTTACAACTGTGGAAACTTCCGGACTCCAACTTTTGAATTGGTACGAAAATTTCTTGGTAGCTGATCGTTCGGGAGCTTGAATGCCGGAAGGAATTTCTCCGTAGACGATGGAGTCTTTTTGAAGAATAGAATTGTCAAAATCCATAAAGACGATTTCATACTTTCGGACTGTAGAATCATAGATTGCATAGTAATCGGCGTCGCCTGTGACCGGAATAATTTCTTTATCCCATCCGATAAATGCATAAGTATATTGAACGGAAGGATCCTTGTTTGCGATGCCTTCCCATTCAGGAATCGTTTCATACTGCAAATAAAGAGAGTCGAGGAGGGTGGAATCCGCATTGAAAAAACGAACGGAATAGAATAAATCTTCTTTGTTCGCAAAAACAGCCTTAGCTGTGATGTCCTGCGTGATGACGGTTTCGTCTGTTATGGGAGTTTCTTCGTTAAACCATCCCATAAAGACTTGATCATCGGTGGTAGCAGGATTTTCTGGCAATGAAACTTGTCCTTGGGAATTGGTGTATATGGTTGTCTTTTGACCATTGACATCAAAAATAACGCGCCTTGTCGCTTTGCAGTTTGCGTCTGCAATTTGAGGGTAGCCGTTCGTTCTGCACCAGATGCCGGAATTAGAAGCTGCTCCGAACTTTGTATTTAAATTCCAAGCAAAAAGGTCTTTTTGCATGTTCGCAGTTGTCATGCTGGAAACGTTGCTTGTTGATCCATTTTGATTTTTTTCTCCATAGGCTCCTAGGCCGCTCCGTGAATCGTAATAGGCATATTGTGCTGCTCCATACAGGGTGCCGTAAAGAGCGCCTCTGACTCCATATGTTCCCACGGTAATGGAAGATGCGGTACTGAAGGATAGTGTGGTGCTTCCTGTCATGTATCCTGCGATTCCACCGGATTTGCCATATGAGTCTCCGGAAAGATTTCCATAATTTGCGCAGTTGGATAGGGATATGGAAGATTTTACATATCCAACGATTCCTCCGATGTTGTAACCGCGGATAGTTCCTGAATTGGAGCTTTTTTGCACGGACCCTGCGGTTGCGTAACCGACTATTCCTCCTGCGTAAATTCCAGTAACGGCGCCTGTATTTTTACAGGAGACGACGCTTCCCGAATTGTCGCCGACAATCCCTCCGATGTAATTGTATTGACCGGATGACCCCGAATAGGAGATGGTACCGCTGTTTGTGCAGTTGGAAATGTTTTTTGTATTCGATCCGGCGATTCCGCCAGCGCGGCCGTTATAATAGTTTGCAGAGACTGTCGATTTGTTTGCACTATTTTGAATGCTGCCGAAATTTTTTCCGGTGATACCTCCTCCATAAGCATAGCCGTACACGGGGGATTTTTCATTCACGCAATTCGAAATGGTTCCGCTGTTTGTTCCAGCAAAGGCGCCGGCGATTCCGCTTGCTCCTGAAGCGGTAAAACTTGAATAGGCGATCGTCAAATTTTTGATGGTGCCACTTAAGGTACCGACAAGTCCTGCGTTTGATTCAGACACGTTGAGCCCGAAAATGGTGTAGCCGTTCCCGTCGATTACCCCGGAAAAATTTGCCATCGGCGTCCAGTTTTTTGTGCATTTAGTGTAAGCATTTGCCCCAAAAACAATGTTCGTATCCAAAATCGCTTTCAATGATTTGGAACCTAGGTTTACTTCATTCGCGAACCAGGCCAAATGTTCCGCCGATTTGATCACGTAGTATTCGGCGTCGTCCACAAGTCGAGTATCAGGTTTGTCCATCAGACCGGTCCATTCGGCAAAGGCTCCGCAAGCAACGAATAGCAATACGACGATGATTTTTTTGAACATAGCGCACCCTGCTGGTGATAATTTTTAAATTTGACGCAAAGTATACAAATTCACTAGGCGTTTGCCAATGCTGGATGAACGTTTATCGCGTAGATGGAACCCTCAAATTTATGGGCTTTTTCGATGAAGGATACTGTATGAGTAAGGATGGGATGACTAGGACGAAAAAAGTCGTCAATGCGATGTTCTGCAAGTGATAGATTTTTTGAAGAAAATAGGAAAAATCTCTAGAAAAAGATTTTATCCGTCCCAAAAATTAAAAACTCCCCAGCGAATCGCTAGGGAGGGCTTGATGATTGCTATTCCGCGCGGAGCTTCTTCGCCGCCGCCACAAGGTTCTTGAGGCTAGCCGTCGTTTCGGTTTCGCCGCGGGTTTTGAGGCCGCAATCGGGGTTCACCCACACATTCTGCCTCGGGACCTTCGCGATGATCTTGTGGAGAGCGTCGACGATTTCCTGTTCCGAGGGGACGCGCGGAGAGTGAATATCATACACGCCCGGGCCCACCTGCGTTTCGAACTTGGCTTCGTTCAGGGCGTCAAGCAACTTGAGGTCAGAACGGCTCGCTTCGAAAGTGATCACGTCGGCATCCATGTTGTCGATATCGCGCACGATGTCGTTAAATTCGCTGTAGCACATGTGCGTGTGGATTTGCGTTTCGGGCTTGACCTTTGCGTGCACCAGGCGGAATGCCGGAATAGCCCAGTCGAGGTATTCCTTGTGCCAGTTGCTCTTGCGGAGCGGCAACTTTTCGCGGAGGGCGGCTTCGTCAATCTGGATAATGCGAATGCCGTTCTTTTCGAGGTCCAGGACTTCGTCGCGAATCGCAAAACCGATTTCTTGCGTCTGCACCTTCAGCGAAACATCTTCGCGCGGGAAAGACCAGTTGAGAATCGTCACCGGGCCTGTGAGCATGCCCTTCACCGGCTTCTTGGTGCAGCTCTGTGCGAATACGGACCATTCGACGGTAATCGGAGCGCTGCGGCTCACGTCGCCCCAAACCACAGGCGGCTTCACGCAACGGGTGCCGTAACTCTGCACCCAGGCATTCTGCGTAAAAATAAAGCCGTCAATCTTCGTGCCGAAATATTCCACCATGTCGTTGCGTTCGAATTCGCCGTGCACAATCACGTCGAGGCCGATTTCTTCTTGCAGCTTGATGCATTCGGCAATCTTCTTGCGGTTGAATTCCACGTACTGTTCCTTGGAAATTTCGCCCTTGCGGAATGCGGCGCGGTTCGCGCGAACTTCAGCGGTCTGCGGGAAAGATCCGATGGTAGTCGTGGGGAATGCGGGCAGCTTGAATTCAGCCTTCTGCACTTCGCGGCGCTTGAGGCGGCTCGGTTTGCGTTCGAAATCAGCGGCGGTGAGGGCGGCAAGTTCCGCCTGCACCTTGGCGTTCGCCTGCACACGCGGAGTAGCAAACAAGGCCTTATTCTTTTCGAGAGCGGCAGCATCACCGCTTGCAATTTCGGCAAGCTCCACAAGCTTTTCTTCGGCGAATGCAAAGTGCTTAAGAATGTCCGCCGAAAGCTTCTGTTCTGCGGCGACCGTGTAAGGCACATGCAACAGCGAGCAAGAAGTTCCGACCACTACGTTTTCGGCACCGACAGCACTCACGATTTCGGCGAGCAGAGCATTCTTCTGCGCGTAATCGGCACGCCAGATATTCTTGCCGTTCACAATGCCGGCGAGCAAGAGAGTGTTCTTCGGGAAACCGGACTTGACCAGTTCCAACGACTTGAGGCCTTCCACAAAATCAAGACCGATGGCATCGAAACCGAGGGCAACCACATCCTGGTACACATCGCGAATATCTCCAAAGTAAGTCTGCAAGGCTATCTTGAGGCCTGCGGCACGCACCTTCTTGACGAGCTCCACATAAATAGATTTGAAAAGTTCGCGTTCTTCGGCGGTCACGTCGAACACCAAAGCGGGTTCGGCGAAACTGATCCATTCGGCACCGGCAGCGGCGAGCAGTTCGGCAACCTTCGCGTATGCCTCCACAGCAGAGGCGGCAAAATCCTTTGCCTGTTTTTTGCCGTTGTAGCGGGCCAAGCGGAGGAACGTATAAGCGCCAATCAAAGTCGGCACAGTCTGAATTCCAGCCACCTTCGCTTCGTTGAATTCCTGCACCGGCTTGGATCCGTCCACTTTGAATTCAGAGGCGTCGTCAATTTCCGGAACAATGTAGTGGTAGTTCGTATTGAACCACTTTTTCATGGGGAGGGCCTTCACGTCGCCCTTTTCGCCCTGGTAACCGTGGGCCGCGGCGAAATACTTTTCGAGATTGCTTAGTTCGAGTTTCTTGTAGCGTTCCGGAACAATGCCGAACAAGAATGCCGTATCGAGAACGTTATCGTAGAACGAGAAATCGTTCGAAGGGATAAAGTCGATACCTGCGGCCTTCTGCTTTGCCCAACCGTACTGACGGATTTCGGCTGCGACGTTCTGGAGTTCGGCTTCAGAGATTTCGCCCTTGAAGAACTTTTCGCTTGCAAACTTGAGTTCACGATTCTTGCCGATGCGCGGGAAACCGATTACTGATGTTTTAATGCTCATGGTGA
>DGSB01000039.1 GCA_002390045.1 Fibrobacter sp. UBA4373
AACATTGCCCTCGTGGAAAAGGGGAGGGTTTCTCTTGGAATCGTCGCCGTCCCCGCCTTGAACGAACTCTTCTACGGTTACTGTGGAAAGGCGTTCTCTACGGCATTGGACGACGTGGACTTGCAAAACGTCAAGGCTTTGCGCGTTTCGAATCGTTACCGTCCGTTCATGCCCGGGCGTCAACCTCGGGTGCTTGTCAGCGTTTCGCACGTCGAACCTCAGACCGAGGATCATCTTCAAAAGTTCGCCTGTCAAAGGCTCCCTGTTGGGTCGAGCCTCAAATTTTTACGCATCGCTGATGGTTTTGCCGATTATTACCCGCGGGCGGAAACGTTTACTCCTTTGGGACGGAAGATGAAGTCGAATATGGCCAAAAAGACTTCGTTTGCCCTCCATTTGAAGCCTATTAGACCCGAAAACGGCTCTTTTGGGCACTTTATCTTGACTAATTGTTCATTTTTTATTAATATTGTCGCAACATTTTAAGGTTTTCACCCGGAGATATAAAGGTGCCAAATCATCAGTCTTGCAAAAAGCGTATTCGTCAGACCAAGAAGCTGACCGAAATCAACCGTTCCGTCCGTTCTGCTATCCGCACGAGCCTCAAGGTTATCCGTACGGCTACTGATAAGGATGCTGCTCTCAAGGAAATGCCGAACCTCTTCAGCATGCTCGATAAGGCTGCTGCAAAGCATCGTGCAGGTTTCAACGCTAACCGCGCTGCAAACTACAAGGCAAAGGTGGCTCAGGTCATTAACGGTTTTGCCGCTAAAGCCTAATTGATACACTTGCTTTAAGTGTGAGGCCGCAGACATTTTCGTCGGCGGTCTTTGCTTTTTTTGAGCAATCGTGCGCCGATTGATAGTTTTTTTGTTAGATTATTTGAAAACTTCAAGGAAGAAGAATGTCATCAATAAACTTCGCTACTCGTGAAATCAGCTGCAAGGTCGTATACTATGGCCCTGGTTTGAGCGGCAAGACGACAAATCTTCAAGTGATCCATCAAAAAATGCCTCAGGACAAGAGAACCGACATGGTTTCCTTGGAAACTGAAGGTGACCGTACTTTGTTCTTTGATTTCCTCCCGCTTAACCTGGGGGATATCAAGGGTTTTAAAACAAAGTTCCAACTTTATACTGTTCCTGGTCAGGTTTATTATAACTCAACGCGTAAGATCGTTCTTCGTGGTGTGGATGGTATTGTTTTCGTTGCGGACTCCCAGCGTTCTCGCGAAGCGGAAAATTTGGAAAGCTTGCAAAATTTGCGTCAGAATTTGGAAGATTACGGGGTCAACCTCGATGAAATTCCGCTCGTTTTGCAATACAACAAGCGTGACATGGAAAATGTGTTCACTCTTGACGAAATGAACCAAATGCTGAATCCGAAGGCGATTCCTTTCTTCCCGGCTACGGCTCATAATGGCAAGGGCGTCGTGACGACATTGAAGGCGATTGCGATGCTTGTCATTCAGCGCTTTAACTTGAAGCAAGGATTCCTCCGCAAGGCAGCCGACAGCGTCCACAATACAGGCGTTCACGATGTGACCGTCGGTAAGGAAGGCGTTTCTGTCGCTCCGTCTCCGGTGGCTCCGTCCGTTCAACCGGCGGCCCCGGTTGCGCCTAAGCCTGCAGAGGCTTCGCCTTTAGCGGGTTCGATGCCGGACCTCGGAGTTTCTTCTGCAAGTTCTCCTTTCCGGATGCCGAACTTTGTTTCGCGTGCGGCGGCGAGCGAACCTGCCAATCGAGGCGGTCTCTTCCAAAAGAGCGCTTCTCCGTTTGGACGTCCTGCAACTCCGGCTCGGGGACCGAGTCCGTTCGGGAAGTCTGCGTTTGATTCCGACGACAAGGGAATTTCCGACGACGATATTGAACTTCGTCCGTACGTGCCGAAGAAGAAGTAATCTAGGGAGCTTTTGAATGAGTGATTTTGCTGTATATACGGATGACGCGGATCGCGTGCGCCGCTTGATGCAGGCGTATTTGACAAATGTCAAAGCGGACTACATCATGCTTGTGCACCGTGACGGTTCTGTGATTTCGGAAGTGGGAACCATTGGAATGGACACGACTCCGCTTGCTGTCCTCAGCACGGCTTCTTTTGGCAGTGCTCGGCAGATTGGTGCCATGCTTGGCGAAGGCGAATTCAAGTCGGTCTCCTATACCGGTGAAAAGCGTTCCATTTATATTGCCCCTGTCGAAGATACTCTCTTGCTTGTCCAAATCTTTTCGGGGAACAAACTTCCGAATCGCATCGAAGACTACAACAAGTTGCTGGTTGAAAAATTGGTGGAGGCAGTGCCCGCATTCACGCAGAATACGAGCAAGATCCGTCGCTAGGAGTTCCTGGTGCAAGGCTTGCCTCCCATTCGCTACATTCGAAAGACGACCCTTGTTTTTTTGGTCGTCTTTTTGTGTTTTATTGCTCACCGGATTTATGTTTCCGTGAATGATTTGGAATCCAAGAAGGTGAACTTGACTCACGAAGATTCGCTAGCGACTTTTAACGTGGTTTGCCGAAATATCGTCGGCGGCTTGCCTTTTGGCGTGGATTCCGTATTCCAAGTCCATACGCGTTTGCATTATTATTCGGAAGTTCCGAAGCTTTTGTGGGATGTTCCGGTGGAACGTAAAATCAAGCATATCTGGTTCAATGGGGCAGATACTGTTCAGCAGGTTTTTTGCACGCTTTCGGATTCCACCTGTGAAAGTTCTATTGCGCCGCTTTTGCTTGCTCCCGGGGAATGGAGCGTGGACGCTGTAGAAGGACGTAGACTTTTGTCCAGTCGCCAGTTCAAGGTCGAACCGGCAAGGGAATAATCCTTGCCTCGGGGACTTCTCTTCATTTTTCTTCTTTTGTTGCCAGGCCTTGCGCTTGCAGATGAATTCTTTTATTCGAAAATTTCTCCCGATTCCGTGCCTGTTTTTCGCGGAATCCCTTTTTTAAAAAACGATACGGCAAACGTAAAACCAGCTGACGAAGAATCCAGGGACTCCTTAAAATTGCAGACCTCCGGTTCGAAGACGATTCAAGTGATCGTCGGTGACGGAGGAACGGAAGTGAATCAGGAACTTCACCTTTCCATTCAGGGCGAAGCGACAAAAGGCGTCTATGTGGATGCTCTTCTTTCGGATGTGGGCAGGGAAGCGGGCGAAGAGCGGACGGCCACGCTTCAAGAAGTGGACGAAGTGCATTTTCGTGTTGAAACGGAACATCTTTTTTTGCACCTGGGCGATATGACGTGGCGCGAAAATACGCTCGGGCTTTCGGGCATTGAACGGGCGACTCTCGGCATTGCTGCTGGAGCGAAGATGGGACATTCTCAAGTCCGCGGTGCGTATGGCTTTGACGAACTCGAACGGGTGAATTCCACGTTCAGCGGGGTGGATGGGCAGCAAAGGGGTTATCTGCTTTCGACGGGAACGACGGAAACCTATGTCGCTGTAGTTCCGAATTCCGAAACGGTTTATTTGAACGGCGTGAAGCTTTCCCGAAACGAAGATTATGTAGTCAACTATGCAGGCGGTGTTTTGGATTTTAAAGGAACTCTCATTCCGGGTTCTCAGGATGAAATCCGTGTGGAATATGATGCCTACAATTCTGGCGGCCTGCAAATCTTGAAAGCGGCAGATGGAAGTTATCGCGGCCAAAATCTTTGGCTCGATGTCGTGGGCTTTGAAGTTTCGAGCGATACGGCCCGGTTGCGCCGCAGTACTTGGAGTGAAGACGATTTAAAACTTTTGAAATCCGATGATGGCAACGATTTTGAACGCTCGGATACCCTAGAATCTTTAGAACGCCCTTGGATGCTTCGAAGAATGGGCGCAAGGGCTCGGGTGCAATGGCAAAATCATTGGTATGCCGACGGTGAAATGGATTACAGTGAATCGGATACCAATACGGTTTCTTCTCGGGTAAATGGCCCTTCGGGTCGTGCGTTTCGCTGGTTTCTTTCGAGTGACAGCACTTGGAATCAACGCTATAATCTTTTGCGGCTAAATATTGCCGGCGACTACTTGCAAGAAGGTTTTGTCCAAAAAAATTTTCAGGGAACGGAACGCAATTGGGATTCTTACACGCTGCGTGAAAACTGGGATCTGGACAGCGCAAATGTTCTGGGATCGCTTCGCTTTGATCAGGTTTCGTTGCGCTTTCGCTTGCCGTCTGCATTCTTTTTCGGAACGGAATGGGGTTACCGCCGAAGCTTGACCGCAGAAGAACATTGGAATTCATCGCGTTCAAGAGCTTTTGTAGAACATAGGACAAGCGATGTGATCACCGAGCTTTCGGCGATTCGCATCGCATCGGAAAACGATTATGGAATGGAGCGGTATCAGGGAATTTTCCAATCGGAATATAGGACAGGATTTGTTCGGCCCTTTGGATATGCTTCTTATGGAATCTGGCTCAAAGATTCCAAAGCTATAGAAAATGACCGTTCCGAAAAGGCCGATGTCAAAAGCGGGCTTGAACTCGTCGGCTCGAGTTGGAATACCAAAGGAACTCTTTTGGGAACGCGGGCGAGAACGGGAACCTCTTTTGAAACTCTAGAAGATTCCTTAAAAATAGCCGGCTTTGAACATTCAGCGAATGTAAATGGCAAATACGTTTCTTTTTCTCATATTTTGCAGTACAAGCGCACGGAACTCGATACCGCAGGCACGTCTAATTCCTGGCTTTCGGAAGAATCCATGGATTGGGGCGCTGCGAATTCACCATGGATTGGGCATGCGAGTTATCGTTTAGGCTTGACGCGCGAAGTTCCCTATGTGCCAATTTATAAGGCTGTAGCGAAGGGGACGGGCGATGTCATGTACGACAGTCTCGCGGGCGTTTTTGTGGAAGGCGTGGATAATGGCGATTATGTATACGAAGGAATGGGACGAAGCGATTCTGCGGAAGCTGTGCGGGCGAGTTCCGCCGAAATGACTTTGAATTGGACGTTTACGCCGCGCTACTTAGGAATTTCGCACGGCATATTGCGAGATTTGGAATTCTCGTTCGACGGTTCAAGCGAAGGCCGTGATACGACTGGAAAAACCGTTTTCCTTCCGCCGTTCGTGAGAAGCACGCTCCGCGATCTTTCGAGCGGAATTCTGACGGGTGAAATCGCTGTCCTTTGGACTGAACCGCAAAACCGGGGAACCTTAGAGTATAAAGTGGGGACGGAAAGCGAAAAACGCAACACAACGCAAGGCTATTTTGAAAATCGGACATGGCATCAGCTCGATGGAATTTATACGGGGCGAACAAAAGAAACTTGGGAATTGATTCCCGCTCTCGAATTTGTGGACTTGGAAACCGTCCAAGAAATGGATTGGAAAATTTATGAAGTGACTGGATCCTGGAAACGGCTTTTGCCGCTTCACTTGTACGTAATCCCGAAGGGTTGGCTCCGAAAAGGTTTGGGCCAAGAAGAAAGCGGAAAAATGGAAGCCTTTTTACGGCAAGCCTCTTTGACGTTAGGCTTTGACGATGAACGCTCTATTCGGGCTTCCAATGAATTCAGCGCAACCTATGTTTCGACGGAAAATGAAACTCTTCCATACCAGATGGTTTCGGGATTTGGAAAGGGGGTGACGTTCCGCAATGCGCTTACTGCTTCGGTGGATGCAAATGAATACCTGTCGTTAGGCCTTTCGTATATCGTGCGCTTTGGAAGCGCGGAAGACGGCGTTTTTCAAAAACTTTCGATGGAGGCGAGAGCTTATTTTTAAGCCATCATGAAAAAGCTTTTGGGAACAATCCTTTTCCTGTGCGCGTGGGCCTTTGCGGACTGCGTGGTGAAAAGCGTCGCTCTGGAAGGCTTGGATGATGTATCTGAAAAACGTTTCCGTTCCATGGTCGGGAAAAATTGCGCCGACCTCGAACGCCAGTCAAAGAATCTAATCGATGAACTGGCCGAAAACGGGTTCCCTTTTGCGTCGATTTCGCAGCATATCGATTCTGCTGGAAATGTAACCGTTAAGCTTTCCCGAGGAAGCGCTTGGGTTTGGGCAGAGGCGGAAAATGCGGAAAATTCCAAAAGTCAAAAACGAACTTTTGCCAAACTTTCGGGGCTTGAATCGGGAAGTCCCGTTCGTCTTTCCGATTTGGAACGTGCTAAACGCAAACTGGTCAATTCGGGATATTTTGAATCGGTAGAAGAACCTCGGCTGTACCGGGATTCCGTACGCAACCGAATGATTCCGGTTTTCTTTATGCGGGATCTTTCGATCAACAGTTTTGAAGGGCTTCTTTCGTATGCGAGCGGTGAAGACGGCGGTTGGGCCGGGAATTTGAACCTTGCCTTGTACAACATGCGGGGCACGGGGCGCGATCTTACGGTATTCGGAGAAACCGGAGATTGGGAACGTTCTGTGTCGGCTGCGTATAAGGAGCCTTGGCTGCTAGGCACAGACTGGAACGGAATTATCCGAGGAACATTCGAAGAAGATTCGACGTATCGCGATGCACTTCTTGAAGCAGGAGTATCCCGTTCTGTAGGTTTTTATTTTGAATTTGCGATCCTTGGCGGCATCGGGGATGACTGCTGGACATATACGCTCGAAACAAACTTCAAGAACGAAGACAGGATCGTGCTTCCGCGGCACGGCGTGTCTTTTTCGGGCACATTCCGCGTCATCAAGGATAGAACGGATTCTTCACATTCTTTTACGACGGACTTGCATGCGAATGGACGCATCTATACGCCGCTATCCCAAACGTTTGTGTTGCAGTCGTCCTTCTTTGTTGGAACCCTTTTGCCGACCGATCGAAATTTTGACCGTTCGGAACTTTTTTCTCTCGGCGGCATGGATAACTTGAAAGGTTACCGTCCGGGATTTTTCCGCACGCGGGCCTATGGAATTTCGGAAATGGATTTGCAGTGGCGCGCCATCGAAAAGACCGCCTTCCATGGGTTCTTTGAACCCGCTCTATATCGGGCGCAGGCTCCGGATCACGGTTGGGCAAATTCATTCAGCTACGGTTTAGGCATTTCCCAATACCGCGGATACTGGAGCTTTTCTCTTTTTTATGCTTTGCATCAAGGGGCAGAACCGCTGGATGGACTTTTGCACTTTGGCGTGAAGGCTCTTTTTTAACGTCCAGGATTTACGATCGGCGTTTTGGAAGCTTCACCAGCGATTTCTCGCACAAGTCTTGGAACGAGATATCCCGGAACCGCTTGCCGGACTTCTTCTACGATCTGTAACGCTTGGGCGTCGGAAATTTCAAAATGCGCGACTCCCGTCGCATGGTCCAGCTGGTGCAGGTAGTAGGGGAGAACGCCTTGGCTGAACAGCTTAAAGGAAAGCTCCGTCAGAACTTCACCGGAATCGTTGATTCCTTTCAGAAGCGTGGATTGGTTCAGCAGGATTGCGTTCAATTCTTGGAGAGCGGCAAAAACCTTTGCCGAAGCGTCATCCAGTTCATTCGGATGGTCCACGTGCACGACCACGACCAGTTTTTTCTTTTGGGAAAGCTTTTGTAATAGCGGGTAAATGGACGCCTTGTTTTCGATATCGAAAACTTGCGGAAAGCTAATCGGGGTCCGTGTATGGATGCGGACAGTCTTTACGTGATCTTTGGAAAGGATAACTTGGAACAGTTCGGCGAGCTGTGCCTTGGGAAGCATCATCGGGTCGCCACCCGAAAGGATGACTTCGTGAATGTCGGTCGCTTGGGATAGCCAGGCGTCGAAGCGGGCGAGAAAATTTTCAAGGCTCCGTTTAGGTTCGGCGCGTCGAAAGCAGAATCGGCAGTGCAGACTGCAGGCGAAGGTCGGCTCTATCAGAACTCGGCCCTTGTACTTTTGAAGAATTCCCGGTTCCTTTTCGCTATCGCTATCGCCTACGGGATCGTCGCAAAAGCCTTCGACCTGAAGGTTTTCTTGGGCTGTTGGCAAAATTTCGCGCAAAAGTGGATCGTTGGGGTTGTTTTTTTCGATTTTTGACGCAAAATGGCGCGAAACGAGGAACGAAAACCGGGAGTTTGCCACTTGCGTGGAAGGTTCCGGGAGTTCCAGAAAGGCAAAAAGATCCTTCAAACTAGTGAAAAAGGGAGTTGATTTAGCCATATTTTTTCTATCTTATGCGAAAATCTTTTTTAAGAGGCACATATCTATGGGTACAGTCAGCACTAACGAGTTCCGCAAAAAGTTAAAAATTATCGTCGATGGCCAGCCATGGGAAATCGTCGAAAACCAGTTTGTGAAACCCGGCAAAGGCCAGGCCTTCAACCGCGTTCGCATCAAGAACCTTGTTACCGGTCGTACGCTCGAACGTACGTGGAAGAGCGGTGACACCGTTGAAGAAGCGGATGTGACCTACACCGAAATGACCTATCTGTACAACGACGGCGCAACCTGGTTCTTCATGGACAACACGACCATGGAAACGATGGAAATCCCGAAGGAAGCTTTGAACGGCGCCGAAATCTGGCTCCTCGACAATGCGACCGTCCAGGTGACCTGGTGGAACGGAAAGGCTATCGAAGTCATTCCGCCGACCTTCGTCGACTTGATGATTGTGGACGCTCCTCCGGCTGTCCAGGGCAACACCAGCGGTAACGTGATGCGCGAAGCGACTCTCGAAACCGGTGCTAAGGTGATGATCCCGCTCTTCATCGAAAACAACACGAAGATCCGCGTGGATACCCGTGACGGTTCCTATCTGGAACGCGCCAAGTAATTTGTAACAAATTTGCTTGAAATTGAAAAATCCCGAACCACCGGTCCGGGATTTTTCTGTTTTAAAGTGGAAGCTTTAGATGCAGAGCTCTTTTGCCCAGGCTTCTTTTGCCTTGGCGAGCTTTTCGATGGACGCTTCGTCGGCAAGGCTTTCGTCTCGCAGGACTTCGAGGGCTTTGTAATCGTCAAGCATCTTTTGTGCCGCAGGGTAATCGGGACGGATCGCTTCCAAGGAGCTTTCGATTTTCTCGTCGGAATAATACCGCAAGACTCCTTGCAGGTACGTCTGAATGGATTCTTCTGTTTTGCCTTCTTCTTTAAGCTTTAGAGCTTCGGCAAACTCAAAGGGTTCGATGGCGTCCATCCATGCGGCTTCCCGCGTATAAAGATCGTTATCGAGGGCGATGGCGTTTTCTTTGCCGGAAAGCTTCAGCTGTTCCGTGTAAAGCGGACGGTAGCTTTCCATGTCGACTTCAATCCCTTCGCTTTTTAAAAAGGTTTCCAGGTTGTTGAGCGATTTTTCGGATGGAGTCTCGAGAACGCGTTCCTTTAAAATGGCGAGCTTGACCTCCCGGGGGAGTACGACGAACTTTTCGTTGTCGAGGTCGGTTGACCGCAGATGGAGAACGAATGCGCGAAATAAAATCAACGCGATTGCGAGGGTAAAAAGGATGGCAACTGTCATATTCCGCTAATCTAAGAAAAAAGGAGGGTCCTTTTCAACTCAAAATGCCTCAAAAAGGGTTTGGCAATGGTCACAAAAAATTGCAAAAATAATTGATTTTGGTAAAAAAAGCATTGCAGTATGAGGCTATTGAAATGAAAAGATTTATATTTAGGTGGAATTATTCTTACATCCTTGGTGGAGATGTGTAAATGAACTATAAAGCTTTGATGCTCGCTTCTGCGCTTTCGGCAGGTTCCGCTCTGGCAGCGGACTTGGATATTTCGCTTGACGTGATTGTCCGCGACTTCCAGCCGAGCCACTCCGACTTTGAAAACTTCTCGGAAGAAGCGGTGAACAATGTGGATAAAATTTATGGATATGGTCTTGCGGGATATGGTACAGATTGGTATGGCCTGACGGCATATCACAATTCTTGCGGTAACAAGGAATCCTATAAAAAGTATGGGGCTGGCGTACCTCTGGGCAAAGATGGTCTTCCGATGGTGGTCAACACCCTCTTGCCGAGTTACTTGCAGCAGGTTTCTGCCTATGCGGGCCAAGGCGAATCGGGCATTTTGACTTATGGTCAGTGCAGCAATTCTTCGATTGCAGGTGTGACGAACCAGCGTGGCTTTAGCGCAAATACCGCGACCCAGTTTACGGGTGTTCAAAAGAATACTTGCTCCGGTGGCATGTATTGGGATAACATGGTCGTTTATACCCCGGGCATGGTGAACCCCTACCTGACTTTCGATACGGACTCTTCGGGTACGCCGCTTTACTTGGAAGGCGTCCATATTCACAAGCTCGGTGAACTCTGCGACAACGTAAACTTCAATCAGTGGTTCGAAGACGTGAGCGGTGTGAACAAGCGTTCCAACTTGACTCTCGATATTCCGACAGCTACGGATAATCCCAAGTACAAGGAACTCGATTACAACTATAACAACGGTGGATATTTCCCGCTCGATGTAATCGACGTCGCTTCCCAGATGCGTCTTAGCGCAATGCCGGGTTCCGACCAGTGGGGTCCGCAGAGCTTCTCTATCTTCTGCCCGCCGTATGGCTATCAGTATGCAAATACCCAGGTGGACTTCATGAACCAGAACACTTACGGTCTTTGCTCTCAGTGGAATGCTTCGGGTGGTGCTCGCGCCCTCTCTTCTTCTGCTGCAGAAACGATTGCGGAAGCCTTTGGCGTTCTCGGCAAGCAGCACTTGCGCAACTATAACTTCACGATGATGGGTTATGCAAACTTCCGTTATTATGAAGACAACAACACCGACGAAACGAACCAGGAAATCTTTGAATTCGCTGGTGACGACGATATGTGGATCTTCGTGGACGGTGTGCTTGCGGTTGACCTCGGTGGTACCCACCTTGCCACTCCGGGTGTCGTGAACATTCGCACCCTGGCTCAGAATAACCACGGTTGCCATGAAGGCGAACCTTTGGCAACGGTTCAGCAGGCAAAGAACGCTTGCGGTGCAGACGGCAAATGGACTGATGGTTCTTGGCACCACTTGCACTTCTTCTATGCCGACCGTCAGTCGGATGGTTCTAACCTTTATATCCGTGCAAACCTCGCAGAAGTCGCTGCTTCCGCTTACGGTCAGCCGCGTATTTCTGAAGGCGAACTCGTGAAGAACGATGCCGGAAACTTTGATACTTATATCTACTTGAATACTCAGCTCGCTGATGCTACGATCAACGAAATCGCTGCCGCTAACGGTCAGTACTTCCCGATCATTGCGAAGAGAGGCACGGATACGCTCGCTTATCAGATCACGGGCTTCAAGTATGTGCAGAAAACTTCCAAGGGTTACGAATACGAAATCAAGGGTAAGCTTTGCACGGATGTGACCTGCTCCGTTTTGAAGAACCCGGCTTTCGGCGACTCCTTGACTTTCAACTACATCCCGAGCGTGGATTATCCGGATGCATACAATACCCAGTTCGGTGCAGGCATGATCGTTTCCTCTGTAACGGGTAAGGTTGTGGATTCCTATAGCTGGGGCCCGATTACGACTGTCACCATGTCTTCTTCGACGGCGATCGTTCCGGCGGATACGACGATTGTGCGTCCTCCGTTCGATGTCAATCAGTTGGATGACGGTGAACTGGACGATGATGAAACGGGTGAAATCGTGATTTCTCCGCTTCCGGAAAGCTATGCAAATTCCGAAGATCCGGCACAGTGGATTGCGGATTCCCTCCAGTATTATACGGAAGCTGGCTCGGGCAATACGACTGGATCCATCATCAATTCCAAGACGAAGAAGAATGGTAATTCGACGGGTGCGATGTCCGAAGGTCGTTGCTCGACGACGAAGGGTGTCGAAAACTGCGTGAGCTTCTCTTTCGTGACGGATGAAGCCTTCCGCGTGAACGTTCGCATCTTTGACCACTTGGGTCACTTTGTGAACCAGTACAACCAGGAACTCTCTCAGGATGAATTCAACAAGCTGACCGGTTCCTATACTGCGGATGGCGTTTGCTCGTCCAAGACGGGTACTGGTTCCATTGCGGCGAGCGTCAAGATGTATCCGGTTTCGAAAAGCGGTCGTAAGCTCGGTACCGGTGCTTACATCTACCAGATTTCTCTCGTCGAATATCCGCAGCCGCACTGCGTGAACGTGGGTGGCGAACAGAGCTACTTGCCGGGCGAATATCGCCGTACGGAATATAAGCAGACCCGCGGTTTCCGTCGCGTGGACTAAGCTTTAGCTTCTAAAGTTTGAACGAAAAATCCCGAGCTCAACACTCGGGATTTTTTTGTGGGCTGTGGGATGTTGTTAAATTTAAGGCATGGCGTTATTACTCTTTTTATATGTTCTGGCGCTTGCCTGGATTGCAGTCCGGAGCGCTTCTCGAATTAAAAACGTTTCGGATTTTTTTGTCGCGCGGCGCGGTGGTTCCGTATGGATGATCACGGGAAGCTTGCTCGCGACTATTTTCGGCGGGTCGGCGATTATCGGGGCCGTCGATGCAGGGCCTTCGATTGGCGGTGCTGCAACCTGGTTCATGCTTTCGGGGGCGCTGGGCTTGCTGGCGTTGCTCCCGTTCCTGCCTAAAATTATGCAGGTTCGCCGGTTTACCTTGCCGGATATGATCGAAGATTTTTATGGCAAGGGTCCGAAAACGGTGGCGTCCATTGTAATTCCCGTGGCGTGGACGGGCGTCGTTGCCGCTCAGATTATTGCTGCGGCAAAAATCTTGCAAAGCTTTGTCGGTTTAAATTATTCGATTGCGGCCGTGATCTGTGCTGCCGTCTTTATGGCGTACACGGCTTTTGGCGGCCAGTTCTCGATTTTGCGAACCGATTTTTTACAGGCGGGTTTTATTATTCTCGGCGTGGTTCTGCTCGCTTTTTTTGCGGGGAGAACTCCTGTTTTGCACCCGGGAGTGGAAGCTCCTGCGTTCCCGTTTAATGCCCACTTTGGCCCATTGGATCTCTTTTTGCTGATCCTGACTTATGCGACAACCTATACCTCTGGGCCCGATATGTTTTCGCGGTTATTTTGTGCGAAAGATGAAAAGACCGCACAGACTTCCGTGCTGGTGGTGGCGCTGGTGATGGCTGTGGTCGGGGCCTGTATCGGATTTCTTGCACAATATGCGGCGACATTACCGATGCCTGGAGATGGAGCCAAAATCATCGAAATCGGAAAGATGGTCTTGCCGAAATTCCTAATGCCGATTCTTGGACTTTGCCTTTTGAGCGTGGTGCTTTCGTCGGCGGATACGACTCTTTTGAGTTCCTCGATTATTTTCACCCGTTTGATTTCTGGCAAAACGGGGGATGACCGTAATGAAATTTTCCGCACGCGGTTGGTGATTGTGATAAATGGACTTGTGGCGCTTTTGATTGCCCTCTTATTTACAAACATCATTGGAATGCTTTTGCTTGCTCTCGCGGTGTATGCGGGCGCGTTTACATTGCCGATTCTGTTTGGGCTTGCCGGGCTTCGCGTCAAGTCGAAGTTCATTTCCTTGGCGATTATTTGCGGTGGCGTGCTTGCGCTTTTGGGAAAGGTTTTGCCGCAATCGGGCGTGCCGCATCTGGGCGACTTTTTGCTGATTTTGGCTTTTGTCGTGAACGGTGGATTATTGTTCCTCGGTCGCGTTCGAAAGACTCCGTAATTTCTATCTTTTACACATCGTTTTAATCCGAGGTGATTATGTCTGAAGAACTGAATCTTAAATTCGTCGATCCGCAGCCTCTCCGCTACGGTGAAAACTCTCACCAGTCCGCTGTTTTCTACAAGGATCCGACTTGCACGGAAGCAAGCCTTGCGACTGCAAAGCAGCTCCACGGTAAGGAACTTTCTTACAACAACATCGTGGACGCTGACGCAGCTTTGGAAATGGCTCGCGAATTTAGTGATTCCAATGCGATTGTGATTGTGAAGCATATGAACCCGTGCGGTCTTGCAACGGGTGAAACTTTGCTCGAAGCGATGGAAGCCGCTTGGGCAGGGGATCCGGTGTCCGCTTTTGGTTCCGTGATTGCTTCTACTCGCAAGGTGGACTTGGCTACGGCTCAGTTCTTGAAGGGTCGCTTTGTGGAAATCCTTCTTGCTCCGGCTTTCGATGATGACGCTCTCGAATTCCTCAAGAACAAGTCCAAGGATATCCGCCTTTTGGAAGTGGGCGAAATCAAGAAGGCGACTCGCTGCAAGGTTTACAAGCACGTGATTGGCGGTATGCTCGTTCAGGATCGCGATGTGGATACCTATGAAAAGTTCGAAACGGTGACCAAGGCTCAGTTCCCGAAGAACAAGGAAGACCTTGCTCGCTTTACTTGGCTCGTGACCAAGCACACGAAGTCGAACGCAATCGTGATGGGCTATGAATACAAGCCGGGTTTCTTCCAGGTGATGGGTCTTGGCCCGGGCCAGCCGAACCGCATTGATTCGAACCTCCGTCTTTGCCAGCCGCGCGTGCGCGACAACGTGGCTCGTCTTCCGGAAGCCAAGGGCTTCTTTGATGCAGAAGGCAAGCTTGTGGACGAAGCCGGTCTCAAGGCTCTCGAAAAGAAGGTCTTTGGTGAAGTGGTAATGGGCTCTGACGCCTTCTTCCCGTTCCCGGACAACGTCGAAGCGGCTCACGATGCTGGCGTTCGCTATATTGTTCAACCGGGTGGTTCCAAGAAGGATGACCTCTCCATTGAAGTGGCTGACAAGTACGGCATTGCAATGGTGTTCACCGGTATGCGTCACTTCCGTCACTAATCGGATTCCAATGACTTCGAAAAACGCACAGGATTTGAATTCGCGCGAGATCTATCTCACGGTGTTGAATTTTTTGAAAAAGGCCTACAAAAAGGGCCCTCAAAAAGTCAATGCCAAAGAATGGGAATCGTTTCGTGACAAATTAAAAAGTTCTTCGCTTTCGGCAGAAGAGGCGAAGGCGGTCAGCTTTTGGACCATGGAAAATTTGGTTTGTCACAAACCGTCGCGCGTTCAACCCCGTGCTCTTCAGGAGTTTGAAGAACGCATTTTTTCGGGACCGGTCCACAGTGAATTTGTGGAAGCGGTCCAATTCGGCATGGTCAGCGAAATGCAGGGCGAGAATATTCTGGATGAATTTCTGGAAACCTCTTCGCAGGCTGTACTTCCTGACCGAATGCTCACTTCTCTTTCCCGTATGTGGGCCCGGAATATTCAGGGCTATCAATCCGTGAAGGTTAGCTAATGCAGGTACGTGTTATCGGCGGAGGTCTCGCTGGCTGTGAAGCGGCATTGCAACTGGCTTGCCGCGGTTTTGATGTGGAACTTTATGAAATGCGTCCCAACCGGATGACGCCAGCACATCGGGATGGAAGTCTTGCTCAGTTAGTTTGTTCGAACAGTTTCAAGGGCATGGAGCCGACATCGGCACATGGCCTTTTAAAGCGTGAACTTCGGATGCTAGGTAGCTTCCTTTTGAAGTGTGCCGATGAAGCTCGTGTTCCGGCAGGGGAATCCTTGACGGTGAATCGAGAACTGTTCAGTCAGTCTGTAGAAAAGGCAATCGCTTCGGCTAGCCGTATTCATTTGCACCGTGAAGAGATTACGTCGATTGAAGGCGATCTTCCGACGATTGTGGCGGCAGGGCCTCTTGCCAGCGATGCTTTGGCCGACGACATCTTTGCCCATCTTGGCGGTTCGCGCCTGCACTTCTTTGACGCAATCGCTCCGGTTGTCGAAACGGATTCGATCGATTTTGATCACGCTTTTTACCGCAATCGCTGGGAAAAAGGCGAAACGGCTGACTTTATCAACTGCCCGCTCGACAAGGAAACGTACGATGAATTTGTGCGTCGTCTGCGCGAAGCGGAATCCATTGAACCGCGACCCTTTGAAAAGAAGGAACTTTTTGAAGGATGTCTTCCTGTCGAAGAAATGGCCCGTCGTGGAGAAGATACGTTGCGTTTTGGCCCGATGCGTCCGGTGGGTCTCGGTCTTGGCAACAATGGAAAAAAATGGTATGCGGTTATCCAACTGCGTGCCGAAAATAAAGAAAAGACTTTGTTTAACATGGTTGGTTTCCAGACACGTCTCCGGTATGGAACGCAGAAGGAAATTTTTACCCTGGTGCCGGCCTTAAAGAATGCGCGCTTTGCGCGTCTCGGTGCCATGCACCGCAATACGTTCATCGAAAGCCCGAAGCTTCTCGATGAAACGCTTCGTTTAAAGCCTGAAGTCGAAAAGGCTTCGAATCTGCCGCCGACATGGTTTGCTGGCCAGATTACAGGCGCGGAAGGTTATACCGAAGCCGTGGCGACGGGCTGGTATTCTGCCTGGAATATGGCGAATACGCTTTTGCATGGTAAAACTCGCGAACTTCCGCCGGAAAGCTGTATCCGCTCGTTGCTTCACCAGTTGGTAACGCCGAATGAAGACTTCCAACCGATGAACTTTAATTTCGGCCTTTTGCCGCACAAGCAGGATTATAAGAAGAAGGATAAGAAGCGTCTCCTTGCAGAGCAAGAAGAAATGGCTTTGCGAGAATGGATTGCTGCGACTCCGGAAATTCATTCGGAAGAAGCGGTTTAACGAAAAATTTCCAAACAAAAAAGGCTGGTTTCAAAACCAGTCTTTTTTGTTTAAGGATTTTCTTAATCGCAGACTCTTTGCAATTTGATGATCTGCTCGTGAGCCCAATCTTCAAAGGTGTCGTTTGCAATGTGTTCCTTCGCATCGCGCATGAGCTTTAAGTAGAAATGCACGTTGTGAATGGATGCAAGCGTCATGGCGAGAATTTCGCCCGAGTGAAACAGGTGGCGCAGATAGGCGCGGCTGAAGTTGCGGCACGTGTAACAGTCGCAGTGCGGATCCGGAGCCATGTCCAAGGATTTTGCATAACGGCCCGCTTTGTAATGAAGAACGCCTTCGCTGGTAAAGAGCATACCGTTACGCGCGTTGCGGGTTGGCATCACGCAGTCGCACATGTCGACTCCGCGCAGAATGAGTTCTAGCAAGTTCCACGGGGTTCCCACGCCCATGACGTAGCGCGGTTTTTCGACTGGCATGAAATTCGTGCAGTAGTCCGCGATCTGGTACATGAGTTCCACCGGTTCGCCGACCGAAAGTCCTCCGAGGGCGTATCCGTCCGGGTCGACTTTCTTGATTTCTTCAATGGCCTTTGCTCTCAAGTCCAGGTGCATGCCTCCTTGGATAATGCCAAAGAAGCTCTGGTCATAGCCAAAGAGCGGTGCGTTTTCTTCGAGCCAAACTTTGGCACGGCGCGTCCAGTCGAGCGTAAAGTTCAGCGACTTGAGCGCTTCTTGCGGAGTACTTGGATATGGTGTACATTCGTCGAGAGCCATGATGATGTCGGCGCCGATTTCACGCTGAGCCTTCATCACGCTTTCGGGTGAAAAGAAATGCTTGGAACCGTCCAGGTTACTGCGGAATTCTATGCCTTCTTTCTTGATCTTGCGCAGATCCTTTAAGCTCCAGACTTGGAATCCGCCGCTGTCGGTAAGCATGGGGCCGTGCCAATGCATGAACTTGTGCAGGCCTCCTGCATTTTTAATCAGTTCGGTACCCGGGCGCAAGTACAGATGGTACGTGTTGCCGAGGATGATTTCCGCCTGAGCTTCGTCGAGGTCGCGGGGCGTTAAGCCTTTGACGGTCGCCTGTGTGCCGACCGGCATAAAGATAGGGGTCGTGATGACACCATGGCTTGTGTAAATCTTGCCGAGTCGAGCTTTTGACTTGGAAGATGTCTTGAGAAGTTCAAAGCGGTTCTTTTCCATGCGGTACTATCTAAAGATTAACGGGTCTTGACGATGGTCCAAGCTTCGTCGAAAAGGCGTGCGGCATCGCCCGGATCTTTCAAGAAGACCATACGCTTGATTTCTTCTTCTGTCGGATTGATGACGCGGTTTTCCGTGAATTCGCTGTCGAGGACTTCAAGAGAAGCCTTGTTCGGCGTTGCGTAGTTGATATACTTGGCGAGCTGGGCACCGATTTTGGCATCCAAAATGTAGTTCATGAATGCGTAAGCGCCTTCCGGGTTCGGAGCCTTGCTGCTGAGGGTCATGGCGTCTACCCACATAAAGGAGCCTTCGGTCGGAATGGCGAACTGGAGGGACGGATCTTCTTCGATGGCAGCCATGGCTTCGCCGTTGAAGACGATTGCAGCCCAGTCCATTTTGGAAAGAACCTTGTCCTTGCCGCCGACAGAACCGTCGAAGCCGAGGAAGTGCGGGTCCTTTTTGGCTTTGAGAATGTAATCTACAGCCTGGTTGATTTCTTCCTTGTTTACGCTATTTGCGTCAAAGCCTTTGGCCTGAAGTGCCATGGAAAGCATGGAACGGCTTTCTTCAAGAAGGCTGAAGTTTCCCTTGGTGTTCTTTGCATCAAAGAGAAGGCTGTAGCTGACTTCCATCGGATCGATTGCATTGTCGCGATAAAGAATACCGGTCGTTCCCCAAAGGTACGGAAGTGTGTATTCGTTGGTCGGATCGTAGCTCGGATTTCTGAATTGATCCGCGACGTTGATGCGGTTGGGAATCTTGTTGGTATCGATTTTGGCGATGAGACCGAGATGCACCATCTGCTGGATGACAACATCACTTGCAATGATGACGTCGTACTGGGCTGTTCCGACGGTCTGGAGCTTGCTGATCATTTCTTCCTGGGCTTCGTAGAGTTCGAGCTGGAGCTTGTTGCCTGTTTTCGCTTCGAAATCCTGGAGCATAGCCGGGTCGATATATTCACTGTAAATCATGACAGTGACTTTATTCGATTTAGTAGAGGAGTCTTTGTCGTTATTGCAGGCGACAAAAAGGCTTGCGATGGCGAAAAATGAAAGAGCAAGGAAAATCTTTTTCATTTTTGATCCTTTGGAAGATTGTGAACTTTTAATGTCAAATTTAGTAGAATTCATTTTGACTTGGCTAATCGACGTTCTTTACGAATACCTTTCAAAACAAGAAGAAGCATAATAAAGAGCGTCAAACTGAAAATGATTGTGGAAAGCGCATGTATTTGCGGTGAAATTCCGCGTTTGAGCGATCCGTAAATGTATAGCGGCAACGTTTGCGAATCGGGACCGCTAGTGAAGAAGCTTAAAATGAAATCATCCAGGGAGAGCGTGAACGCGAGAAGCGCGCCCGAGATGATGGCCGTCGAAAGCTGTGGCAAAATAACACGGCACCAGGCTCCGGCCGTGGATGCATAAAGATCGCGGGCGGCTTCAATTTGCTCTTTTCCGATGCTCACCAAGCGACTTTGCACAACGAGAACGACAAAGCTGATTTCAAGCGTCACATGGGCGATAATCATCGTGAGCATTCCCGGTTCAAAAAGGGATGTCCAGGAGCGGAACAGGGCAAAGACGACTGCCAATGCGATTGCCATCAAAATGTCGGGCGTTACCACGGGCACGTTGATCGACATATCGTAAAAGTACCGCATCCGTTTTCCCCATGGAGTCCGGTGAATGCCGATGGCGAGAAGCGTCCCGAGAAGTGTGGCTATCAGGGTGCTCACGACAGCGAGAATCACGGTGTTCACGGTTGTGGTCTGCACCATGGCGTTGTCAAAAAGTCCGGTATACCAATCGAGAGTAAAGCCTGCCCAGCTTTGACCATGTTTGCTCGAATTGAAGCTTTGTTCCACGACAAGGAACATCGGCAGATATAGCAGGGCGAAACCGATGAAGGCGAGAATACTAACAAATAGCGGAAGCTTGCGCTTAGACAAAGTTTTTACCTCCGACTCTTTGGAATATCACGAGGCTGATAACGCTCGAAAGAATCAAGACGACTCCAAGCATGGCGCCGAAAGGCCAGTCGCTTGCAGAACCGAACTGCTGCTGGATCAAGTTTCCGATCAGCATGTATTTGCTGCCTCCCAGGAGATCGCTGATCACGTACATGCCAAAGCTCGGCACGAGCGTTAAAATGATGCTTGCGATAATACCAGGCATCATCTGCGAAAGAATGCCATGGGTGAACGTGCGCACAGGCCCAGCGTAAAGATCCCGGGCAGCTTCAACGATTCCCCAGTCTAAACGTTCAACGCTCGTGTACAGCGGTAAAACGGCAAAGGGGAGCATAGAACTGACCATGCCGACGTAAACAGCAAAGCTTCCCGGATAAAGGGACTCTCCTTCGGCGATCAGGCCAAGGAAGCGGGCAATGCTTGCTGGGAACATGTCCGGTCCAAGGAGAATCATCCAGGCTGCGGTCCGGATGACAAGATTCGTGCAACTCGGGACCATGATGAGCGCAAAGAGAAAGGCTCGCATGCTTTTCCCATGATTGGCAATCCAGAAAGCCATGGGAAGCCCAAAGAGAATGCAAAGAATCGTGGTGAATGCTGCAATTTTGACGCTTCGCCAAAGAATCAGCAGGTTATCGGGAGACCAGCCGAAAGTGCTGAATCCGAGAAGACGCTTTAAATTCAAAAGCGAAAAAGTCCAATGGATACTTCCGTAAGAACCGCGTTCTGCAAAGGCAAGCACCATTAAAAAAATCGTTGGAATTAGAAGGAATATCAGTAACCAGAGAATTCCGGGTCCCGTGAGCAGTACACCAAATTTGCGCATGCGACTGCGTGTGGTGAGCTTCCCTTCAAAAACTTCGGTTTGTTGCATAGGCCTAGTCGCTCAACACTTGCAGGTACTGCGGATCGATGTAAAGATTTACCTGATCGCCTGGATTGTAAATTTCGTCCGGGTCGGTCATGACGCGGAGCTTGAGGCTTTCGCTTGTTCCGACTCCTGGAAGTTCCGCAATTAATTCCCAGTAGTCCCCGCGGAAGATGCGTTCAAGGATGCGTGCGGGGAAAACGTTGTTGGTAAAGCTTTCGTTCGGCGTGCAGACGTGGATATCTTCCATACGGATGGCGATTCCGCCTTTTTCCCACGTCGGATCTTTTTCAAGAACCAGGTTTCCGAAGTTTGTGCTGGCAAGTTTTTCAGAAACGTGTTCGCATTCGAGGATGTTCGCTTCTCCGATGAATGTGGCGACAAAGCGGTTGACCGGATGTTCGTAAATGTCTTCCGGAGAACCGTCCTGAATGATTTGACCCTTGTACATCACGAGAATGCGGTCGCTGACGGCAATGGCTTCGTCTTGGTCGTGCGTAACCAGGATGAAGGTCGTGTCGGTCTTCTTTTGCAGTTCGCGAAGTTCTACCTGGAGCTTTTTACGCAGGTTCGCGTCCAACGCGGAGAGCGGTTCATCGAGAAGCAAAATGTCCGGTTCGTTTACAAGAGCGCGGGCGAGGGCAACGCGCTGCTTTTGGCCGCCAGAAAGTGTGGCCGGCATTTCTTTGGCAAGATCCGTAATGTTCGCGATTTCCATCATCCGGTTCACACGGCGTTCGATTTCATCTTTGGGAACATGATGGCTCTTGAGTCCGAACGCGATATTGTTGAAAATGTTCAGATGTGGAAAAAGCGCGTAATTCTGGAAAACGGTGTTGATCGGCCGTGCGGAGGGAGAACGGTTAGAAATTACGTTCCCGCTCAAGACAATTTCGCCCGAATCGGCTTTTTCAAAGCCTGCGATGATACGAAGTAGAGTGGTTTTGCCACAGCCCGATGGACCGAGCAGTGTAACAAATTCACCATCCTTGATGAAAACATTGATTCCATCGAGAACGACTTTCTTGCCGAAACTTTTATGCACATTGCGAATGTCCAAATCAAAATTTTGATTTGACGAAGGCAAAGGATTCATGGCGAATCTCCGTTTAAAACGCGGTTCAGTTTTCGCCAAAAATAGAAAGTTTAGAAAAGGATTTGGAACACGCCTTCCAATTTATGGATTTGTAGGCGGGTAAATAGGGAGAGCGGGAATTCGGACGTATGTTTTTTTCTGGGAATCGAGCTTGAGAAAAATCGCCGTTTCACCGAGAGAAAGCATAATGAATTTGGGTTTTAAAATGCGCAAGTATTTGTTGACTTGTACCTGCAAGGCTGCGGGGGACTCGACGCCGGGCCTTTTGCATTCAACGAGTAGCCAAGGCTCTTTCGCATTGGCACCTTCCCGAAAATCGTGGACGAGAATATCGACTCGGTCCGCGTTTCTTGGGTCAAAAAGGCGCAACGCAAATTCCGTTTCGATCAGATGACCGGGAACTTTCTGAACGTCTTTTAACCAAGAAACGACAGCTTGCCGAACGGCTTCTTCGGGAGTCGCTGCGACAAACTTTTTTCGGGAAGAGTCAAAAAAGGAATCCATCCGGATTATTCACCCTTGCGGAACGGATACGATGTAAACGGAGGAATGTGAAATTCTTCCTTCAGATCGTCCCATCGGATAAGGCGATTTTTCCAAATGTATTTACGGTACAGGCGACGGGCTACGCGGCTTGTGATTTCATAAGGAATCGTGTGATGCGCTTCTGCGACCGATTCCATGGAAATGCGGGAATCGGCACTCCCGTTCACCACTTCGACGGTTTCTCCGATTTGCACGTCCGGAATGCGGCTGACGTCTACCATCGTCGCGTCCATGCACACGCGTCCGAGAATCGGGCAAAGCTGGTTGCGGATAACAACGTAACCATTGTTGTATTCTCCGCGGAGATAACCATCACCATAACCGATCGCAATGGTTGCGACTTTGGTGGGCTGCTGGGCGACCCAGTACTGTCCATAGGAAACGCCTTCGCCCGTTGGAACTTCGTGAATGGTACGGATCGTCGATTTGATGGTCATAACCGGTTTCAGTTCCGGATATTCAAATCCTTCCGGAGGGGTAGCTCCCATCGGATTGTAACCGTAAAGAACGAGGCCCGGGCGCACCATGTCGAAATGGCTTTCCGGATGGCGAAGCGTGCCTGCGGAACTTGAACAGTGGCAAATTTCGGGACGGATGCCTTCGTTTGTCAAGAGTTCGACGAGGTTCGAAAAACGGTCAATCTGGCGTTGCGTGCTTTCGTTAGATGTCTTGTCGAGCATGTCGGCAGTGGCGAGATGGGTGAACATTCCTTCCACTTTGAGATGCTTCAAGGTCAGAATCTGACGAATTGTATCGAAGTCGTCAAAGCGTACCCCGTAACGATGCATGCCCGTGTTGATGGCGAGGTGTGCCTTACAATGCAGATCGTTTTCTTCGAGATACTTGTCGAAAGCCATCGCGGTCTTCAAGTCGGAAAGGGCGGAAGTCAGCTGGAATTCGACGAGGTACGGGAAATCGGCCGGAATGCAGGGACCGAGGATGAGAATCGGAAGATCCATGCCGTATTGGCGGAGCAGCATGCCTTCGGAAAGGTGCGCGACGCCAAGAAAATCCGCCCCACTGTTTTTAGCAGCGTAAGCGCAGGCCAAAGAACCATGACCGTAGCTATCTGCTTTCACGGGAAGGAGAATCTTTGTCTTTTTGGGAATGGATTTACGGACAAATTGAATATTGCTCGCGAGAGCGTCCAAGTTGATTTCGATCCAATTCGGGCGCGTAATACTGTTCAGATCAGGAGGAAGTTGTGCCAAATTCATAGTATTCAAAATATAGATTAGAATCCCTGTTTTGGTTCTGAAAATCGTAAGTTTTTTGCAATGATCGGCGCGTATAAGTCTTTGATTTTTAACAAGATACGGCATTTTTTCGAGAATCGGGTGGGTAAGGGGTCCCCTGGAAAATCCTTCTTGCGCAGATCCCGTTTTTTCGGAGCGGAAAATAGGGGCAAACATTAGTATCTTTACGGTGCAACAAAAAGAGGCTCATCATGGATCCTAGAATTACCCAACTGGCGGAAATGCTCATTCAGAATGCAATCCGCTTGCAAAAAGACGAAAATATTTTAATAGAAACGACCGATACGCCGGCGGATCTTTCCGTGGCCTTGATTCGGGCTGTGGCAAAAGTCGGAGGAAGGCCTTTCCTGACGCATCACCGTAGCGTCGTTAACCGTGTACTTTTGCAAAATGCAACCGATGAACAGTTGAAAATCGCTGCGGAACATGACCTTGCCCAAATGAAAAATATGCAGGCCTATCTTTCGATCCGTGGAAGTGACAATTTTGTAGAACTTTCCGACGTTCCTGAAGACCGCACTTTTGCCAACCGCACCATTCGACATCCCGTACTTGACTATCGAGTGAACAAGACTCGGTGGTGTGTGCTCCGCTGGCCGACTCCTTCGATGGCGCAAGGGGCGGGCATGAGCACGGAAGCTTTCGAAGACTTCTACTTCAAAGCTTGTCTTGCGGACTATCCTGCGATGCAGCAGGCGGCAAAGGCTCTGGTCGATCTGATGAACAAGACGGAAAGGGTTCGTTTGGTCGCTCCGGATACGGATCTTTCTTTTAGCATTCAGAACATTCCGGCGGTTCCATGCTGTGGAACGATGAACATTCCGGATGGGGAAGTGTACACGGCTCCGGTCCGTGAAAGCGTAAATGGAGTGATCCATTACAATGCGCCGACGCTTTATGAAGGGAAAAAGTTCGAAAACATTCGGCTTGTTTTCCAGAATGGAAAAATCGTCGAAGCGACATCTTCGAATACAAAGGCGATGAATGCAATCTTCGATACCGATGAAGGCGCCCGCTATGTCGGTGAATTTGCGATCGGCTTTAATCCGTTCGTTTTGCATCCGATGTGCGACATCCTTTTTGACGAAAAGATTGCGGGAAGCATCCACTTTACGCCTGGCCGCTGCTATGAAGACGCTTATAATGGGAACCAGTCCGCGATCCACTGGGACCTGGTGCTGATCATGCGTCCGGAATATGGTGGTGGTGAAATTTATTTCGATGACCGTCTGATTCGCAAGGATGGAATCTTTGTTATTCCGGAACTCGAAGCTTTGAACCCTGACAAACTTGGCGCGTCAAAATAACAAAACGACAGTTTTGCTATATTTTGCGACCGAAAGCGACAAAACGGTAACTTTCTTGGGCTGGACTTCTGTTAAAATCGTAAAAAAAGCCAAAAATCTTCTTGGCACGGTTTTTGCAAAAGGTAGAGCACAAACCATAAGGAGTACACTGTGAGTATTCAAGAAGAATTTGGCTGCCTCGTCTTCAACGCAAAGACGATGAGCAAGTACCTTTCGCACAAGACTTATGAAAGTCTTCTCGCTACGATGGAAAATGGCACTGCACTCGATGCTTCGATTGCGGATGAAGTGGCTTCGGGCATGAAGACCTGGGCCATGGAACATGGCGCAACGCACTTTACGCACTGGTTCCAGCCGTTGAACGGTACGACTGCAGAAAAACATGACGCCTTTTACAATCCGGATTTTAAGGGCGGCATTGTCGCCTCTTTCAGCGCCAAGGAACTGATCCAGGGTGAACCGGATGCTTCGAGCTTCCCGTCTGGCGGTCTTCGTGCAACGTTCGAAGCCCGTGGCTATACCGCATGGGATCCGACGAGCCCGGCCTTTATCAAGGTGAATAACGACGGTGTCGCAGTCCTTTGCATTCCGACGGTGTTCTACGGATACCATGGCGAAGCTTTGGATAAGAAGACTCCGCTTCTCCGTTCGCAGGCCGCCCTTGAAAAACAGATTAACCGTGTCGCAAAACTTTTTGGCGTTCAGGGCAACAAGCGCCCGTTCGCAACTCTTGGCCCAGAACAGGAATACTTCCTTGTGGATTCCGAAGTTTACAGTCAGCGTCCGGACTTGATCCAGACTGGCCGTACCCTCTTCGGTGTTCGTCCGGCTCGTCATCAGCAGCTCGAAGACCACTACTTTGGCAAGATCAAGAACCGCGTCCTTTCGTTCATGGCGGAAGTCGATAAGGAACTCTGGAAGCTCGGCGTTCCGGCCAAGACTCGTCACAACGAAGTGAGCCCGGCCCAGTTCGAACTGGCCCCGGTCTTCGAAGAACAGAACCTTTCGTCTGACCACAACATGCTTGTCATGGAAGTCCTCCAGACGGTTGCGGAACGTTACGGCCTCGTTTGCTTGCTCCACGAAAAACCGTTTGACGGCGTCAACGGCTCCGGCAAGCATAACAACTGGTCGATTACCGGTCCGGATGGCAAGAACTGGCTTTCTCCGGGTAAGACTCCACACGAAAATGCGAAGTTCCTCACGGTTCTCGTTTCCATTATCAAGGGCGTCGATACTTACGCTCCGCTGCTCCGCGCAACGGTTGCAAGCGCTGGCAACGACCACCGTCTGGGTGCAAACGAAGCTCCTCCGGCAATCATCTCGATTTTCCTCGGCGAACAGCTGACGGATATCATCAACCAGCTCGAAAAGGGCAAGCCGACTTCTACCAAGGTGGGTTCCGAAATGGAAATCGGTGTGTCTATGCTTCCTCCGCTCCCGAAGGATGCAACGGACCGTAACCGTACAAGCCCGTTCGCATTCACCGGTAACAAGTTCGAATTCCGCGCAGTCGGTAGCGAACAGAGCTGTGCAACGTCCAATACGGCTTTGAACACGATCGTGGCTTGGGCTTTGGACGATGTGATGAACCAGATCGAAGCTCTCACTTCCAAGGGTACGGAATTCAATGCGGCTGTCCAGACGGTTCTCCAGAAGGAAATCAAGGAACACAAGCGCGTGCTCTTTGACGGCAATGGCTACAGCGGTGAATGGGAAGTCGAAGCGGCTAAGCGCGGCCTTCCGAATTTGAGAACGACTCCGGAAGCCATCAAGGCTTATCGCGATCCGAAGGTCATTGAACTTTACAAGAAGTATGGTGTCCTTTCGGAAGTGGAACTCGAAAGCCGCTATGTGATCGAAAAGGAAAAGTACGAAACGGTCATTGCCCTCGAAGCGAATTGCGCCTTGATGATGGCAAAGACCATGTTCCTCCCGGAAGGCATTTCCTATGCGGCGGAACTTGCGGATTCTTGCGCATCTCTCACGGATTATGTGCACAAGGGCGTTTCCGCTCTGGCCAAGTCCGCAGCAGAAGATGTGGAAAAGCTCACGCAGGAAATCGAAAAGCTCGAAAAGGCTATCGATTCGAACGATCCGGCTGCAGAACTTGAAGGCATGAAGAATGTCCGTCAGGTTGTGGATGCCCTCGAACAGATTGTTCCGGATTCCCAGTGGCCGGTTCCGGGCTACGGCGAAATGTTCTTCGTCGGCTAATTCGAAAACCTTCCGAGACAAAAAATGTAGCAGAAGTCTCCGCGAATGCGGGGACTTTTGTTTTGTAAAAGAAATGGCTTTGCGATAACCACGCCTAGGCGAAAACGGCGAGCACCCAGAATGCTATCGCGTCAAGAATCCAAATGCTGGCGAGAACTTTGCCGTGGCGTTTTCCGCTAGAAGCGATCGAAATCGCCGATGTAAAGGTGAGGTACAGCGCAAAGAAGTAGCAGAGAATCGTGACGATTTCATGCGGGAGGTAGTCGGGAAGAACGTTCCCACGCACAAGGGCAATGCTTGCCGCAAAAAGCTGGATGAGTCCAGGGAGGGCAAATGCTTTGCGATTTTCCGGAGAAGCGTTCCGAATGGAGAAAATGAGAAGGAAAATCAAGGCAACGGCTGCGAAAATGGCAAAAATCATCAGAATGGTCATGGAATGGAATATATTTTTATTTTGAAAAGGAGAGTGAAAAGGGAATAAAAATGATCCAGAAATTAATCCAGGCTTTGAATTCGGTTCTTTTAGGAAAGGGAGATTCCGTGGAAATGCTCGTCGCTGCCATTCTAGCGAATGGGCACGTGCTGATCGAAGATGTTCCGGGAACCGGTAAAACGACTCTGGCGAGAGCTCTTTCCAAAGCAGTTTCCGCAGATTATGCGAGAATCCAGTTTACGCCGGATCTTCTTCCTGCCGATGTGACCGGCGGTGCGATTTTTCGCCCGGGACAAGCGGAATTTGAAATTAAAAAGGGACCTGTTTTTACGCAGGTTCTTTTAGCAGACGAAATCAACCGCGCTAGCCCTCGTACGCAGAGCGCCCTTTTGGAAGCGATGGAAGAACGTTCCGTTTCGCTCGAAGGAAAATCTTATTTGCTTCCGAATTTTTTCGTCGTGCTTGCTACGGAAAATCCCGTTGAATTTCGCGGCGTGTATCCGCTGCCCGAGGCGCAGATGGACCGCTTTATGGTACGCCTTTCATTGGGATATCCTTCCGAAGAAACGGAGCTTGGCATTATTCGCGGGCATCGTTTTGAAATTCCAGTGGAAAAACTGGAGCCGGTGATGACTCCGGAAGATATTTTGAGGATTCGTGAAGACGTCAAAAAAATTCATGTGGATGAATCGCTTGAAATTTATGCGGTCAGACTGGTCCAGGCGACGCGTCACCGTTCGGATCTCCGATTGGGCGCGAGCCCTCGTGCGGGGATGGCTTTGGTCGCGATGTCGCAGGCTTTAGCCTATATGGATCAGCGAGATTTTGTGACGCCGGATGATATTCAGCGGGCTTTGCAACCTGTGATGTCGCACCGCATTTTTGCGGAAGATCCTGCCCCGGATGCGACAAAAAAGATTTTGGAAGAAATCCGCAAAAACGTGCCGATTCCCAGGTAGCTTTTGAAAAAAATTCTCGACGAAATCGTTTGGCTGTGGAAGGCTTATCCCCGTGCACCGGAAAGGCCCGGTCTTTTGATGCGCCTGTATTATTTTTGGGATGAAGCGGTGACTCCGGCGGGGCATGTCCTTTGCGCCTTGATACTTTTTGGATCTCTCTTTTTGTTTGTCCCGGGATTTACTGTCCTAAAGGGAATCGAAGGGGCTTCTTTTATATGGATTCTGCTGTCTTTTATTTGGCGGCGAAAACCGAAGAATCGCATTGAGCATGTGGACGTTCCGATGGCAATCGAAGGGGAACCTGTGCAGATTTCTGCCACATTGGACAAGCCTCTTTCCGCGTCGAACTTTTTGGAGTCTTTCCGCATGGATCCTTGCATTGAACGTATGGGCGGGGGACTCCTCAAACCGCGGCGTCGCGGTGCATTCTTGCTGTCTAAAATTGCGATCGTAGAGACTCATCCTTTAGGATTTTTACAAAAGCTTCGTCCTTATGAAGGCAAGGCGGAACTTTTGGTGGCGCCTAAAATCAAGACGCCTTCGCGGTTCCGCTTTATGACGGAAGGCGCAAGCGGAGCCAAGTTCGAACGCTTGTTGCGACCGGAAAATTCCCGCGGTATGGAATTTATCGGGACTCGCGAATATCGAGAAGGCGATAGTCTCCGCGATCTGCATTACAAGGCTTTTGCCCGATACGGAAAACCTTTTACCAAGGAATATGCGACAGAATCCGGTGGCGGGGTAACTTTGCTACTCGATGTGTCGACTCAAAATTTTCGTGAAAAAATGTGTGTCGAATCGGCGATCCGGTTGTTCGGGAGCATTGCGTTTTACCTTTTGGAAAGGAACCTGCTGGGACGCGTTTTCATTGGGAACGAAGAAATCCTTTTTCAAGATGGCAAAAGCGCGCAGAAGAAAATCCTTGCAGCCTTGGCGCGGATTCCGTATGCGGATTTGCATACGACTTGCACGCTAAAAAAGTGGAATGTCTTGCCGAGTGCAGAAGTCCCGGTTCTTTGCGTTGCCGTACATCGGGTCTTATGGCCTGCGGTCGATAAACAGGTCGTGGTGGTGAATCGGGAACCCAAAGTGGCGAGGGACGATTCCGTCCGGTATGTTTTGCGAGAATCGGAGGCTTTGGATTGAAACGGGTTGGTTCAAATGAAGGCGCCTTGATCATTCTTGTGGCTGCAATCGTCGCGCTTTTTAGCGTCTCGCAGGTTCTGCTTTTGGCATTTCTGGCTTTGGGCTTTTCGCTATGGGGTTACAGGCGATTGCGATTGGGAAAGCCCGTCAAGCTGCATCGGATATGGCTTTATTTGGGAATTCTTCCTTTTGCAATTTGGTTTGTGGCGTTTCCGAATGCGCCAGGAACATTTTCGCCCCTCTTCATTTATATTCCCGCCTGGTATTTTTTGTACATCGCGGTAGTGGAGTGGATGTGCCTTGGGCGCGGCGGCCGAATCGTGTTTGTCTGGTTCGATGCTTTTGTCGTGTTGTTCCTGAGTTCCTTTGAATGGAACGTTACCGCGACGGTTGCCTTCGCTGTCGCCTTGGGAACGTTCTTGATCGATGTGCGGTCTCGCAAGAGCCTTAAACTTTGGCTTTTCTTTTTGGCGTTGTCCGTTTTAGGCTTTGCCGTTTTGTCTCAGCTTGTTTTGCAGGCGCGTGCCATCGGTCGAAGTACGCGTGCGGAGCGTTATGAAAGCTATTACCAGAACCGCTCGCTGATGGGATTTTCAAAAGTTGGCAAGCTTGGAACGTTTGGACTGAATTATTCTGATCGGCTTGAACGGAGTGTGGTGTTCCGGATTTATTCGAAACGAATGCCTGTGTATTTAAAAGGAATTGCCTATGAACGATATTTGCCGGGAGTCGGACTTTGGAAGCAATCGGACCGGCATCGCTTTTTGCAGACTGGGCGTTTTGTCGGCGATTATGGCGGCTTTGAAAACGGGGAGGCTGTCGATTCCAATGCGGTATGGATCCGCTCCACGCTTGCTTTAGAAGATGCGCTTTTTGCTCCGCCGGGGGCTGCCGGGGTAGCCATTCAAGGGCCTGACTCAATTCCGTATTACGCAGGGGATTTTTATCAGATGGAAGGAAACACGCCTCGGGACTGGTATTATTGGGATGGCGTTCGGACCCGGGACTCTCTGGCTTTTTCGGATACCGCTTGGTTGGGCGTTCCTTCATCGCTCGAAGGTTTATTGGATTCGGCTTCAAAAGAAATGGGACTTTCGATGTCGCGGGATTCTCTGTACAGTAATTTGAAAAAAATGAGGAGCGCCTTCCGAGAAAAATTTGTGTATTCGTTGCACCTTCCGCTTTCTAAAAGGGAAGATCCTCTGCGTACCTTTTATAGGACGCGTCAGGGATTTTGTGAATATTTTGCCTCGTTCAGCACGCTTTTGTTGCGCCGCATGGGAATTCCTGCCCGCTATGCAACAGGTTTTGCCTATCCGGAACCGGGAAGCGGGTATTGGATCTTTTACCGCAGGAATGCGCACGCCTGGGTGGAATTTTTAGATCCGGAAGGCTTCTGGAATACTTTTGACCCGACACCGATGGCGGCGCGCCCAGTGGGTAAGGACGCGACGCTCTTGGAACGTTATGCGGAGCGTTTCCGCAGTGCCGCCTCGCTTTTCTTCCATGAATTGACGGAGGGCCGTTGGCGCGCTTCCTTGGACGCGTTGGGAAACTGGACGTCGAGGCTTTTGGAATCTCTTTGGCTTAGGATAGGACTGCTTTTGATTCTTGTGGGGCTGGTTGCTTGGCGCATCGTGCTCCGCTTGCAAAAAATCCGGAAGGATCGGGAAAATATCTCTCTTCGCATTCTTGAATTGCGGAAAAGCTTAAAAAAAGCGGAATCCGGACTGAGATCGTTGGGATATGTTCGGGAACCTGGAGAAACGGTTCAAAAATTTATGCAAAGGATTCCCAACACGCCAAAGACGGCTTCTTATTCTAAAATGCTCTGTTCTTATTGCGAAAATCGATGGAAATCCGTTTGAAATTCTTATATTTAACTCACGTTTTTTACTTCGTAAGAGGTCAATGGATATGAAATTTTGGCTTTCAGGTTTGGCTTTGATGGCCACTCTTGCTCTTTCTGGATGTTTTGCTACGCCGGGTATGGTTTTGAACGAATCTTCGGATGAAGAGGGTACAATCGATACATTGGCCGAATTCCAGGGGGCCAAGGTTCATATTCAATCAATCAATGCCAATACGCTTTCTCGATTGGCTTCCGAACAGGCCGATACGAATGCGGCTGCAAGGCTTGCCGCCCTTCCCGAAGAATTGCTGAATTACAAACCGGAGGCCTACAGGCTCGGTGCGTTTGATATTATTCAGGTCGTCATCTGGGAACATCCGGAACTGACCAGCCCTCTGGGATCATACCGTAGCGACAATGCGACAGGCCAGCTGATAAGCGAATCCGGCGTTTTGTTCTACCCTTATGTCGGTGAAATCAATGTGACCGGAAAGACCATTACGGAACTTCGCGATCAAATTGTCGAAAGCCTTTCTAAGGTATTGAACAATCCTCAGATCGATGTCCGCCTGATCCAGAGTCAGCGCCATAAGGTTTATGTCCAAGGTTCGATTTCTAGACCGGGCATTGTGCTGTTGAACGACGTTCCGGTGACTTTCCTCGAAGCGATCAATCGCTGCGGTGGAACCAACGCCAATGCGAATCTCTCTGCTGTCGAATTTACGCGCGACGGAAAAACGTATTTGGTGAACTTGCTCTTCCCGTATGCAGCGGGCAAGGGACCGAGCGATATTGTCTTGAAAGACAACGATGTCATTCGCATTCCGGATGCCGAAGAAACAAAGGTTTACCTGATGGGTGAAGTGCGTAATCAGCAGGCTCTTCCGTTTAAAAACGGAAAGCTTTCCCTGTCTCAGGCGATTGCAGAAGCCGGTGGCTTGCAACTCGAATCGGCGAAGGCGGAAAATATCTATGTGTTCCGCGCCGCGGCTGCGGATGCGATCGATGTTTATCATTTGAATGCGCGCAATCCGATGGCTCTTGTCTTTGGCGACCAGTTCGCTTTGAAACCGGGTGATATCGTCTATGTCGATGCGACGAATCTTACCCGCTGGAACCGTGTAGTCAAGCTGGTCGCACCGACCGCGACTATGATATACAACGGAACCCTGTCGGTGACTTCGACGCATAACGCATACAAGGCAATTCAAAACTGGTAAGAGTTTCTAAATATTTTTTAGACCTACTTGTTTTTTTTAACTCTATGTGTATATTTTCGCTATGAGTGCTAAAAACGCGAATCAAACGGAAAGGCCTTTCTGGAGTCACAAAAACCAGAAGGCATACCGAATCAGCCGTGTGCTCATCTATGCAACGATGATTCTTGCGCTGGTTGCTGCGGGAATCATTTGGTTTGGCGTGAATAACGCTCTGGGAAAATAAAAAGAGAGGTGTATTCTTATATGGTTATTAAGAATATGGGAATGAAGGGACCGGAACCGATGTATTGTGGCCGTCGTCCGAAGAATGATAACGTAGAACCGTCTGTTCCGATGGCAAGCGAAGAGGAACAGGAAGAAATCGAAGAGGAAGAAGAGGAAGAAAACCTCGATGAAGAGGTGAACTTCGATAAGCCGACGTTTAAGCGTGACCAAATTTGGAACGACTACGCGGAAGATCTGGACTACGACCAGTGATTGCTTCCCTGAAAAGGGGCGCCTTATTTCTACTCCCCTTGGCTTTCGCGTGTATTGCCGTTTCCTGTGCTGGAAGCAGTAAGGACGTCTATACCCCAGAAGCCGAGGAATCTTTTGTATCCCGCGCGATGAGCGATTGGGTTTCTCCTGAAGAAGAGCAACGGGAGTCTTGGCAACAGTACCAATTTGCCTTGCAAGCGATGGAAGATGAGGATTGGCTCGTCGCAAGGCATCATCTGGATCTTGCTTTAAAAAAATTGGTAGAGGAGAATTACGACCCGGTCTTTTCGATTCTTGCCCGGCCGCAAGATTCCTTGTACCGTCGTGATATGCCGCATAAGCTGATTGCGGCCCTCGATGAAGTATACCCTCAGATTCTTGCCATGGGCGAAGACGCTTCTGTCTATGTCCGCTATGAATTCGAAGAATCCGGGCTAGAAAATTTGGATGAGCCTCCTCTCGACAGTGCGGAACGAGAGGAAATCGAAAGCTTTTTGGATACGCTGAACCGCGCTGAATTTACGTTACCGGTCGAGTTCAACGAGCGCGTGATGCAGGAAATCCAATACCTCACGACACGCGCGCACGATTTTACAGAAGCCTCGCTTTCGCGCAAGACGGCATTTGATGAAATGCTCTATGCGAAAATTGATTCCATGGAGATGCCGCGCGATTTGATATTCCTTTCGCTGGTGGAATCCGGTTACAAGATCAAGGCTTATAGCCGGGCAAAAGCGGCAGGCCTTTGGCAGTTCATTCCGGCAACGGGAAAGCGTTATGGACTTTATCAGGATTTCTGGATCGATATGCGTCGCAATCCGGAGCTTTCGACGGTGGCCGCGATGCGGTATCTGCGGCGCCTTTACGAGGAGTTCGGCGATTGGCTGATGGCGATGGCCGCTTATAACTGCGGTGAAGGCTGTGTGCGTCGTCGCATTCGCGAAGTCAAAGAAGATACGCTTTGGGATTCGACAAAGACGGTTACCTATTGGGATTTGAAGCTTCCCAAGGAAACGATGCACTATGTGCCGCGAATTCTCGCGGCCATGACAATCGGGCATTATCCCGAACATTACGGCATGAACGTGGAAAAAAAGGAACTTCCGGCGTTCGATACGGTGACCGTTGTCGAATTCATGCCTTTGGATGACGTGGCCAAAGCGGCCGGTGTCGATACGCGAACGATTCAGGAATTGAACCTGGAATTAAATCGCTGGTGTACCCCTCCAAAGGAAAGCGGTTATGTTGTCCGCATTCCCGAAGGAACGCGAGATTCCTTCTTGGTCGCTTACGAAAAGATGGATAAAAAATCCTGGTCGCGCTGGCAGTATCACAAGGTAAAGTCCGGAGAAAATCTGGGAAAAATCAGCCGTCAGTACGGAGTTTCCGTTCACGACATTCAACAGGCGAACCATTTAAAGAATACGCGAATCCGTCAGGGCCAGACGCTGATGATTCCGCTTCCGGCAAGCGCATCTTCCATAAAATCCGAGCCAAAAAAGTCCGCGACGAAGTCTTCGTCCGCGTCGTCATCCAGGAAGTCTTCGAGACGCTCGTATCAGGTCCGTTCCGGAGATAATTTAGGAGCGATCGCCCGCAAGTTCGGAGTCTCTGTTCAGAATCTGCAAAAGTGGAATCACATTGAAGGGACCGCGATTCGTGCCGGTCAGACCCTTTATGTCGAAAAGCCGGTAGAGACTGCCGAAAAAAAGTCCCCGGAAGTTCCCGTTGAAAAAGCCCCTGTAGAAAAACATTCGACTGAAAAAGGTCAGGATAATTTTATTCGCCATACGGTGCAGTCGGGGGAATCCCTTTGGGATATTTCCCGGACCTATGGCGTGACGATAGAGCAAATCGTCGAATGGAACAAGAAAAAAACGACCAAGGTGAAAGCGGGCGAAGTTTTAAAAATTCGGTCAAATCGCTAAAATTCTTCTTATTTCGCAAAACAGTATCTGAATTTGGTTATATTACTTAGAGTAAGCTATAGGAGAATTTTATGTCGAATCATATCTTGTTTTTGCTGGCGGATGGTTTTGAAGAAACGGAATGTGTGGCGCCTTACGATATTCTGATTCGCGGAGGGGTAAAGGTTTCTCTCGCCAGTATCCACGAAGATCCTTATGTGGAAGGGGCTCATGGCTTGACTCTCAAGGCGGATGCCTTGCTTTCTGAAATCGATCCGTCTTTGTATTCCGGGATTTTCCTTCCGGGCGGTGGCCGTGGGGTAGAAAATTTGCGGACATCGGAAGCCGTTCTCGATGCGGTCCGCACGTTTACGAATTCTGGAAAGTGGGTGACTGCGATTTGCGCGGCTCCGACGGTGCTTGCCGCTGCAGGAATTCTGCACGATAAGCGGGTTACGAGCTATCCTTCGACCGAATCGGATATCCGCCCGTATTGCAAAAGCTATTCGCAGGATCGCGTTGTTGTGGATGGCAAATTCGTGACCAGTCGCGGTCCGGGATCGGCTGAAGAATTCGGACTTTGCCTGCTTTCGCTTTTGGAAGGCAAGGATAAGGCCGAAGAAGTCCGTCAGGGCATGGTTGCGCGCTAATTCTTTAGGGCGCTTGGAATCTTTTACTAAATTTGGCGCATGATGTCAGACGTTTTTCTCTATGATACCGCTTTACGCGATGGCAATCAGGACCGCAAGATTTCCCTTTCGTTAGGGGATAAGTTGCAGGCTGCAAAGCTGCTTGATTCTTTCGGCTTCGATTACATTGAAGGGGGCTGGCCCAATCCCAGCAATCCGATTGACGTGGAATTCTTTAAGCAGATCGGGGAAATGCATCTGACCCATGCGAAGGTTACCGCTTTCGGCAGCACGCGTCGTCCGAACGTCCTTCCGGAAGAAGATCCCTTGCTGAAGGCTTTGGTCGCGAGCAAAGCTCCGGTCAAAACGATTTTTGGCAAGAGCTGGGACTTGCACGTAACCGATGTCATCCGCACGACTCTCGAAGAAAATCTCGACATGATCGAGTCTTCGATCCGTTATCTGAAAGAAAATTCCGAAGAAGTTATTTACGATGCGGAACATTTTTTTGACGGCTATAAGGCGAATCCGCAGTACGCTCTCGAAACCTTAAAGGCGGCCGAACTGGGCGGTGCGGACTTCATTGTGTTCTGCGATACGAACGGCGGCACGATGCCTTGGGAACTTGCAGAAATCATTCAGGCGGTGAAGGAAAAAGTTTCGACTCCGCTTGGCATTCACGCTCATAATGACAGCGGAATGGCTGTGGCGAACTCTCTCGTCGCTGTTCAGAACGGCATCCAGATGGTGCAGGGCGTTTTGAACGGCTATGGGGAACGCTGTGGCAATGCAGACTTGACGACGATTTCCGCGGATCTTATCCTCAAGCTCAAGAAGGAACCGTTCTGCGCCAAGAATTTGCAGAACCTGCGCAAGGTGAGCCTTGCCTACGACCAGATTGTAAACCTGCCGAGCAATGTCTATGCTCCGTATGTCGGGGATGCCGCTTTTGCGCATAAGGGAGGCGCTCACATCGATGGAGTGATGAAGGTTTCCCGCAGCTTTGAACACGTTGACCCGCAGCTCGTGGGCAACAAGCGCGTGTTCGTCGCGAGCGATCAGGCTGGCGGTTCTTTGGTTGTCGAAAAGGTAAAGGAATTGCTCCACGTGGACGTGGACAAGAAGGACCCGAAGATTCAGGAGCTTTTGCTCTTGATCAAGAAACGTGAAAATGACGGCTGGCACTTTGACAGTGCGGAAGCGAGCTTTGAAATGCTCGTCTACAGAACTTTGGGACATTTCTCGACACCGTTCTCGCTTGAAAATTACCGTTTGATTGAAGACCGTACCGTGCAGGGCGTGAGCGTTTCCCAGGCGACCGTCAAGCTTCGGATCAACGATGAAATCAGTCTTCAGGTGGCAGAAGGCGATGGCCCGGTGAACGCGCTGGATGCGGCGCTGCGTAAGGCTTTGACCCCGTACTTCCCGTACATGCAGAAAGTCAGTCTGGATGACTTCAAGGTTCGCGTTCTTGGCTCGAATGTAGGCTCCGATGCGCATGTGCGTGTGTGGTCTACCTTTAGCGATGAAAAGGACACTTGGCATGTGGCCGGCGTTTCGTCGAATATCATTGAAGCGTCTTGGTTCGCTTTGATCGACGGTCTTACCTACAAGATTTTTAAAGAACAAAAAAACGGACACTGATTTATGAAAATCATCAAAGTTAAGCAGAATTCGAAAGAAGTGGAACGCATCTGTGCGCGCGGTGTTGCGCCTACGGAAGAGATCCATCAGAAGGTCAAGCAGATCTTGGAAGACGTGCGTCAAGGCGGCATGAAAAAGGCTGTGGAATATGCGCAAAAGTTTGACGGCTTAAAGGGCAAGTCTTTGGCCGTCAGCGAAAAGACGATTGAAAAACTCGCAGACAAGGTGCCGGAATCTCTCGCCAAGGGTCTTCGCCAGGCGATCAAGAATGCGGTGGAATTCCACAAGCATGAACTCAAGGATTTGAACGGCTTTATGTTCAAGGGCAAGGACGGAGAAGTCCTCGGCCAGCGTATTCGTCCGATGCACCGCGTGGGCCTTTATGTGCCGGGTGGTGCTGCGGTGTATCCGAGTACGGTCATTATGAATGCGGTGCCGGCTCTGGTGGCTGGCGTCGATGAAATCGTGGTGACGACTCCGGCGAAGGATGGAATTCATCCGTCTGTGGCTTTTGTGCTGCGTGAACTGGGCATTACGGAAGTTTATCACATCGGCGGAGCTCAGGCGATTGCGCTCCTTGCTTACGGTGCAAAGGGCATTGAACCGGTCGATAAGATTGTGGGACCGGGTAACGTCTTTGCCGCGATCGCGAAGAAGGAAGTCTTTGGAACGGTCGATATCGATATGATTGCAGGTCCGTCTGAAATCCTCGTGATGGCAGACAATACGGCGGACCCGGATTTTGTGGCTGCGGATTTGATGAGCCAGGCGGAACACGGTTCGGGATTTGAAGCGGCGATTTGCATTACCGATAACATGGATACGGCAAAGATGATTTCTGCTTGTGTCGATGAACAGGTGGAAAACTCTCCGAAACGCGAACTTCTGGAAAAGGTTCTCGGCAACTTCGGCCGCATTCTCGTGGTGGACAATTGGTTCGACGGCGTGGCGATCGCAAACCGCATCGCTCCGGAACATTTGGAAATCATGACCTGTGAAGCGGAAGAACTTTCGAAGAGCATTTTGAATGCGGGCGCTGTATTCATCGGCCCGTGGTCGAGCGAACCGGTGGGCGATTACTTCGCAGGTCCGGACCATGTGCTCCCGACGAATGGAACGGCTCGTTTCTCGAGCCCGCTCGGAGTTTACGACTTTGTGAAGCGCATGAGCATTATCAACTATTCGCAGAAGGCGATACTGAAGCACGGTAAAGCGATTGCCGAAATGGCGACGACGGAAGGCTTCTATCACCACGCTCAGGCTGTGTTGAAGCGCCTCTAAGCTCTCCTTTCAAACGTGAGTTTGTACAAAAAAAGCTCCTCGTGAAAGCGGGGAACTTTTTGTTTTAAATGGATATGCTAAAACTTGTAGCCGGTGCGGATGGCGTAAGAGAGAACGGCGAAGGCGCCTGCAACGTTCATGCTCGCCTTGCGGCCAGCCATCGGAATTTCCACTTTGAGGGAACATTTTTCAAGCAGATCCGGGGCGATGCCGAGCTCTTCGTTGCCGAGAATGATCAGACCTTTCTTTGGCCATTCTACGGTAGAAATGGGAACTGAACCTTCGCCGGTTTCAAGAGCGATGATGCTGTAGCCGTTTTCTAAATGCGCCTGGATGCAGTCGAACGGAGTTTCCCAACGTTTGTGCGGAATCCAGCGTTCTGTGCCTCTGGCCGCACTCTTGAGCATCGCATGGTCAATGTCGGGCGTGTAACCGGAAAGGTGTACCGCTTCGAGCCCAAAACAGTCCGAAGTGCGGAAGATCGATCCGACGTTAAAACCGCTGCGAAGGTTGTGCGCAAGCACTGCATAAGGGAGAGTTGGCATCACCGCTTCGGAACGGTCGCCAGGCTCGTTTTCCAGATAAACGTCGCGTTCAAAACCAAGACCCGCTTCGGTGCGGAAGTCCTTGTAAAGATCGATCAGCTCGGCTTGGTTCTTTCCGTCTAAGCGTTTGGAAGCGGGGAAGTTTTCCCATTCGGCATAATGCTCATACTCATTTCGAATCTGAGCTATGTCGTTGCCGAGCTGTAAAATGAGAATTCGCAAAAGTTCCGCGAAGCGTTTGGCTTTCGTCTTCGGCGCTAGCGCGGAAAATTTTTGAATCGAATACATGGGCTTTAGTGGACCTTCTTGCCGTCTGCAACGTCACAGGTTACCGGCTTTTCGCCGATTTCGAGTGCTTTTTCGCCGCAGAACACAACTTTGCCACGGACTTCGAGAGAAATCTTTTCGAAATCCTTCACCTTGAGAACGCGGCCATCTGTCGACGGAACGGTTCCGTGGAAGGCGGCGCGGTCACCCGGTTTTGCGCCTTCCGGCGGAGCGATGAGCACGCAGACGTGATCCTCGTCCGTGTCGCCTGCGAAGAGCATTCCGTTGCTCATGATGCCACGGAGCGGTGCCGGTTTCAGATTTGCAAAAAGAACGATCATGCGATCTTTTAATTCTTCTGCTTTGTAACTGGCGCGGAGGCCCGAACAAATGGTGCGCGGTTCGCCTTCGCCTGCATCGACTTTGAGAACGTAGAGGGAGTCTGCGTCCGGATGGTTCTGCACGTCGATAATCTTGGCTGCGCGAATGTCCATTTCGAGAGGGACGTCTTCCGCGGTAAGAGGCTTGTTCTGCTTTGGCTTTGGTGCTGGTTTTGCCGGTTCCTGCTTCTTTTCTTCTTCGATACGCGGGAAGAGAGGCTTGCCTTCGCCAAAGGTTTCACCGCCCTTCAGAATTCCCCAAATGAGATCGTCGGCGCTTTGGAACTTGGAACCGAGCATGGCAAGACCTTCTTCTGCCTTGGACGGAATGACCGGCCAGAGGAGGCAGAGGGACAGGCGAACGGCTTCGGCCGAAATGTAAAGAACCGTGGCGAGTTCGTCCTTCTTGGATTCGTCCTTCGCGAGTTTCCACGGAGCCTTGACTTCGAGATAGCGGTTGACGCTACGCACGAGCTGCATGATGGTTTCGATCGACTGCGAAAGGCGAGCCTTGGGAAGGCCTTCCTTGATTTCGACGATGACTTTATTGGCAAGTTCGATGACTTCTTTTTCGGCGTCGCCGATCAGCGTTGCCTGCGGAAGCTTGCCTGCGAAGTTGTTGAGAACCAAACGGTGCACGCGGTTCAGCACGTTGCCGAGGTCGTTGGCGAGGTCGCTGTTGATGCGACGGACAAAGCCTTCATGCGTAAAGTTTGCGTCTTGACCGACGACCATTTCGCGGGCGAGGAAGTAGCGGAAAGCGTCGATGCCGTACTTTTCCATGTAATCCATCGGGTTCACGACGTTGCCTGCGGACTTGCTCATCTTTTCGCCGCCGTTCACGAGCCACCAACCGTGGGCGAGAACGTGTTCCGGAAGCGGAATGTCGAGAGCCATGAGCATGGTCGGCCAATAGACGCAGTGGGTGGTCAAAATGTCTTTACCGATCAGGTGGTAAGTCGCCGGCCAAATCGGCGTGCCGTCCGCATAAGTCTTATGGAAGGCGGTCGAGGCGCTTACATAGTTTAACAAGGCGTCGAACCAGACATACGTCACATAGTCTGTATCGAACGGGAGTGGAATGCCCCAGCTGAGGCGAGCTTTCGGACGGCTAATGCAAAGATCGTTCAGCGGCTGTTTCAAAAATCCGCGGATTTCGTTCCAACGGTAGTCCGGCACGATCCAGTCCTTATGGCTTTCGAGGAAGTCAATCAGCTTTTGCTGGTAAGAACCCATCTTGAAGAAGTAGTTCTTTTCCTTGAGCCATTCCACCGGGCGGTGGCTGATGGGGTCGCATTTGTTTTCGTCGAGTTCGTCTTCGGTAAAGAAGCGTTCTTCGCCGACAGAGTACCAGCCTTCGTATTCCTTGGAGTAAATTTCGCCCTTGTCCCAAAGCTTCTGCAGGCATTCCTGCACGTATGCCTTGTGTTCCGGCATAGTCGTGCGGATAAAGAAATCGTTTCCGATGCCCATCTTTTTCCACAGATCTTCAAAACGATGGTAGTATTCGTCTACATGTTCCTGCGGAGTTACGCCACGCTTTTCGGCGGCGCGCTGCACCTTTTGACCGTGTTCATCGGTACCGGTCAAGAAGAAGGTCTGATATCCCAGGATCTTGTGGAAACGGGTGAGAATATCTGCGAGAACGGTCGTATAGGAGTGACCGATATGCGGCGCGTCGTTAACGTAATAAATCGGAGTAGTGACGTAAAAATTTTTCATGGCTACAAAGATAGCAAAAAAGCGCCCCTGGATGGGGGCGCTTTCAATTGCGATCTGTCGAAAATGATTAGTTGATTCGGCCAATCAGGTTTCCGTTGAACTGGAAGTCGCGGGAAGAACCGTAGCTATGCGCACCGAAGGAAAGGGTGAAGCGCTTGGTGAGCGGCTTTTCGATGTAGAATGCACCGAGAACGTCCTTCACATGCTTCTTGTCGGCATCGGCATATTCGGTATCGGCACGGTTGTGGATGTATTCCGCTTCGAGGATAATGCGGTAGTCACCCGGGGTGAAAAGGAGACCGCCGGTAATCGGAGCCACCATGTCGACGGTACGGGTGCGTTTCTTGCCGAAACGATCCGTGTAAGTTTCTTCTGCATCGATGCCCATCAAAGCGCCTTCGAGGAAGAAGTAAGCGATGTCGTTGACAATCGGAGTCTTGCCCTGGAGAGAAATCGTGTGACGGACATCCACGTCGTCATCGTGAATCAGATCGAAGACGTTTGTACGGTAGCCGAGATCGAGGTTCAAGAATTCAATACCGGAAAGATCATGGAAGTTGAACATCAAGCGAAGATCGCCGGTATTGAGCTTCGGAGTCGTGCTGATGAAAGCGACGTTCATCGTCATCGTTTCCGTCGGGGTGAGCGTGAACTGCAAAGCGTTTTCGCTAGGAGCTCCGGATTTGAAACCGTTGTAATAACCGTCGACGTAGTTACCGAAGTAATCACCGTTCTTCTGGGTGAATTCCCAACGACCGAGCTTGATGGCAGCATATTTGGTGTGTTGTTCCGCCCAGGCTTCGTGAATTTCGAAGAGGTCGCGGTATTCGTAACTATCCGAGGTGTCTCCGTCTGCGGTGTGATGAGCATGATACTGGTTATCAATCAGGTCACCCGGATACATATAAATTAAGATGCGTCCGTTGAAGTCGTCCGAATGGGTTTCGAGACCGAGATTGGCGCGCCCCCACCATTCTTCGAAGTTGTCGCCGTTTTCGTCATCTTCGCTAGCCCAGAGAACCTTGCCGGCCTGGATTTCGAAGCTTGCGTCTACGTCAAAGACAAATTCGCCAGCCTTGAAAAGTGGCTTCTTCTTTGCCTTCTTGGGAGCGAGAGTCTTGGCAGATGCCATAGACATATCCGGAGCCGGTTCAGCCTTCTTTTCTTCAGCCTTCGGTTCACCCTTGGCCGTGTCTGCTGCTGCCACCTTGGCGGTGTCGACAGCCGGAGCTGCTTCTGCCTTTTCGGTCTTGACTTCTGCCTTTGCGGAGTCTGCTGCCGGAGCGGCTTCTGCTTTTTCTTCAGCCTTCGGTTCTACCTTGGCTGTGTCCGCTGGGGCGGCTTCTGCCTTGGTCGTGTCGGCGATTGCTGGAGCCTGTGCGACCGGAGCCGCTTCTGCCTTTGCAGAGTCCGTAGCCGGAGCCTGTGTTTGCGGCGCTGCGGTTTCGGCGGTAGCCACCTTGGCGGTATCAGCTACCGGAGCGGCAGATTCTGCTGGCTTGTCCTGTGCGAAAAGCGCTGTTGCCATTGCTAGAGAGGCAAAAAGAACTTTGTTCATGATCTTCTCCTTATCCGATGTTTTCAGTTAAAATTATAACAAAAAAACAATAGAATTGTTAAATTTTGTTTATGATTCGAGTGGAAAATTCTAGAGTCCTTTTTTTGGATGAAATGCCGATTCGACGTCTGCTCGAATTCCGGTCTGAGTATTATCCGGTCATGCTCCATATCCTGGATATTGTATATGAACGGAAAATCCAGATGGTGGCGTCCCCGATCACGCTTGCGGACCTTTCCCTGCGTGCCCACGAAAAGGGTCAGCCCGTGCTGGCTCGCGAATTTAAGGAATTTTTTACCAAGAGTTCGCAGTTCATGCTCCGCGAAATCGATGCAGAAATCGCGGCCGTATCGGCGGAATTCCGCGCAAAGAACCATTTGTCGCTGGAAGATTCCTTGCAGCTGGCGACGGCTTATGTCTCGGGAGCGGATCTTGTCCTTACCGAAAATGAAGCCTGGAAAGATATTTCCGACATGAATGTGGTGACTCTTTCCGAGCTCGCCTAAAATATCGCCCCAAATTTTCGTAAAATTCCTTGCCCGGCTTCGGATTTAATTAAATTTTTCCGCGAAAACAAAGTTTTTGGAGTTTTTTGCTATGTCCAAGTATTATCCAGTGATCGGTCTTGAAATCCACTGTCAGCTCGCGACCAAAACGAAAATGTTCTGCGGTTGCGAAGTCGAAGTGAATACAAGCCCGAATAAGCATGTTTGCCCTGTTTGCCTTGGTTTCCCGGGTGCAATGCCTGTGCCGAACAAGAAGGCTGTGGAATACGCCATCCGTTTGGGTCTCGCTCTCCATTGCGAAATCGACCTGAATGCGATGTGGACTCGTAAGAACTACTTCTACCCGGACCTTCCGAAGGGTTACCAGATTACCCAGACCGGTGGACTTCCGATTTATGACCACCCGATTTGCCGTAACGGTTGGCTTGAAATTAAGCGTGCCGACGGCGTTGTGCGTCGCATCGGTATTACGCGAATTCATATGGAAGAAGATGCCGGTAAGCTTGTGCACGACATGAGCCCGACAGGCAGCCACTTTGACGCGAACCGTTGCGGTACTCCGCTTTGCGAAATCGTGACGGAACCGGATATCCGCAGCCCGGAAGAAGCGGTCCTCACCTTCAAGAAAATCAAGCAGATTCTCGAATACACGGGCGTTTCCCATGCGAATATGGAAAATGGCAACATCCGTTGCGATGGAAACATTTCTATTCGTCCGAGCGAAGACGCTCCGTATGGAACTCGCGCCGAAATCAAGAACTTGAACAGCTTTACGAACCTCGAAAAGGCTCTCACGGCGGAATATCTGCTTCAGAGCGTGACTCTCGATGCGGGCAAGGAAGTTCAGCAGTGCACCAAACGTTATGACCCGAACGCCGACAAGACGTCCGTCATCCGTTCCAAGGAAGACGCTCCGGATTATAAGTATTTCCCGGAACCGGATATGGTGCGCCTCGTGACCGATCCTGCCTTCGTGGAAGAAATTCGCCGTACGCTTCCGGAACTTCCGGATGCCCGTTATGAACGTTTCTTGAACGATTTCAAACTGACCGAATATGATGCCCAGGTTTTGACCGACGACATCAAGGTCAGCAACTGGTTCGACGCCGCTGCGAAGACCTGTAAGAATCCGAAGATCCTCGCGAACTGGGTCATCACGGAACTTCTTCGCGAAGTGAAGGAATTCGAAGGTGGCTTTGAAGCCATCAAGGTTTTGCCGGAACAGCTTTCCCGCTTGGTGAACCTCATTGAAGAAGGAACGATCAACGGTAAGATTGCAAAGCAGGTCTTTGCCGACATGTTCGCAACCGGTAAGGATCCGGATACGATCGTGAAGGAAAAGGGTCTTGTGCAGATTACCGACACCGGTGCCATTGAACAGACCGTGAAGGAAGTCATTGAAAAGAATGCTGCCCAGTTCGCGGAATTCAAGGCGGGTAAGGTTGCTCTGAAGGGCTTCTTCGTCGGTCAGGTGATGAAGTGCTCTGGCGGTAAGGCCAACCCGAAGATCGTGAACCAGATTCTCGACAAACTCGCACAGGGTTAATCTTACCTTGAAACGTCTATACAAAAGCCCTTTCCGAGGACCCTCTTTCGGAGGGGCTTTTGTGTTTGTCCTCTGGATTCTTTTCGCCGCCATTTCGGCTCATGCAGCAGACGCTTACGATTCGATATATGTCAATACGTTGAATATGACGGATGAAGAAGCGGCTGCGGTTTACGGTGTGGATTCGACAAAAATCGAAGTGAAACCGACGCGGCAGGAATTGCAGGAACAAAAAGAACCGGAGTACGTGATGCGCGAATACAATCACCGGGAACAGGTGATTGTCGGCGTGTCGGTGATGCTTTGCGTTGCGCTTGCGATGGTGATGATGAACAATTACAATCCGATGCGCTGATTAATTTGTGCGCATCTTTCGGTCGTCTTCCCACTTTTGCATTTTTTGAATCAGGAGTTGCTTGAGCGACTCCATTCCTATATTCTCCTTCGCGCTGATTTGGAGCGCTTCGGGATAGTGGTTTAAAAGCTCTTGCCGGCGCTCTGGAGTTGCGCTTTCCGCTTTGTTGAACGCAATGATGCGCGGAATTTCCGGATCGATTAAGTCCTCTAGAATTTTGTGCGTAATTTCGAGATGTTCTTCGTAATCGTTTGCGGTGGCGTCGACGACGTTCAAAATGCAGTTCGCGTTGCTTGCCGCGCCGAGAGTGCTTTTGAAGGTATCGATCAGGTGATGGGGAAGTTTGCGAATAAAGCCGACCGTATCGGAAAGCAGAATGAATTTTCCGTCGCCCACATAGAGCTTGCGCATGGTGCTGTCAAGCGTTGCAAAAAGCTGATCCTTGACGTAGACGTTGCTGGACGTTAGACGGTTGGTGAGAGTGCTTTTACCCGCATTCGTGTAACCGACGATGCCGACTTGGAAAATGTTTTCGCGGCGTACCGCCTGTCGTTCGCGGGCGTCTTCGATCTTTTCCAGTTTCTTTTTGAGTTCTTGGATTTTTTTGTGGATGATACGACGGTCCGTTTCGAGCTGGGTTTCACCAGGGCCGTTCATGCCGATGCCGCGCCCGCCTGCTTGGCGGGAAAGGTGAGTCCAGGCATGGGTAAGCCTTGGAACCAAATATTGGAGCTGAGCCACTTCAACCATCAGGCGGCTTTCGGCGGTCACGGCATGCTTTGCGAAAATGTCGAGAATGATGCCGGTTCGGTCTAAAACCTTGATTCCGGGCAGGCGTTCTTCCAAATTGCGGACTTGCGAACCGGAAAGATCGTCGTCGAAAATGACGAGCCCTGCTTCATCTTCTTCGAGAGCCGTTTTAATTTCTGCAACTTTTCCTTCGCCGATAAGGGTCGCCGGGTTGAAGGCTTGGACGCGCTGTAAAAAAGTACGCGTTACAATGGCGCCTGCGGTTTCGGCAAGGCGTTTGAGTTCGGCTAAGTGTTCTTCGGCCACGGCTTTGCGAATGCGTGGCGTGATGATTCCAACAAGAATCGCTTTTTCTATCGGGCGTTGCATATGCAGATAATATAACGAAAAAACACGCAACAATGAGTTACGTGTTTTTTCTTTATGTCCAAATGCGTAGAGCGGTGGCTAATCGTTTACTTGTGGATGTTGATCGATTTCGCTTCGAGATAGGATCCACAAGAAACCTTTACGATGTAAGTCGAACTCGGAAGTCCCATTTTGTTCAGATCCAGCTTATGCTGATGGACGCCAGCTTTTTTCTGACCGATGATTTCCGTTGAAATCAAGGCTCCGTAAGCGGTAAAGAGACTGATCTTGACGGCATCGCTACGATCAAGTTTGTAATGGACTTCAAGAATTCCCTTGTGGAAGGATACATCGAGATGTGTCGAAAGTCCTTCGAGCCCGTACATGAGGGCGGTCGTCGATTCGGAACCGCTGTTCGACACATCGTTTGTAATCGTAATTTTGGTGGTGTATGTGACGTTCTTGTTGTTATAGCTAAAGCCCTGAACGATCGTGTAAACATCTCCGTTCGAAACGCGGTTCGGATAGTGCCCGACATAGCCCTTTCCCGAAGCCAAGTCAAATTCCGAGTAGATGGTTGCATTCGCGTTTGAATATTCCACGACGTTCCCGTTCGCATTGAACCAGTGCCCCGGAGCGTTTGCTGTAGATGTTGTATTGTGCGTTCCGTTTGATTCTACGGCAAAGTAGGTCGCTTTGGTGGCGATTTCTGCTTGGGAAATGCCAAGAGCTTGGGCGACTTCCGAAAGATGCAAATCGAATGCAATCGAAGCGTAGTTGTCGTCAATTGGAAGCGTGATGTTGACGGCGTAATTGGAAACGAGAACCGGGATTGTAGATTCGCTGGAAGAGCTGGCTTCGGACGAGCTGGACGATAAATCTGCTTCGGACGAACTAGATGACAAGTCGGACGATGAACTGGATGCCGGGAGGTTTGCCCAGTCGTAATTGAGTTCGAAATTGCGATAGTAGGCCGTGGTTGCGCTGCCTGCGCCGCTGATACCGGTTTCCGGTTTTAGGCGATAGTCGAAATGGTAAGTGCGAATGTCTTCATGGCCTGTATAGGCATAATCCGTATTGACGACAATCGCGAAGACCATTTGGGAGCCATTGGTTGAAGATGGGGTCTTTGTCAAGTTCAAAATGGCGGTTCCTTCGCCGGTGATCGGTTCGCTGTAAACCGGGGTTCCGTCCGTTGCACGATAGGCGAGGAGGAAGTTCATGTTGGAATTGGTGGAATGGCTTCCGGTCGGGTAAAAACTGACGCTGACTTGTGAAGCTCCGCTTGAAACCTGGAGAGGAATCACGTTCGAACCGGACCAACCCGGTGTGGTTTCTGCGGCAGGAATCAAATATCCGCTAGAATCCGTCGTTGGTTGGTACGGTGTCATTTTCCAAGTGTAACTGTAGTTTTTATTGTCCCAATAATCCTGTTCCCAGTAGCTGGTTCCGCCAAAATTTTGGTTCAAAAGATTGCGGATTTCTTCGGACCATTCCTTCATATCGAGCATGGCGAGCTTTGCACGGAATTCTGTAATCAGACGGCGAATTCCAGCGTCTCCGAGGCCAATATCCAACCCGTAGGTTTCGAGCAGATACGGTGTGTTTCCGTATGCATGGCCGTAAACCCAGCGTACAGAACCTGTGCCGAGCCATGTTCCCATAAAGGTCGGGAAAATGTTGCTGTACTGAGCTCCGCCCAAAAGGTATCGTTGGTTCTTGCCGGTTACCCCCTGCGCACCCGGACCGCCGAACGTTCCATCGATCAGCCAACCGGAATAGCATTCAATCGGCATAAACGGAGCGATGACAGTAGCTGCGTTCAAAAATCCCATTCCGGAGTAAACGCCGTTACGGTGACTGAACATATCTTGCTGAATCCAGGTGTTGCCCGCTTCTTGGAACCAGTGGGCGTCTTTTGCGCCTGGATAGCCGTTGGTCATGGAATGGATCCCTTCGTGAATCATTGCGTCCATTTGGGCAACGCGGTCGGTATAAGGGCAACTCGTATTGAAACTGTATAACGGGTAGAACGAAGCCGCTACAGCTGTGTAGCCCGCTACCCAAGTTTGCCAGCCGCCGGTGGTGTCGGTTTTTTCACCCCCTGCGCATGTTCCCGATCCGTAATAATAAATGGCGCTGTATTTGCCGTCTTGCGCCTGGGCGTCCGGTGCCCAACCCATGGTATCGTAAAGGTAGCTGAAATCGGTATCGTATTTTTTCAAAATGCTGTCGATGGTCACATCGGTAATGCGGCTGTCGCGATTGGCGCCCCAGTATAAGGCCCACCATTTGCCGGCTTTTTTACCGGTTACGCCGCTACAGTTGTTGTTAAATTCCGTTGGCGGATTAATGATCCCGATATTTGCCTTGGTATCGTAATCCAGGTCAGAACGGTAAGCTGGCCAGTTATAGGCGTCTCCGGTAGCGGCGACACCGAAAGAGACCGCTCCGATGAAAATGGCAGAAAATAGAGTCTTTTGTTTCATAACCCATCATCCCTTTTTTGGAAAAATCCTTACACACTGTGTAAAAAATATATGGAAATTCCGCAAAAGTATCTTCTGACGGCTAATGGTAATAAAGATTCCGTGTTAGAAGTGTGTAAAAATAAAATGTATTTGACGGGCTAGAGTAAAATCTTTTGAATGGCGGAAAAGGGGATTTTTTCTTCTTCAATCGTCAATGTTTTTTGATGCATGTCGAACTTGGAAATTTTCCCTTCGAGATTTCGATAAAATCCGATTCCTTTTTCAAGACTGGGGTTCTGGACAAAGTAAAGAACCTTGATCGAAGGATGCTCGCCCTGCTCCAATCTTTCGGCTAAGGCGTTCAACGCTTCGTCAAGTTCTTCGCGCGAATCTTCCAATAAAACGTTTTTTTGAACGTTCAAATTTTGAAATTGCTTGTTCGAAATTTCCGTTTCGTAACCGCGCAAAGCCGCAAAGGGACTGAATATTTTGGCGCGGTCCACGAGATTCATCCGATGGTGCCTTTCCCAAACTTTGGAGAGAGCTTCGGGATAAGGCAAATAAAGAATATCTTCGTAAGGGTTACGCACGGTGCCCTCCGATTTGTTCATTCCGCTCCCGGGTCGTTGCGCCTTCCTGTAGGTCCATCCCTTTAAAAATGGCGTTTTTCCCAAAGCGCTTTTTAATCAAAAGTTCTGCCTGCATCCGTTTCTTTTCTTTGGCTTCGGCTTCGACATCGGTAAACAGGTCGAATTCTTCATAGCTGGTGTCAAGAATATTGTTCGCGGTCAGGTTCAGACGTTTGATGGTTAAGTTGTCGGGAACCATTTTTTCGAAAAGGGAAATGACGCTTTGTGCAATTTGCGAAAGGGAGGCTGTATAGTGCCCAAGGTTTGCGGTGCCGTGGGCAGGCTTCGGAACCTCTCGTCCGTAGCGGTCGATGGCGACGGGGCCGTAGTAAGTTCCGCTTCGCATATTTTCCCGGTCATAGCCCACATCTAAAGTGAGAGCGTTGGTGACGAGATGCTTGTCGATCAGCTCCAGAGTCATGGAATCGACCATTTCTCGGACAACGATTTTGGCTTTGTTTTTGCTGTATGCAGAGGAAAGGACTTGTCCCGAACCTAGACTGTTCGATTTGGGCTTGAATTTTTTGATGTCTTTGATGGAACAGGGCTCATAACCCCACGCGTGGTCAATCAAAATTTCGGCATTGACACCGAATGCTTTATACAGCTGTTCCGGAAAATGAACGCTTGCCCGAGCCACGTCGCCCATGGTGTAAAGGCCCATGGATTCGAGTCTTTGGGAAAGACCTGTGCCGACTTGCCAAAAACTGGTGATGGGTTTGTGCGCCCATAGCTTTTCCCTAAAGATCTGCTCGTTGATTTCGGCGATGCGAACGCCGTCTTTATCGGCGGGGATGTGCTTGGCCAAAATGTCCATCGCAGCCTTGCAAAGGAAAAGGTTTGGCCCAATGCCCGCGGTTGCCGTGATGCCTGTCGTTTTTAAGACGTCCTGGATCATGGTTTGGGCAAGCTCGTGTGGCGTTTTTTTATACAGCGAAAGGTAACGCGTCACATCAAAAAAGCATTCGTCGATAGAATAAACGTGGATATCGTCTGGGCTAATATATTTGAGATAAACCTTGTAAATCTGCGCCGAGATCTCCATGTACTTGGCCATCTGCGGGGGAGCCGTAATGAAGTCGATTTTTTGACCGGTTCTTCGCTTGTAGTCTTCGAGCTTTTGATGGACTTCAAAAAGCCGAGGACGTCCGGGAATACCGAGGGATTTTAAACTCGGAGAAACGGCAAGGCAAATCGTTTTTTCGGTACGGCTCGCATCGGCGACGACAAGGTTTGTCGTCAGAGGGTCTAGACCCCGAAGCACGCATTCGACAGAGGCGTAGAACGACTTGAGATCGATGGCGATGTAAATCCGGCTTTCCACGGGAACAAATTACAAAAGTCCTTTGCCCTGAAAAAAATCCGTGACGAATTTCCATTCCCCGGGTTTTAAATTTTCAAGTTTTAACTGGTCAATCTGGATACGGATAAGACGGAGCGTGGGGAAGCCGACGGCTGCCGTCATATGGCGGACCTGTCGATTTTTACCTTCGATGAGGGTGAGCTTTACCCACGACGTAGGAATATTTTTCCGAAAGCGAATGGGAGGATCCCTGTGCCACAGATCCTTTGGCTCTTCGACGATTTCCGCTTGGCATTTTTTGGTGTGATAGCCCTGAATGACAACGCCCTCTTTGAGCTTTTGAATCGCTTCGTCGGTGATTTGTCCATCGACCTGGGCAAGGTAGGTTCGGGGGTGAGCCTTTTCGGGATCGAGAAGATGCTTGATCAGTTTTCCGTTATCGGTGAGCAGCAAAGCGCCTTCGCTGTCGTGATCTAAACGGCCTGCCGCATAGACGCCTTTGGGAAAGTGAAATTCGTTTAGCGCCCGATGATTCCCTTCGGGAGAAAACTGGCTTAAAACGCCATAGGGCTTGTTGAATAGGATAACCTTCATCGGCTATTCGATTTTTTGGCGTCGGCTTTTGTCTGGAATCTGTCGTTGTTCACAATGTAACGCTCGTGCGTTCCACCGCCGATGTGGCCTTTTTCGTCATAGGCATCGACTTCAAAAATGAGTTTCCGTTCATCAATCGCAACAAGTTTTGCGATGCATTCCACTTTCATTCCAATCGGGGTCGGGCTTTCGTGGGTCACGTTCATCAGGGATCCCACGGTGCCGTAACCTTCGGCAAGGTAAGGCTGGACGGTGGTCCAGGCGGCTTTTTCGAGCATGGAAATCATCACCGGCGTCGCAAGGACTTCGAGGGTTCCGCTTCCGATTTCTTTTGCAGTGTGTTCGTCGTCGACAATGAATTCGATGCTTCCAGTGAGGCCTTCTTGTAAATGTCCCATTTTTATGCGAAATCCTTCAGGGTGGCGATTTTGTAAAGGTGATAAGCGGCTTGTAGCGGAGTTGGCAGCACGAGATCGCTGCACATTTCTAGAATCATTCCTTTGCGGATTTTCCGCTTGACCGCAGGGCTTATCTTTCGCGATTGGATTTCTTTCAGGGTAATCGGATTCCCGGGAATTTGAACGTCGTTCAGATCCAAATGATTCAAATGCTGAATGATTTGGTCCCGAATGTCTTGATGAAAATGCAACGCCAGTCCGCCTGTGGATTTGAAAACTTGAATCCGATCGATGGAATCAAAATTTTCAAATGCGTAGTGGAGAATTTCTTCGTCCGCTTCGCTCAATTTGCCGGAGTTCAGACGGATCCGGAGATACCCTTCGGTTTCGTACTGAATGCTGAATTGCATAAAAAACCTTCCTTTTTAGAACAATATAGCTATTTGCACCTTTTGCCATGGAATAGTGACGGTTGTGTAAACGCTTATTCGTGATTTTGACTATAAAATAGAGCAGAATTGTTCCGGATTGTTTATATTCTGTATATGAGGAATTCTGGACTTTCGAAGGAAGATCAATTTGCCGTGCTTCATTCTGTTTTGGAACATGTGCATGAAGGGGTTTATTGCGTCGATAATGATCGTCGTATTTTCTATTGGAACGAAGCGGCTTCAAAAATTACAGGCTATTCTGCCGAAGAAATGCTTGGGAAGCGCTGCTTTGAAACCAACTTGAAGCATGTCGATCATTCGGGAAGGAACCTCTGTGCGGCCATGTGCCCGCTGGTGGCGACAATGTTCGACGGCCGCATTCGTACGGAGCCTGTTTATGCGCACTGCAAGGATGGCCGCATGGTAGAAGTCGTGGTAAACTCCTACCCGTTGCAGATTGGTGATCATACGGTGGGGGGCATCGAAATCTTTACCCAAAAGGCTGTCGTGGATGCGCACAAGACTTTTGTGCGCAATGACCAAGCCGAAAAATCCGATGCTTCCGGACTTCCGAATAGCGATTATGTGAACTACTATATCGATTTGAAAATCCAGGAAAAACGTCATTTTGACAATCCGTTTGTCGTCGAGCTGATTCGTCTGGATAATTTTGACGAAATCGAAAAAGCCCATGGCGAAGATGCGGAAATGACCATGCGAAAGCTGGCGGATTGCATTCGACACGAAATGCGAAGTTCGGAACTTTTGGGCCGTGTCAAGAAGAATCTCCTGGCGGGAATTTATATGTCCGCAACGGAAGACGATGTTCCGATTATCGAACGGCATGTCCGTTACGCAGTCCAGAATATGGAACAAGAAAAAAATCTGAAGCTTTCCATCGCAGGGTGTGCTGCGGTATCGGATGATTCTCCGTCTCGCTTGATTCAGCGGGTTTCCGAAAAACTCGATCGAAAAAAATAGGGAAACAACAGTGGCGAAACTCGAATTTTCAACAGAAGATTTTGACAGGGCTTACTTACTTAACGCCTTCTCTTCGATGCCGGGTGGCTTGTTCATATACCAGGCTAATGAAGATGGAAAGCTTCTGTATGCAAACGAAGCGGTTTTGCGAGTGTTTGAATGCGATTCTGCGGAAGAATTTTTAGAAATTACCGGTGGAACGTTTGGCGGAATGGTGTACAGCAAGGACCGTGCTACGGTCGACTCCGCCATTTGGGAACAGGTCCGCGCACACGAAGATCGTTTTGACCATATTTCGTTCCGGATCCAGACCAAAAGTGGAAAGATCAAATACCTGGAAGATTACGGCCGGATGATCGAAGATGAAAAGCTCGGTCCTCTGTTTTATGTTTTTTTGGTCGAAGGAAAAGCGAAATATTTGGCATATGAGCAGGATGATTTGACCGGATTCCCGGGCATGCGCCGCTTTTTGCAGTATTCTGAAAATGTGCTGGAATTGGTGCGCAGGGATCCCGAAAATGTCCACTATGCCTATGTCTATTTTAATTTTACGAATTTAAAACGCTTCAACGCGGTGCATGGTTTTGATGCCGGTGATGCTGTTTTAAAAAAATTAGCGTATTCGCTCAGCGAGGCATTCCCCAATAATTTCATTTCCCGCTTTTCGGAAGACCATTTTGTGGTCTGCACGGATGCTCAAGATTTGGAAACCCGGATTTCGACAGTTCGAAAGGAAGTCGAAGCGGACACGGAAAACTTGATGCAGTTGAAAGCGGGCATTTACAATGTCACGCCGACGGATGTTTCGGCTGCGGTGGATTGTGACCTCGCGAAGTATGCTTGCGATTTTATTAAGGAAGAACCGCATCGGTTTTTCTGCGTGTACAAGCCTGGCCTTGAAAAGGATAACGAAAAGACCGCATATATTGTGGAAAACTTGGATCGGGCGATTTCGGAAGGCTGGATCGAGCCTTTTTATCAGCCGGTCATTCGTACTCTTTCGGGTGAAATTTGCAGTGCGGAAGCGCTCGCGCGCTGGCGCGATCCGGAACGCGGACTGATTTCTCCGGCGGATTTTATTCCGATTCTTGAAAAGAAGGGACTTTCGTATAAGTTGGATCTGTGCATTGTAGAACGTGTCGTGGGCATGTTGCAACAGCGGATTCTGGCGAAGGAAGCG
>DGSB01000016.1:0-18066 GCA_002390045.1 Fibrobacter sp. UBA4373
GTGCATTGGGAAGATTACACCGCAGCGCTTTCGGCGGCTCAAAAAGATCAAAAGATGATTTTTGTCGACATTGTTGCGGACTGGTGCATTCCTTGCCGCGAAATGGAAAAGACGACATACCGCGACAAACAAGTTGTGGAAACATTGAACAAACGTTTTCATCCGGTGCGTTTAAATCAGGCCGCAGAAGATACGATTCAATGCGACACAAAACGCTTGCCCGTGAACCGTTGTTTCTTTAACGTTTGGAATCTTCAGGCGGTCCCTTCTTACGTGCTGATCGCTCCGAAGGGACTTTCGATTCTTACTTATTCGAACGGTCTGGATGCCGACCAAATGAATATGCTCTTGATGCAGTTCCTGTCGAAGGAAAAGGAATGGCTTGCTCAATGAATTTTACACCGATTGAAATCGCTTTCTGGATTCTCTTCTTTTTGCTTGTACATTGCTACCTGATTTTCCCGGTAACGCTTCCTTTTTTGAGCGAACTTTTTTGCCGCAAAAATCGGAAGGCTAAAGAAGAAAAGACCCTTCCTAAGGTTTCCATTCTCGTCTCTGCCTATAACGAAGAAGCGGTGATCGAAAAGAAAATCTTAAACTTCCTCGAAATCGATTACCCGAAGGAACTGCTTGAAATTTTGATTGGCGATGACGGCTCGGCGGATCGGACTGCAGAAATCGTGGAACGTTATGCGGACAAGGGAATTTGCTTGGTGAAGGCTCCTCAGAATGCGGGCAAGGCGGCTATGCTCAATCGTTTGCAAAAGCTCGCGACGGGAGAAATCCTTGTCTTTTGCGATGCGAATACGATGCTTTTCCCGAACGTGATTCGAAAGCTCGTGACACCGTTTAGCGATCCGAAAATCGGCTGTGTCTGCGGGCATTTGATTTTGACGGACAAGAGTGGAAGCCCGCTTGGTTCGGGCGAACGCAGTTATTGGGATCTGGAATCGGAGATTAAAAAGTTCGAAGGAATTCTCGACTTGCTCGTGGGCGGTAACGGAGCGCTTTACGCTATTCGTAACGAACTGTATACGCCTCTCCCCGTGAAAAAGAGCGTGATGGATGACTTCTTCATTACGGTGAAAGTTTTGCAAAAAGGTTCGCTTTGCACGTTTGACCCGAGCGCGATTGGAACGGAACAAACTTCAAAAGAAGGTTCCGGTGAATACCGTCGCAAGGTACGCATTGGGCGCGCGAACTTTAACTACCTGTTCTCTTATCTTCCGCTGTTGAATCCGTTCCATCCGTTGCTTGCGTACTTGTTCGTTTCGCACAAACTATTGCGTTGGCTTACGCCGCACATAGCGCTTGTTCTGTTGGTGTTGAATGGAATCCTTTTGGCTTCGATGAATCCCGTTTACTATGTGACGATGGGACTTGCCTTGATCTTTATTTTGATTGCGGTAACAAAGATCTCGGGAAGCGCGTATTACTTTTTGCTGATGAACTTTGCCATGTTCAAAGGCAGTCTGCTTTCGCTTACCAAAGAACACGGAGGCGGTTGGAAACGCGAGGCCCGTGGTGACGAAGAAGAATCTTCGACAGTGGCAAAGGCCTTGCCGCTTGTGCTTGCGGCTGCGCTTTCGATTGCTGCGCTTTCGCCTTCGCGAGCGGAAGCCTTGACCGCGGATGCTAGTGTGGGCGTTGTGAATTCGACCGAAGAACTTTTGGAATTCAATTTCAACGTGTCGGGACATTTTTGGTATCCGGTCGACCAAATGGTTTTTGTGGGAATTGGACTGGACTACCAACGTTTTGGCGATGTGACGCTTGTGCCTGTAATGGGAAGCGCCTATGTGCGGCTACCGTTCGGAAGCGTCATGATGCCTGCGATGACGTTCGATATGGGATACGCCTTTGGAAACGACGCCCAAATGATCTGGCGCGTGGGTGGCGGTTTAGACGTGAAGCTTGGCCGCTATTCGTCGCTTCTGATGCTGGGTGGATACGAGAACCTGCGAAAAAACGGAGACTTTGTGTATCTCCGTTGCGGGCTCCTGCTCGAACTTTAAGAAATTATTCGACGACGAGATCTTCGTCTGCCACGTTCAGATCGGCGACGATTTCAAGCGCGTCCGGTTCGTCTAAGAACTTGGCGACAAGGCCTGTGCGCTTTTCGCCAGTGTCGTGAGAAATCAGTTCGACGACATCGTCAATTTTGACGTCGATGATTGCTTTATCGGTTACCGGGATTTTAATGGCCATACCCTTTGCGATATCGCCTTCCAAAATGGATCCACGAAAAACCAAACTTTTTTGATCTTCACCAAAGAGAGTTCTTTTTACATGAAATTTTGCCATATGACAAAAAGTTAAATTATTCTCATGAACTTGCGTGTTGGAAGAATCCCTTTTTTGGTGTGCGCTCCGTTTTTTCATCTTTTTTTCCGGGATGAAGCGCGTTTTGAGGGCTATTCCTTTGATGACGGAGCTCCGAGCGCCTTGAACCAAAAACTGTGGACGGGTAATGTTCACTTGGCTCCGGCGTCTTCCATCGCTTATGCCCGCGCACCGCAGGACCTTGTCCTCGCTCCGGACCTTTGCACGTCGTGCAAACTCGAAGTGAATTCCGTGGAACTGTTTTCCCGGTATCCGCTGGGCGAGCTTTCGGGAAGGAGGATTTACATGACTTCCCAAAGTGGAACTTCGGTCGCCCTTTTGCGGGTGATTTGCTCGCAGTATGCGAATGTGCGCCCGGAGTATGTGACGGACCGTGCGAATTGTGATGCGGCCCTTTTGATCGGCGACGAAGCCCTTGTTGAAAAATCAAAAAAACACTGGCCGTTCTGCTATGACATGGCGCTTCTTTGGAGAAGCTGGCATGGGCTTCCGTTTGTGTTCGGAGCATGGAGCATTCACAAGTCCGCTCTTTCGACCGAGGTGCGTCCCAAGCTGGAATCTTTTTTGGGCCAGGTGCACGAGTCTATTGCGGAGTTCCGCAAGGCGCCCGCTCTTGCATTAAAAAAATGGGCCGAGCATTACCCGGTCCCGTTTAGTGCGGAACAGCTGAAGGGATATTACGACTCGCTCGATTATGAATTTACGGACGAACGCAAAGAATCTCTTGAACTGTATTTTAATTTATGTGCAAAAGAGGGAATCCTTAGCGAATCGCCGACTTTACAATTTCTATAAATTTTGAAAGATTCGTGCCGATCGTTTCCCAGTCGCTCGCCTGCATGAGGGAAGGCTTGAAAATGCTCGCTCCGAATGCGACGAGATTTGCACCGCTTTTGAAGTAATCGGCTACATTTTCATTAGAAACGCCACCGCAGGCTAGCAGAGGAATGTCGCGGAACGGTCCGCGCAGCGCTCGGATATAAGAAGGCCCGCCAACGTTACCTACCGGGAAAATTTTGACGCAGGTGGCGCCCCAGTCGTAAGCGTTCTGGACTTCGGTCGGGGAAAGCGCTCCCGGGATGTCGGGAATATTCTTTTCCACGCATTTGCGAATGACCTCTTCGACGGAATTCGGGGAGACGATGAATTCCGCTCCGGCTGCAAGAGCCTTGTCGAGATCCTTCAGGTTGCGGACTGTGCCTGCGCCCACTCGGATTCCAAGCGGGTTTGCCATGCGTTTGAGCTTTGAAATGATGCTTGTTGCGGCATCGGTATTCATGGTGACTTCGATCGCCTTGAGGCCGCATTTGGCTGCGGTTTTGGCGCAGGCTTCTTCTTCGCCTTCGGGAATGTCGCGCAGGATTCCGACGACGGGTACGTCTTGTAAAAAGGAAAGAAAGCTGTTCATAGCTTGGAAAATAGCAAGATTCTGTAATGAATTTGCGTTTTTTAGCGGTTTTTTGGTTTTTAGCCTTTGATTAACCTATTTTCTAAGAGTATATAGGAGATATTTTATGCAAGATTTGCCCTCTAAAGAACAGATTATCGCGGTCGTGCGTGATGAGCCGATGGTAGGCAGTCAGCTTCGCCGTGCGATGGGCATTACAAAACACAAAAAGTTGGCTTTTAAACAGTTGCTTGCAGAAATGGTGAACGAAGGTTCGCTTGCACGTACGAGTAACAAAGAATATACGCCGGGAACCGGCGAGCCCAAATATGCAGAAGACCGTGAAGATAACCGTCGACCGTCTGCGGCGAGCCGTCGCAAGGCGACTTACGATGATGATGAAAGCCGCGTGCACCGTGGCGTTTTAAGCCCGGATGGAAACGATTGGTGGCAGGTGACGGATGTCAATTCCGGTAAGGTTTACCAGATGGCGCACCGCAGCAAGGCTCCGGGCAAGGACGGCGAAACGATCGCGTTTACGCTGTATCCGCATCCAAAGCTCAAGCATTCAATGCTTGCGAAGGTTGACCGTTCCGCGATGGAAGGCGACCTCAAGTGGAGCGATGTGAAGGCGCAGTTCATCAAGGATTCTTCGCTTCCGGAAAAGTTCTCCGATTCCATTATGGAATTTGTGAACAAGCAGCAGGCTCCGAGCGAAAAGGATTTGAAAGACGGCCGAATCGATCTGCGGGATCTTTACATTCTTTGCATTGACCCGGACGGCGCCATGGATCATGACGATGCGATTTCCGTCGAAAAACGTCCGGATGGAGGCTTCCGCTTGGGCGTGCATATTGCCGACGTGAGCCATTATGTACCGGAAGGCTCGGAACTCGACGATGAAGCGTTGACGCGCAGCTTTACGCAGTATTTGCCGTGGACAGCTGTGCCGATGCTTCCGGATCGTCTTTCGAGCGATCTGTGTTCTTTGCATCAGGGCGTGGACCGTCTCGCGTTCAGCTGCCTCATGGAACTCGACAAGGAAGCCCATGTGGAATCCTTTGAATTCAAGAAGAGCATGGTGAACATTACCGCGGGCATTACATACGGCGAAGCGGTAAAACGTTTGGAAGAAGGCGACGAACATGTGAAGGCCTTGCAGGAAGTGGCGGCACTTCTTCGCGAGAATCGTCGCAAGAACGGCATTTTGGAACTCGGCAGTACGGAATTCGGCTGCAAGTTTGACGAAAACGGCGAACCTGAAAAGATCGTGCCGAGAGAAGAAAATGAATCCGACCACTGGGTCGAAGAATGCATGCTCATTGCAAACCAGTGCTGCGCCCGAGAACTCGAACGTCGCCATTTGCAGGGTGTGTACCGTATTCACGAAGCTCCGGATACAAAGGACATCATGGAACTTTATTATCAGATGCCCGACCTGTTCAAGGACAGTCCGATTTCTCTCCGTGAACTCGGAAAGCCGCGCCGCGGCGATACGAACCTGAATCCGGATATCTTTAAGCTTTACCAGCATTTGATTGCGCGAGCGAAGGGCGATGATGAAATCATCATGCGCATTCTTCGCAGTATGCAGAAGGCGCATTACGATAGCAACTGCTTCGGACACTTTGCGCTGAACTGGCAGGACTATGCGCACTTCACAAGCCCGATCCGCCGTTATGCGGACCTTTGGTGCCACCGTGAACTTTCGCGCAAGACTCCAGACGAAACCGATGCCAAGCGCGCCTGGGATGTGGTGGCCGTTTGCTCCGAAATTTCGGCAAACGAAGTGAAGAATCAGAAGACGGAACGCATGTCTTTGAAGGTGTGCGCCACTTGGCTTTTGCGCAAACATTTGGGCGAAGATTTTGATGCGACCGTGACCGGTGTGCAGGAATGGGGCATTTACGTGGGCGTGGAAGATCCGCAGGCCGAAGGCCTTGTGCGCTTCCGCGACATCGCAGGCTCCGACTTCTACGTCTTTAATCCGGACAAGGGAATCGTTTACGGCAAGCGTAGCAACAAGACCTTTGCCCGCGGCGACAAGGTTCGTGTGAGACTGCTCCGGGCCAATCCGGTTCGCGGCGAAGCGGACTTTGCGATCCTCGAAAAGATCGGCGACGGCAGAACCTCTAAAATGGCAAAGCTCGACCGTGCCGAAGCGGCCGAAGAACTCGGACTCGTAACGCAGCCGGATGAAAGCGAACTTGAAACGCTTCGCCCGAGCGAACGTCGCAAGGTGCGGGAATCTTACGGTGGCGACCGCAAGGCGAACAAACGCAAAGCGGAACGTGAAGAGCGCGTCGAATACGGACGCGGCCGCAAACGTTCGAGCCGTAGCGAAGTAGATGAAGAACCGCGTGGACGTAAAGTGCGGGGTAAAAAATCCTTTGGTCGAAAAAAGAAAACTTCGACTTTTGGAAATTCGCGACGCGATTCCGGACACATTCATGGTAAAAAACGATAACTTATGACATCAAAGCCTTCTTTACGCAAAGTTCTGTATGCCTCCTATCAAACGGGGGAATCTTTACCGGGTTATGTTCGCTATGCGCTGGAAGGCCTATGTCAAACAGGTTTTTCGGTTGTCTACTTGACGAATGAACGGGACTTGGACGCGTCTTCGCATGCGTTCCTCGACTCGCATCACATTGAACTGTTTTTTACCGAGAACCACGGTTATGACTTTGGCATGTGGCGCCGTTATATCGCGTATACGGCCAAGTTCCGCCGTGAAGAGTGGGAACGTTTGGTTCTGGTGAACGATTCCATCGTTTACTATCAGAATCGATTTGTGAAGTTTTTCCAGACCGCAGAAGAATTGCCAGCCGATGTAGTTTCGCTGACTTCGAATGAAGAGCAGTCTCCGCATTTGCAGTCGTTCTTTTTGTACATGAAGCCCGAGGCAATCACGCCGTTCTGCGAACGCCTTTTGGCGGAACCGGAAGGTGAAAATTTTTACGATACGGTGACCCGCTTTGAAGTCGGCACGAGTGTCGCTCTCCGTGAAAAAGGATTGACGCTCGATTCGATTGTTCATACGCCGGGGCCTGTGCTCTTTTCGTATCCGGAACTGATCGAACAAAAATTGGGCTTTGTAAAACGCAAGTTCTTGCAAAAAAGATGGACCCGAGGAGAAGCGTACTTCTTTTGGGATCATCAGGCAGGAAACGCGTTGCTGTTGGATTATCCGCGTTGGATTCGGGAAAAGGGTTCACCCGATCGCGACTTCGATTTGAAATGGCTTTGCGAACCGGAACAGACGCTCTTGCAGAAGTTGCAAGATAAAATCCGTTTTGCGTATTATAAATTCCGCTGGAAGCTTTCGAATGCGAAAGCGAAAATGAAATCTAGGTAGCTTCCATTTTTTAGCGGGCTGCTGTGACAGCGTCCACAAACGCTTGGATTCCGCTGAGAGGCGTGTCGGGCAAGACGCCGTGTCCCAGGTTCATCACATGCGCACGATCCTTCGAAAGCTCGAGAATCTTTTTCGTTTGGCGTTGAATCTCTTCGGGATTTGCAAAGAGCAGAGCCTGATCCAGGTTGCCTTGGAAAATCGTGTTCGGATGCTTGCTAAAAAGTTCCGAAAGCTCGGAACGGTGATCGACTCCGACGACATTCACGTCTAATGTGGTAAATGTATCTACCAAATGCGAAGCTCCGTTTGCATAATGGATAATCGGGGCTTCGGTGTGATGGCGTACGATTTCGATGACCTTTTCCGTGAAAGGCTTTGCCATGTGAACGTAATCTTCGCGGGAAAGGTGTCCTGCCCAAGAATCCATGATGACGAGCGCGTCTGCGCCCCATTCCGCTTGCCTTGCCAAATATTCGCCGGTCATTTCGGCGAGAACGTTCAGGAAACTTTCAAAGGCGCTTTTGTTCTGGTAGTAAAGAGCCTTGGTGCAGTGCAAATCTTTGGAACTTCCGCCTTCAATCGCGTAAGAGGCGACGGTAATCGGGCCCCCGACGAATCCGAGCAGGGCTTTTTCCTTGGAAAGTTCCTTGCGCACTTTTTGCAAAGCGAGCTTTGTGTATTCCAAGTCTTTGTCGAGATTTACCGGGTGCAGATTTTGCAGGTCGGCTTCGGAACGGAACGGATTTGAAATCACGGGACCTTTTCCCGGAACGAACTTCAAATCAAAGCCCATGTAGGGAAGTGCCACGAGGATGTCGCTAAAGAGAATCGCCGCGTCGATGTCGAAACGGTTCGTCGGCATGAGCGTTGCGTCGGCTGCCGCTTCCGCATCCCGCACAAAGGAAAGGAAGTCCGGAAATTTTTGACGGAGTTCGCGGTATTCGGGCAGAGCTCTGCCCGCCTGGCGCATCATCCAGACCGGCTTTTTTGTGGTTTTTCCGAGTGCAGCATCAACGAACAGCATCGACAATCCACCATTCATCACGGGTGTTTTCGCGGACGGCTGTAAAGCCCGCTTCTTTAAACCAGTCGAGAACGTAATCCTTTTCGGCGGTGAGCTGGCCTGTCAAAAGGAAGTGACCGCCTTTTTTCAGCATGCGTTCCACGTCTTTGCGCATGGGCCAGAATTCCGTGCGGATCATGTTGCAAACGATGACGTCAAATTTGGCGCTGTCGTTAAAGGTGTCCAAAAATCCGAAGAGGGCGCGGGCGTTTTTGCAACCGTTTTGCACAAAGTTTTCGGCGATGCAGGGGAGGGCGAGCATATCGATTTCGGTGCCGATGACTTTTTTTGCACCGAGCTTGTCGGCGATCATCGAAAGAATGCCTGTGCCCGTTCCGATGTCGAGAACGGTTTTGCCCTGCAGATCTAAACCTTCCATCATGCCGGCCATGAGAGCTGTTGTTGCATGGTCGCCGGTGCCGAAGGCGCTTTTCGCTTCGAGAACGAGCAGAATGGCATCTTTTTCTTCGGGGGTAAAGTTTACCCAAGGCGGACGAACCCAGACGCGGTCAGAAACGTGAACAGGCGTTGCGCGGTCTTTCCACCAGCGATCCCAATCTTTCGCGGGTTCGTCTTCGGTGGTGAAGTTGTACTGCGGGAACTTTTCAATGATGGAATCGCGTTCCGCTTTGTCGCCTGTATAGAAGCAGAAGTCGGTACGTTCCGGGGTAGAGGTTTCCAGTTCTTCCAAGGCTCCTACGCCCGCTTCCATCAAGAAGTATGTGGCGAGTTCATATTCTTCGGGAGAACAATAACCGGTAGCTTTGTACCAAACATCATTTGTCTGCATGGGACTTCTTCCTCTTCAAAGTTTTCTGAATCATTTGACGCGGGCTTGCAATGAACAGGCTCGATCCGAGAATCACGAGAGCGATGCTCATGATTTTTGCGGGCGGGAACGGTTCTGCAAAAACGAGTGCGCCTGCAAGAATCGGAACGACGGCTCCGATTGCCGCGCTGAACGGAATGACGAACAAGGCTCTGCCGCGGGAGAACGCAACTTGCGTAAAAACGAATGCGGTGATATAGGTTGCAGCAAAGGCCCACACGCGCACGTCCGCAATCCAGTACAAAAGTTCATCTGCCGAAAGTTGAATGCCCTTGGCGGTGGCGTCGATCGCAAGGCTCTTGTACAGCACATCGGAAAGACCGTAGCAGGTTCCCATCGTAATGGAATCGCCGACTTCGGGACTGCGAAAAATAAAGTGACTCGCGAAAGCAAATGCAAGGAGAATTCCCACAAAGATGCAGAGCGCTGGAATGTTCTGCACGCCGGGAGCTTCGCCCACTTCGGAACTGGCAAAGAGAAGTCCGCAGAGAACGCAGACGATTGCCGCCACGACGCGCCGGTTGATCGGTTCTTTTAAAAAGATGCGCCCGAAAATCGCCGTGAGCACTGGATTGAGTGCGGAAATCGGCTTGACGAGGCTCAAGTTGTACAGGGCCATCGCCGTGTAATTTCCCACGTTTCCAAGAGCCGAAAGGCAAAAACCTGTCCACCAACGTTTGGAAGTTAAAAAGCTCACGATAAAGCGGATCGGATGATGGATGTCCGCTTTTTCGCCGGACTTGGCGACGCCGGATTTTGCAAGCACGTTTCCGAATGCAAAACAGACTGCTGCACCGAGGGTGAGAATAAAAAACAGCATTTAGCGTTTCCAGATTTCGGTGTAGACCCAGTAATTCCCGAGACAACGTTTTACGTAATCACGGGTTTCCCAGTAACTGATTTCTTCGGCGCGCAAATCCCAAGGCATGTCCTTGCCTGCGGCTTGCCAACGCTTGGCAGGTTTGGGACCTGCGTTGTAATTGGCGAGAACATACATGGGGTCGTTTTCATATTCGACAAGTAAATCCTTTAAATAGCGGACGCCGAGTCGAATGTTCATGTAAGGGTTGTAAAGTAAATTCGGATTGAACGACTTGATGCCTTCTGCTTGGGCGAGCTTTTTCGCGGTCGGCGGAATCACTTGCAAAAGGCCTCGTGCGTTTGCCGGACTCGTGATCAAATAATTGAAGGTCGATTCCTGACGCATCACGCTGTAAACAAACAGCGGGTCGATGGATGTGTCGGCAAAAGCGGTAACTTTGTCCGGGAACGGCATCGGATAAAGGAATTTCATCACGTTCCGTGGGGCATCTCCTAAATGCTTTCGCGGAATTTCATTTTGGAATTGACGGGCGAGCGCATAGCCTTGGATCAGCTCGTCGTAAGCGAGGAAAAGAGTTCCGTAGGAGTAAAGGAAATCCAGACGGCTTTTGTTCTTCTTTTTAGCGAATTGGAAGAAGTCGTAAGCTTCTTCGGCAAAGCCCAAATCGAGAAGGCGCTTGACCATTTGGAAGCGGCCTACGCTATGCGAAGAATCCGCACTTCCGGCTTGCACCGTATGGATCCAAGCGAGTGTTGCGGAATCCGAAAGGTCTTGTGGGGCAAGCCATGGGACCGCGGTAGAATCCATCAGTTTGTTCTCGATCAGCTTGATGCGGGAACGGTGTGCGTAATAGCCGACCGGGAAATCCCGAATGCAGTCCAGGTATGCTTCTTTTGCGGAATCGAGCTTGCCTTGGGAAAAATAAATGTCGCCAAGGAACATGCGGGCACCGCTTGAGCTCCAAAGGAATCCTTCTTGCTTCGCTTTTTCAAAGTGTGCGATTGCGGAATCGATCTGGTTTTGCTTTAAATAGCAGAGTGCGATGCGGAACTGTACCCATTGCACTTTTTTACTGTTTTTGAACTGGCGGATGGTCAAAGAATCGTAACTGGAAATGGCTTCCGCGTAAAGACCTTTTTGCTCCTGTTCAAAGGCTCGTACCCAAATGTTGTTCGCGTTTTGCAACGTGTAACGGAACTTTTCCTGGAACATTAAATCGACTTTTTGAGCGAGCGAATCCATTTTGTTGGCGCGGTAAAGACGTGCGAGCGACTGCAGCCAACTGGCCCGCGGTTCTATGCTGTCGGTCAAAAACGCATAATGCTGAATGGCGATGGTATCTTTTTTAAGATTCTTGTATGCCGCCGCCCGATTTTCCCAAAGGGTGATGCGGGTTTTGACAGGAATGGAACTAGGCGGAAGTCTCCAATTGAGGGAATCTTCGAAGGTTTTTAACGTTGGAACTTTGGAAGTGTCGCGCGGCTTTGCCTGGGATGCTCCAAGTGCCAAAATGGAATCGACGATCGCGATGCATTCTTCGTTAAAGCCTTTGGCGCAAAGACGGCTCGAGTAGGTGATTTTTTCGTCGAGGGTTTCGTCGGTAGAATGTTCCCGGATGCGGCGTAAAGCTTCCCACGCCTGATCCCCATATTCTGAAGGATGCGCGATGACGTAGAGATAAGCTTTTTTAGCGGCCTTGAACCAACGGGCCTGTTCTAGCAAAACGCCTTTTTTATAGCGCAAGCGAGGAACGCTCGGGTCGTCGCCGTAATTCTTCAAGAACATGTCGATGGAATCCGCCTTGAGCTTGGGCTTCAGATTCGGATCTTGCAAGTTCAAGTCTAGACGAATGCGGTCGGCGAATTCTTTCCATTCGGAGTCGTTCGGAAAACGGGCGTCCCCTTGAGAAAGAGTCTTGCGCGCTTTCGCATACTGCTTTTCTTCGAACTGGGATCTTGCAATACGGGAAAGAATGCTCTTGTCGAGGGACGAATCCTTGCCGATCAATGCGTTGTATGCGGAAAGGGACTTTTCGAAGTTCCCTTTGTAATAAGCAGCCGCAGCGCAGGCAAAATCCTTTTCTAGGCCGGCCGGTAAAGAATCGCAATTCTTTTGGTTGCGGTCGTAGCGGATGACCTTGTTTTGAAATTCATAACCGGGAACGGAAAAGTCGTCGGTCGAATTTCCCTCGGCAGCGATGGCTGCAGTACAGATGAATAATCCAGCAAAAAATCTTTTAAGCATTCTTGTCCATCGGGTTCTTGACATCGTGCGAAGTGATGAAACTCGAAATGCCGAGATCGATGATCATCTGCAGGTACTTCTGGCGCAAGTAACGGTTCACGCTGTCTGCCGTATCCATTTTAAGAACGGTGCGTGCGGTCGCCTTGACGTCTTCGTAGTTCACCGAACGGATGATCTTTTTGCATTCCATGATGCTCCACGGTGTCATGGAAAGTTCGTCTACTCCGAGGCCTACAAGAACCAATGTGGAAAGAGGGTCGGAGCTCATTTCGCCGCAGACACAGACCGGAATGCCTTCGCGGTGTGCTGCACGGACGGTGCGGTCGATCATGTTCAAGACCGCAGGATGGTGCGGCTCGAACAAGTTTGCAATGAGTTCGTTTGTACGGTCTACAGCAAGCGTGAATTGAATCAAATCGTTCGTGCCGATGCTGAAAAAGTCTACTTCTTTGGCGAGAGCGTCTACCATCATGACGGCGGCAGGGACTTCGATCATGCAGCCCACTTTGACTTCTGGCAGTTCAACGCCTTCGTTCAAAAGTTGTGTCCGGCATTCTTGGTAAAGCGCCTTGGCTTCGCGCAGTTCGTTGAGACTGCTGATCATCGGGAACATAATGCGAAGCTCGCCTTCACGGCTTGCGAGAAGAAGCGCTCTCAGCTGTTCCTTAAAAAGGTCCTTGCGCGAAAGGCACACGCGAATGGAGCGCCACCCCATAAACGGATTCGCTTCGTCTGTGGCAGAAATGTCCGAAACGAGTTTATCGCCTCCGGCGTCGAGAGTACGGATTACCACCGGGTGCGGTGCAAGCTTCTTTAAAATATGGGAATAGGCGAGCGTCTGTTCTTCGCAAGTCGGAGCGCCTTTTCTAAAGAAGAGGAACTCGGAACGGTAAAGCCCAATGCCCGTTGCGCCGAAATCCAGAACGGAGTCCGCTTCGATTGGAAGTTCGATGTTCGCGTGAAGCGTAATGTACTTGCCGTCGAGCGTCATCGGCTCGAGCTGGCGCATCATAAAAAGCTCTTGCTTCTGCTTGTTGTAAACAGAGAGCTTTTCTTTGAAACGGTTCAAGTCATCTTCGTTCGGGTTCAAGATGACCATGCCGCCCGTTCCGTCGATGAAGAGCATGTCGTCTTCTTCGATCAGGTTCGAAATGTTGCGCAGACCGGAAACGGCCGGCAGCTGCATGGCGCGGGCTAAAATTGAAATGTGGCTTGTGCGACCGCCGATGTCCGTTGCAAAGCCGAGCACGTCTTCTTTGTCGACGGTCATGAGCATGCCCGGGGTCAGTTCATGCGCAACGAGCAGGGAAGGCTCGTTGGACTTTTTGGGGGCACGCTTGGGAACGGTCTCGTCGAGGGCGGACAGCAGGCGGTTATAAAGCTCTTTAACGTCGGAAGCGCGTTCGCTGAGCACTTCGTTCTTGCTGTTCTCCATCTGGGTAATCAGGCCGGAGAGCGAGCTGTGCACAGCCCAACGGGCGTTGTGGGCGCCTTTGAGAATGCTCTCGACAATCGGGTCGATTAGCATCGAATCCTTGAGCATCATCAGGTGGGAATCAAAAATTCGAGCTTCGTCTTCCCCTAGACGTTCGATTGCCACCTTCTTTAGATCTTCGATTTCTTTTGCGGTCGTTTCTACCGCTTTGCGGAAACGCTTTTCTTCTGCTGCAAGAGTGCTAGACGGCAGAGCGGAAGGATCCAGGGTGAACTTGCGACTTTCCGTTTTGCGTACAGGACCGTAGGCATAACCGGGAGATGCCGCAACCCCGACGAGCACGGTGCGGATCTTTTGCTTTTTAGTCGTTTTGTTCTTCATGGAAATTGTCGTGGAAAAGTTGTTCCAATTGAGCGAGTACCTGTTCTTCGTCTTCACCGTCGGCGGTGAATTTCACCGTAGAACCCGGGGTGATGGCGAGCATCATCACGTTCAAGATGCTTTTGGCATTGACCTTGTTGCCTTCGTATTCGAGGCTGACATCGCTTTTGGACTTTCCGGTAATATCCACGATCATACCAGCCGGACGAGCGTGAACTCCCAGTTTATTCGTTACGACAATTTCTTTACTCAACATAATACACCACCACTGCCCTTTCGGATTAGAAAATATCGACGTTAATATCCAAACCATCTTGGAGAATGATCTGGAACAAGCTATCTGCGGAGTGCAACGTCTGCACCAGTTCGTCGTGGAGTTTGCGGTCGTTCAAGAGAATGCCCGCCGTGTTATCCTTCGATTGGAGCTTTTCCGTGATAGCGGTTAAACGGTCTGTGACTGCGTCCAGTTTCCCGACGACACCGCCCGCATCTTTCATCAGGTTGCTTGCATCGGAAAGAAGCCCGTTGATAGGAGCTTGCGTTGTGTCGAGCAAAGCGTTCACCTTGACGGTTGCGTCGTTCAAATTTTTGAGACTTTTTTTGAGTTGCGGATCGGTATCGGAAAGCATTTTTGACAGACGGTTTTCTAGCGTTTCCGCCTTGTCCATCATCGAGCGGAACCTGACGCGGAATTCAGGATTCGCAATCGTGGAATCCATCACGCGATGGACAGAAGTAATCAGGATCTTTGTAGAATCGATGATTTCTCCTGCAAGTCCGAGAGCTTCGGCAATTCCCGCGTCAAACTGACCGTCGATCGTATCGCCCGGGTTGTAGTTTACATTCGAATCGCAGAGGATCATGCCGATTTGACGTTCGCCCATGATACCGATATTCTGTACACGGATTTCGGAACCGACTGGAATTCTGACATCGTTTCGAATACGCACAACGACCAGCACCTTGTGCCCGTACAGGTGAATGTTCTCAACTTTGCCGAGCTTGACTCCGTTGATTTTCACAGGATCGTCAAGAGTCAAAGTACTTACCTGCGGGAATCGCAGATAATAGGTGTCAAAAACTTCACGGGGATCCTTGTCGTTCAAAAAGAACAGGCCAAAAATCAAAATGATAATGGCGAGGAGAACGACGAGGCCCACTGCGAGATATAAACTGGTATTCTTTTTCATCTCAAGAAGTAATTTAGTTTATTCGTCGCCTATACGGGTGATCGAGCTGGATGCGGTTTCGTCGTTTATGTGCCTTTCCAGCCATTCTAAGAGAAGTTCGTCACGTTCTTTTGGCGGAAGTGTAAAGTTTTGGCGACCTTTTTCCTGCATATAATGGTCTAAATAGCACATCAGCACGCCCCCGGCGACGGAAACGTTCATCGATTCGGTGATGCCGTACTGGGGAAGTTTAAATTCGCAGTCCGCGGCGGCAAGGGTGTCGGGATGGTTTCCGGTGAATTCGCTGCCGAGATAAAATGCGGTGGGCTTGGAAAGGTCTAAGTCCAAAACGGAATTGTTGGTGTTCGTGCTCGCGACGGCAATGCGGTAGCCTTTTTTCCGCAGGTGTTCCATGCAGGCCATCCGTTTTTTGTGCAAGTAAATGTTCATCCATTTGATGGAACCCTTCAAAATGGACTTGTTTACTTTGTACGGATTCACTTCTTCGATCACGTGTACGTCTTCAAGCCCAAAAACTTCTGCGGTACGGATGACGGCGGAAATGTTATGCGGGTCAAAGAGGTCTTCGAGGACCATGCAAAAATGCCGCGTACGGTTCTGCACGACTTTAACAAGAAGATCGCGGCGATGTTCAGTGATGCGAGGAAGGTAGGCTTCGATTTTTTCCTGCATTTCGGGAGAAGAGTAGACGTAATTTTCCATAGACTTTAATTTCCTGCGGGCTTATTAGAAATGGAGTTTTGTTGCTTAAAGATCAACGGGGTTTCGGTCACGAATACGGGGCGCTTTTGAAGGGCCTCCTTCCGCTTTTTTTCGACAGCGTCACCGATGGTCCAATTGAGCTTTCCTGCGGCGATCTGCGTAAATTCTTCGAGTTCATTTGCGTACTTTTGGTGGAGTACCTGGGAGGTGTCGACGGGCGTGTGGTTGCCGGCGACATAGCTTTCCGAGGATTCCGAAATGTTCCGAATGATCTCTCCGATTTTGGAATTGACCACATCGCGGAAAACGCCCATCTTCATGATGGAATTGAGAACTGCGTTTGCGGGGAAAACGATTGCGCGGAACTTGTAACGAGTCTTTTCTCCTTCCGGATGCATATCTAAAATTGCGACAGCGATTCCGTGCAAGTTCCACCGGAGAATTTTGCAACGTCCGCTCCCATAGAAAACGGAATGGAACCCTTTTTCGACTCCGGCGCTGTCTTGCATGGCCCAGTAAAAATCCCCAAAGAGATTTCCGCCGTTGTCTCCGCTAAAAAGCCGTTGGTCCGGAGAATTGTAATGGATTGTGTAATTGGTTCCTTGGAACACGTTTACAAGGGCTGTTGTAAAGGGAAAGTGGTCGAATAGATAACTCATCATGGGGCCAGAAACCGGAAGAATTCCTGAATTCTCGTAGATGACGCGGTAACGGCTTCCCAAATGCCCAAACATTTCTTTGGTCACGGGACTACGCATGTCGATCCCGCGATTTTTCAAGTCGAAAAAGACGGAGCAGAATTCTGCGTCGTACTCGATGTGATCGATAGGCTCGAGTTCTTGCGCGGAGCAGCCCGGCAAAATTACGTCCAAACATTTTTTGGCCGCGGCGCAGGAATGATGGCGTAGCTCGTCTTTTGTCGGGTCGGCAAAAGCGACCGTACAAAAAAGGAGGGCAAGTAGCAACGTGTGTCGTTTCAAGAGAGATCTCATTAGCGAACGTCAAGACTGTCGATGGGAATTTGGGTGAAGGATCCAACGTCTTTCAATTTTTCCGCAGGACCGACGATGCTTGTCGTCATCTTGTTCGGGTCGAAATACTTGGCGATCATTTCCTTGACCTGATCTTTGGTTACGGCGTTGATTTCGTTTACATAGTCGATGTAATGAGAATCTTTTTTTCCGAGAAGCTGATCGCGGGCGAAGAGGATCGTGGAATTTGCCGGCGTATCAAAGAGGCTGGGCAGGCTTTCGATGAGCGTCTTTTTCGCATGGGCGAGCTCTTCGTCGGTCGGGCCTTCTTTTTGGAGCTTTTCGATTTCTTCACGGATGAGCTTTAAGGCGAGTGCGGCGCTTTCGACTTTTGTCTGCAAATGGATGGTGACAAAGGCTTCGTCTCGGTAATCATTTTCGGCACGGCTGTGAATGCTGTAAGCAAGTCCGTTATCGGAACGAACGCGTGTCATGAGGCGCGAAGAAAAACTTCCTCCGCCAAGGATAAAGCTCGCGACGGCTGTCGGATAATAGTCCTTGTGAGGACGTTTGACGAAAGGCGCCATCAAAGAAATGTTCGCCTGGGTAATGTCTTTATCGACAAGATAAATGCCGGTTTTGTTCTTAGGCTTGAGCGGAGGAACTTTGGCTCCGTTCTGGACTCCGGAAGGCCAAGTGTCAAAATATTTTTTGAGTTCTGTCACCATGGAATCCTTGCTAAAGTCTCCAGCGATGGCAAAGATGATTTTTCCGCTTTGGAAACGTCCCTCGGCAAGCTTCACCAGATCCTCACGTTTGACTTTGCGGAATTCTTCCGCAGTCGCATTCCAAAGGCGCGGATTCGGCTCGTAATTGGTGTATTCTTCTAAAGCCGAAAGGACTGCCGAAGGGTTGTCAAAGCGATGTTCGTAGGCGTTTGCTGCATTGGCTTTTTGGATTTCCAGAGCCTTTTCGTCAAAAGCCGGGGAAAGGAACACTTCCTTGGCGAGCGAGAGCATTTGAGGAAAATCCTTGGTCATGCATTCCACGCTAATCACGCTCGTAAATGTGCCGACCGATCCTGCAAGGGAAGCGGCAATATATTCCAGGGAATCATCCAGCGCTTGCGGGGAAAGCTTTTTTGAACCGCCACGACGGAACATCGCCGACAGAAGCTCGTGAGCCGCTTCGTTTTGAATTTGATCATTCACATAAGGTTCGTCAAAGAAGATGTTGAAGTGAATGAGCGGAAGCGTCTTGTCTTCGATCACGTAGCCGGTGATGCCTTCCGAAATTTTGACGCGGGCGTCAGCTGCGTTCGGGGCGACGTACTGGAATTC